>NZ_CP014835.1:743333-1115000 GCF_001598035.1 Streptococcus halotolerans | reverse complement strand
ATCTGGTGATTTTCTCTGACGAGAGAGGTCTTAGCGACAGCCATTTTCCCACACGCTTGACATTTGAAGCGACGCTTTTTGAGACGAATCAGTACTTTACAACCCGCCATTTCCAGATAGGGAATTTTGCATGGCTTTTGGAAGTCGTACTTTGCCATTTTATCTTGACAATCAGGGCATTGCGGGGCATTATAATCTAACTTGGCATGATATTCTCTGTGAGTGAAGAACTTGTCAAATGTCTTTTCAAAAGTGATGTTAGGGTCTTTAATGCCAAGCGACTCTTTGATATAATCTAATTGTTCCATATGAGTCTTTCTAATGAGTGGTTTGGTTGCTTTTCATTATAAGTCATATGGGACTTTTTTGCTATATTCAAAAAGACTCCATAATCTCCGAGGAGAATTTACCCACTACAGAAATTATAGAGCCCGTTTAATCATTAGTCGATTAATCATGATATAATAGTTTTATTAATTTAACAGTTTGAGGTAGTTTATGTCTAGGGAAGAACAATTTTTAAATGATTTTAAAGAATGGGTCAACACCCAGGTAGTCATTAATGAAGGAGCTATGAAGGCTAGTCAACAGGTTTGGGAAGAGGATGAAGATCTGCGTGCTAAGGAAGCCGTTATTCGATATGAGAGTCGCTTAGATGCTTACCGCTTTCTTCAAGGAAAATTTCAAAATTTTGAAGAGGGAAAAGGTTTCCATGATATTCCCGATGATATTTTCGGGAAACGTTCTTATTAGGAGTTATTAGATGGATGACGCGAGTATCATTCGTGAAGCAGAATCTTTTGTTAAAGCTGTTTTAGGTGCTGATTCTTCAGGGCATGATTGGTGGCATATTGATCGGGTTCGCAAATTAGCTGTAGGGATTGCTAAAAAGGAAAAGGCTAATCTTTTTATTTGTGAATTAGCAGCATTACTGCATGATGTAGCAGATGGTAAACTCAATGAGTCAGAGTCTGCTGGCTTGAAAAAAGTTTTGGACTGGTTAGACGATCATGGGGTTTCGGGAGATGATAAACAGTCTATTTTAGACATTGTTCAATATATGTCATTCAAGGGTGGACTAAATCGTGATAAGGTTTTATCATTAGAAGGTCAAGTAGTCCAAGATGCGGATCGTTTGGATGCAATTGGTGCCATTGGAATTGCAAGAACAATGGCATATGCTGGGAGTAGAGGGCATCTTATTCATGTTCCTGGTACTAACATCCGTAGCGAGATGACCCTGGAAGAGTACCGTGATCAGGAATCAACAGCTATTGCACATTTTTATGAAAAATTATTGTTGCTAAAGAATTTAATGAATACAGCGACAGGTAGACAATTGGCAGAAAAACGACATGCTTTTATGGAGGAGTTTTTAAAAGAGTTTTACGCTGAATGGGATGGCCTGTTTTAGTAGATAAAATGAAAGACGCTCTAGTGGCGCCGTGAATTGCTGTTTCTTAAATGGGCAATAACACAATAATTTATGCCGCGTTGCAAACTGCAGAGCAACAGAAAAAGGCCTATTTAGATATATTAAAGGTTGCACAACCAAGGTAAGGTATAGAAAGCTTTGATAAGCATGTTTCTATTGTTAAAACAAGAATGGTCCAAAGCTGAGATTGTGCACCAATTTTGCAATTACTGTTCGACTGTTACACGCGTACTGAAACAAATTGCGTTAAATCCATGAAAAAGATCAATGAGTAGTCACTTATTATCAAGCATACATTGATGAGATAGCTCAAAGATCCGCCGAAAAGAGAGGCTAAAACCAGGGGCTTCGAGACACTTGATGGAGTGATTAACAAACCATAAGAGATCATATGAGGACTGGATGTTTTTATTTGAAACTCAATGGTCAACAGAGACTGATTATGGAAGTTTCTTGTAAAGACTTAAATGTGTTTCTAAGACTTTGTCATAGCTTTTAGTGAAGCTATTAGCGTCATTAGAGCTTCATATCGAAATCGTCATAGTTTAGAGGGCTTGTATAGTCATAAGGTATCAAATTTATTGATAGATTTGGGATGTTTAAGCATCATATTTATATGCTAGTTAGCACGATATTTAATATTAGTGAATGATGCTTCATGAGTTATTATCTTAAAAGTCGTGGTACTTGGCCGAAATGGCTAAATCTATAGAACTAAAGCACAAATTTTGTGATGGGTATTGTGGGGTAGCACCTATTATTTCATCAAACAAGAATAGGATAAAAATACCTCCAGAAAGGTATCGCAGTTAGGCAATACTTTTCTGGAGGTATTTAGCGAAAATCCAATGAATACACTATTTTAAGGATATATCAGAGTTGTCCTGTTTTTATTTCATTCTAGTTTATGAGGTGAGTATCATAAAACAGAATATAGTAAAGCCAGTGCCAGTGTAAAGAAACCAAGAAAGAACAGGAAAACTCAGGCATTGCCGTGGACAAACTGAACGTCAAAAGTAGTGAGTTTTGTCTTATAAGCCTTGGCTAACTCCGTAGTTAAACAAGTAGTTGTGATTTATAAATCAATTTCTAAAACGATTGGTGTGTGGTCTTGGCGAGTACCGGAAGAAATCATTTCTGACTTGGTTACTTTATCAACGATTCTATTAGATGTCAACCAGTAGTCAATTCTCCAACCTGTGTTATTGATTTTACTGGTTTTACTGCGTTGGGCCCACCAGCTATAAACGTTAGGAATATCACCATGGATGTGCCGGAAGGTATCTGTAAAGCCACGGTCAAGGAGATTAGTAAAGCCCTGACGTTCCTCATCTGTAAAGCCAGGAGAGCGCCGGTTTGAAGCTGGGTTCGCAAGGTCGATTTCTTTATGGGCAACATTATAGTCACCTGTGGCGAGAACAGGTTTTTGCTTGTCCAGCTCTGCTAAATAATCAGCATATTTTTCGTCCCAGATCTGTCTATCGCTTAGACGCTTTAAGCCATCGCCAGCATTGGGTGTATAGACTTGTGTGACAAAAAAGTCATCGAATTCAAGCGTAATAATACGTCCTTCAATATCCATTGTCGTTGGTGCCCCGATGTGAGGAAAACTGACGATTGGGTTCAAGTTATTTTTATAAAGAAACATAGTCCCAGCATACCCTTTACGAGCAGGCTCTTCTGAGGAGCGCCAAATATTATGATGGTTGGGAAAATAACTTAGTAAAATCTCTAAATGTTTTTTAGTAGGTCCTTTTGCCGATAATTTAGTTTCTTGAATCGCAATGACGTCGGCATCTTCTTTAACAAGTGTTTCAATAACAGCTCGAGATAGAAGGGCGCGGCTCGAATCGCTGGTTAAGGCTGCATTGAGTGAATCGATATTCCAGGAAATCAGTTTCATGAAGTGGATCCTTTCCTATAAGTAGCTTGCTTTTTGGTGAAAATGAATAGTTAGTTTGGTTAGCAGGGTTGCTTAAGACGTTAGCAATGCTTACTATTGGTTTTCAATGCCTATTATTATAACAAAAATGCTCTGGTATAGCGAGAAGTGGGATTTGCTCTATGGTACGAAATATTGAAAAAGACAAATGCCATTTCATGCAATCTTAGCATTTTTTTAAAGGATTTGAATGCAAGTTTAAATTATTGACAAGGTCCATCATTATGTTTGAATGGTGCGGATGCCTTAAAAAGCTAACGGAAAATGAATCGGTTACACTAAACTAGACAGAATTTATAAAGTGTTCTATAGTAATCAAAAACAGGAGAAATTTATGTCTAGAAGAGTACGTCGTCAATTCACTGATGACTTTAAACAACAAATCGTTGACCTTCACAATGCAGGTATGAAACGTAGCGAAATCATCAAAGAATATGATTTAACCCCCTCAACCTTTGACAAATGGGTGAGACAAGCTAAAACAACTGGTTCCTTCAAATCGGTTGATAATCTAACAAATGACCAACGGGAGCTCATAGCCCTTAGAAAACGCAATAAAGAACTCGAAATGCAGCTAGACATCCTAAAGCAAGCGGCAGTGATTATGGCACAAAAAGGCAAATAATCACTGCTAACAAGGATAAATACAGCATTTCAGCCTTGTGTCGTTGGTTGAACCTCCCTCGTTCCAGCTATTACTACAAAGCCATAGAGCCAGTATCGGAAACAGAGCTTGAAGAAAAAGTTAAGCAGATTTTCCTTGAGAGCAAATCTAGATATGGTGCTCGAAAGATCAAGAAATGTCTGGAAACAGGAGGAATCCTCTTGTCTCGTCGTCGCATTCGTCGGATCATGAAGCGATGGAATCTCGTATCTGTTTACCAGCAGACTACCTTCAAGTCGCATTCTAAAGGGAAAAATGAAGCACCCATTCCAAATCGCTTAGCTAGACAATTCAATCGAAAAAGGCCACTTGAAGCGATTGTAACAGACTTGACTTATGTCCGTGTTGGTAAGCGCTGGGCCTATGTTTGCTTAATAATAGACCTCTATAATCGTGAAATCATTGGTCTGTCAGTCGGTTGGCAGAAGACTGCAGAGCTCGTAAAGCAAGCGATTCAGAGTATCCCTTATGCCCTAACCAAGGTCAATCTTTTCCATTCTGATCGTGGTAAGGAGTTTGATAATCAGCTGATTGATGAGGTGTTAGGAGCATTCGGTATCACCCGTTCACTTAGTCAAGCAGGCTGTCCTTATGACAATGCCGTGGCTGAAAGTACTTATCGTTCCTTCAAAGTTGAGTTTATTAATCAAGAAATCTTTCATTCGCTTGAAGAACTAAATCTTAAAACCAAGGACTACGTCCACTGGTGGAATCATCAGCGCATTCACAGCAGTCTCAACTATCAAACCCCCATGGCTAGGCGAGTGATCGCTTAAGAAAAAACACTTTATAAAAATTGTACAGAAAAGTGTTGCCTTTTCAAATGACTTGGAACTTTTTACGGATTTTAAAACAAGTAGAGGTGTTGGGTATTTTGAGCGCTGTCTTAATCCTATGATTCATCTATTTTATTAAACTAAATGGACAGTAAATGAGTGACTAGATAAATCGCTTTTGGAATCTGATTATAAGATCAGACTTTTGGTGTATTGACGAATAGATAGACTTTTGGTAAAACTATTAAGGATAATAATTGTCTTTGTGCTATTTATTCAAAGATGATTATGGTCTTAAATTTTGATGGAGGATTACCCAAGTTAGGCTGAAGGGAACAGTTTCGAAAACTGTCAGACGTGTCAAAGCGTGCGTGGGTTCGAATCCCACATCCTCCGTATCTTAGAATGAGTGGAACAATGTTTCGACAGAAACCTTATCATATCTACGAAAGTATATTCTGTGCTTTTTTAGTAACCTTTATTAGTGGCTTTATAAATGCTTTTACTTATCTAACTCAGGGTGGCCGTTTTGCAGGTGTCCAAACTGGAAATCTTTTGATGATGGGAATCAGGCTAGCAGAAGGTAGCTTGATTGAAGCCATTAAGTTTTTAATACCCATTATTGTTTTTATGGCTGGACAAGTCTTAACTTACTTTTTCAAATCTTGGATTCTTAAAAATCGATTTCATTGGCATTTGTTTTCGAGTTTAACATTGACGGTTTTAGGGTTGATCGCTGTGCTGGGCTTGGAGTTCTTCCATCCTTATGTTATCGTTGGCATCTTGGCACTTTTTATGTCCTTACAGGTTGATACGTTTAAATCGATCCGTGGTACCCCATTTGCAACGGTCATGATGACTGGCAATATCAAAAATGCTGCTTATTACTGGGTTAAAGGATTTATTGAAAAAGATACTAAGGTCAGAAAAGACGGTCGTAATATTTTATTTATCTTAGTTACTTTTTCCTTAGGTGCCATGTGTTCAACGATCCTTAGTAAACAATTTGGGGAATTATCCTTGGTGTTTGTTTTGCTTCCTCTCGTTGTTTTAAATGGTTACTTGATGATAGGTGTGAGAAAAGGGCCACTTTATAATCCAAAGAATATTTTAAAAAAATTGTAAGATGTTTAAGTCCTCGCTGAGGGCTTTTTTTGCCGTTTGTCCAAGTATATCAAAGCTTACGACAAAACTTATTGTTTATACAACGGTTATTTACTGGCTGCTGTCTTGTTCATTATGATTTGATAGTTTGAAAGGTTTGCAGTACCAACACTTTATTTAGCGGATTATTGATAAAATATCAAATGATAGTGCATGGATAACTTTATCGATTTTGGGTAGACCTTTAATCGTAACGTTTGTGATGAATGATGAGTTAATATGAAAAGGCAACACTTTTCTGTACAATTTTTATAAAGTGTTTTTGTTAAGCGATCACTCGCCTAGCCATGGGGGTTTGATAGTTGAGACTACCGTGAATGCGATGATGATTCCACCAGTGGACGTAGTCCTTGGTTTTGAGAGTTAGTTCTTCAAGCGAATGAAAGATTTCTTGATTAATAAACTCAATTTTAAAGGAACGATAAGTACTTTCAGCCACGGCATTATCATAAGGACAGCCTGCTTGACTAAGTGAACGGGTAATTCCAAATGCTCCTAACACCTCATCAATCAGCTGATTATCAAACTCCTTACCACGATCAGAATGGAAAAGATTGACCTTGGTTAGGGCATAAGGGATACTCTGAATCGCTTGCTTTACGAGCTCTGCAGTCTTCTGCCAACCGACTGACAGACCAATGATTTCACGATTATAGAGGTCTATTATCAAGCAAACATAAGCCCAGCGCTTACCAACACGGACATAAGTCAAGTCTGTTACAATCGCTTCAAGTGGTCTTTCTTGATTGAATTGTCTGGCTAAGCGATTTGGAATGGGTGCTTCATTTTTCCCTTTAGAATGCGACTTGAAGGTAGTCTGCTGGTAAACAGATACGAGATTCCATCGCTTCATGATCCGACGAATGCGACGACGAGACAAGAGGATTCCTTCTGTTTCCAGACATTTCTTGATCTTTCGAGCACCATATCTAGATTTGCTCTCAAGGAAAATCTGCTTAACTTTTTCTTCAAGCTCAGTTTCCGATACTGGCTCTATGGCTTTGTAGTAATAGCTAGAACGAGGGAGGTTCAACCAACGACACATGGCTGAAATGCTGTATTTATCCTTGTTAGCAGTGATTATTTGCCTTTTTGTGCCATAATCACTGCCGCTTGCTTTAGGATGTCTAGCTGCATTTCGAGTTCTTTATTGCGTTTTCTAAGAGCTATGAGCTCCCGTTGGTCATTTGTTAGATTATCAACCGATTTGAAGGAACCAGTTGTTTTAGCTTGTCTCACCCATTTGTCAAAGGTTGAGGGGGTTAAATCATATTCTTTGATGATTTCGCTACGTTTCATACCTGCATTGTGAAGGTCAACGATTTGTTGTTTAAAGTCATCAGTGAATTGACGACGTACTCTTCTAGACATACATTTCTCCTGTTTTTGATTACTATTAGAACACTTTATAAATTCTGTCTAGTTTAGTGTAACCGATTCAATACATTATTCTGATGAAGTGATGCTTAGAGGCAATCGTGTGTGGTTTCATTGGATTGCCTTTTTTATGTCTCTAGAATGCTACGATACTGGATTGGTCTGACTTCACTGAAGTCGTGTGATGACGACGCTTGAACAGGATCTTTCTGGTATAAGAGTTGCCGTGTTTCCTAGTGTCTCAAATTAATCTCGATACGGTCATTGATTTAACTGGCAGACTGAAAACGGTGAACGGCTCTGATTAGAAGAACGTGAAGATGACGTGTATAGAGGCCATTTGCCTCAAACTCAAAGAGGAGCTCAGGATTTGAGCTATTTTTCAAATTGCCTAGTCTCATAACTGAGTGAAATCGGTGGCATCGTTGGTCATAATGACGCCATGACTTTTTTTGCTATTGACCAAAATAGATATGTCTGACTTTGCCTTATTGATATCAATTTCAAATACTGCGTCTTGACTGCTCATTTTTTAGTGATGTTATTTTCAATATTCGACGTTTAGCGTTCCACATACCTTGATAAGATGTTATCTAAAATAGATGAACCAAAAGGATGTTTCACTCGTGAACATTTCCATAGAAAGTAGGTAAACAGTCATAGACATTCATTTCTAGAAAAGCTTGCCTTTTTTCACAAGAAAGTAGTGATGTGTTCTAAACTAAGTGTTTGGTCAGTTTTGTGATGTCTTCTAGCGTGAAAACTCCTAACGGCTTAACAAGATACCTCCACTTTAACACAACGGAAATCTAGTGAGGAAGTCTTAGTATCTTTGCCGTCTTCTAGTGGTAAAGATTAGCGCGGACAAGTTATCATACGCAATGACGATTACAAGCAGACTAGGTGACGTCGATGCCGATAGAACTGAAGGTCATCAAATCAAGTCAACAAGATCTGTTTGTGGTTGTCGAAGAGTATAAGATAACAGTGAAACAGCCTGTTCAAAGTGATTTTGTGATATAATTTACTCAATTCTATTTGGGAGGTTGTGCAATGCAGAAGAAGTTTTTAGGCTTATGTTGGCTATTGTTTATGGCGGTTTGGTACTGGTTTTATTTACCGCCCTTGTCCATTTTTAGTCAAGCGTTTTGGATATTTTTAATATTAGGTGCTTGGTTAGCCGTTGCTTTGGCTTATCTTGCCAAATTTCCCAAAGATGACTGGCTAAAAAGAGCAAACCTTGGTCAAAAGTCATTTAAAGGAGGTGTACGATTTGCCATAACACCAATTCCTAAATTAACTAGAGCATTTAAATGGTTACTGCTTGGGACTATTGCTATCTTTGCTGGTATTTTCCTTTTAAATGTGACCCAGTCACGTGTTTTTAGAGCGCGAAGTTATGCCAATGTGATTTCTGTTAAAAATGCTTCTTTTGAGAAGGATTTTCCCGAGACAGATTTATCAACCTTGGCTCTTTTGGATCGTAAGTCTGCTAAGAAAATTGGCGATACTTATCTTGGTACAATTGACAAGGTATCGCAGTTTGGCATTTCAGATGCTTACCGTCAGATTACGATAGGTAATCAGCCGTTTCGTGTCTCACCATTGGAATACAAGAGTTTTTGGAAGTGGTTATCTAATCGCAAGCAAGGGATTGATTACTACGTCAAGGTCAACCAGACAACAGGTAAGGCGCAATTGGTTCGTTTAGAGGAAGCCATGCGTTATTCAGACTCAGAATATCTCTTTAGGGATACCAAGCGTCATTTAAGATTGCAGTTTCCAACGAAAATTTTTGCAGATCCTTCCTTTGAGGTTAATGACGAAGGTCATCCTTATTATGTGGCGACGACTTTCAAACCTAGGTTTGGTTTGATGTCTCAAGACCCTAGTGGTATGGTACTTATGGATGCGGTGACTGGTAAGAGTCGATTTTATGAATTGAAAGATATTCCTAAATGGGTTGATAGGGTTTATTCAGCTGAAAATGTTATGATGCGTGTTGATGATCATTACACTTATCAGGATGGCTTCTTCAATACCTTGTTTAGTCAGACAGGTGTTAAGGAGACGACTGATTTGTATAATTATATCGCTATTGATGGTGATATTTACCTTTATACAGGTATTACTTCCGTAACAGCCGATTCATCAAATCTAGGATTTATCTTAGTCAACATGCGTACACGCCAAGTGACCAACTACAAGTTAGCTTCTGCAACGGAATCAGCTGCTCAAGCTTCTGCTGAAGGTGAAGTACAGGAGAAAAAATATCAGGCGACAGCACCAACTTTAGTAAAACTTGATGGAAAAGCTTTCTATCTAGTGTCTCTCAAAGATGACGCTGGTTTAGTGAAATCTTATGCTTTGGTAGATGCTGAAGATTACCAACAAGTGACGGTTAACAATGATATGGTCAGCCTTTTATCACAATTTACAGATGTGGATACAGACCGATTGGCCACTATTGGGAATACTGGAAAGAAAATAACAGTAATCTCAGGTCAGGTGGATCATCTAGCGAGTCAAATCATTTCAGGGACAACCGTTTATTATGTATCTTCAGATGGTAATATCTATAAAATCAAGGCTTCTAGCAAAAACTTGGATGACTTACCGTTCCTAACCGTAGGGGATAGCTTTAAAGGTGAGCTCGGAAAAGACAATTACCTTAATCGTGTTGAGATAAATCCTAAAGAAGTAGAAGAAACTAAGGAATAGTCTTATTGTAAGGTTTAGATGGGATTGCTCAATGATTAGTGGTTTGAGATTCGCTCAGTTTTTGAAGAGAGGCTTCATTTGACAAACGTTGCTTATATGATAATGTTTGTCCTCTTTTTGACCGGTTGTGTCAGTGACAGCATCAAAAAAGCCATACTTTTCATGAACTCTTATGGCAGATGCATGCCGCTCTTACGGATTTTAATTCTGTCTGACAGTTGTCATTTCTTTGAAATCTGATATGAAAATATGCTATAATCAAGTGTTACAATAGTCGTGTCTCATTTGCACGGAAAGGATATTAAATAATGACCAAATCATTTTATATTACAACACCGATCTATTACCCATCTGGGAAATTACATATCGGTTCTGCTTATACAACCATTGCTTGTGACGTTTTAGCACGTTACAAACGCATGATGAATAATGATGTGTTTTACCTAACAGGTCTGGATGAACATGGCCAAAAAATCCAGTCTAAGGCTGAAGAAGCAGGTATTACTCCTCAAGATTATGTTGATGGCATGGCTGTCGGCGTTAAAGAATTGTGGCATTTACTTGATATTTCGTATGATAAATTCATCCGTACAACTGACGATTATCATGAGGAAGTGGTGGCGCAGGTTTTTGAACGCCTTTTGGAACAAGGAGATATTTATCTTGGAGAATATCAGGGATGGTACTCTGTTTCTGATGAGGAGTTCTTCACAGAAAGTCAATTAGCAGAAGTTTATCGTGACGATGAGGGCAACGTTGTCGGTGGTGTGGCGCCATCTGGGCATGAAGTGGAGCTAGTTTCTGAAGAATCATATTTCTTCAAGCTTAGCAAATATGCTGATAAATTGGTTGCTTTTTACAAGGCTAATCCTGATTTTATCAGTCCCAATGGTCGCATGAATGAAATGTTAAAAAACTTTATCGAGCCTGGTTTAGAAGATCTTGCCGTTTCACGTACAACCTTTACTTGGGGCGTTCAAGTGCCTTCAAATCCTAAACATGTTGTTTACGTTTGGATTGACGCTCTTCTCAACTATGCAACAGCCCTTGGTTATGGTCAAGCTGATTCAGCGAACTTTGAGCAATTCTGGTTGGCGGATACTGTCACTAAATCATGGACGGATGAGGCAGGTAAGACTTGGGACTTTACTGTAAATCCAGAAGTTAATCACATGGTTGGTAAGGATATCTTACGTTTCCACTCTATTTACTGGCCAATCATTCTGATGGCGCTTGAGTTACCATTGCCAAATCGTTTGGTAGCCCATGGTTGGTTTGTTATGCAAGATGGGAAAATGTCTAAATCAAAAGGTAATGTCGTTTATCCAGAAATGTTGGTAGAACGTTTTGGCCTTGATCCGTTGCGCTACTATCTGATGCGCAGTCTCCCTGTTGGATCTGATGGAACGTTCACACCAGAGGATTATGTTGGGCGGATTAACTATGAATTGGCAAATGACCTTGGTAACCTTCTTAACCGTACGGTTGCGATGATTAACAAATACTTTGGTGGTAGCATTCCTGATTACAAAGAAAACGTGACAGCATTTGATGCTGACTTGGCTGACTTTGTAGCTGACAATATCAAACTCTATCATCAAAATATGGACGCCGTAGATTATCCAAGAGCTTTAGAAGCCGTTTGGAATATTATCTCTCGTACCAACAAGTATATCGATGAAACAGCCCCTTGGGTCTTGGCTAAAGAAGATGGCGATAAGGCACGTTTGGCGGCTGTCATGGCACATCTGGCAGCTAGCTTACGCGTAGTCGCTCATCTCCTTCAACCATTTATGATGCAAACATCAAACGCTATTATGGAACAACTTGGTTTGGGAAATGATTTCGATCTTGAAAATCTTGAACTTTCAGGACTGCCAAGTGGTGCTCAAGTGATTGCAAAAGGAACACCCATTTTCCCACGTCTTGATATGGAAATGGAGATTAACTACATCAAGGATCAAATGAATGCTGGCAAACCGGCAGCAGAAAAAGAATGGATTCCAGAAAAGGTAGAACTCAAATCTCAAAAGGATGAAATCAAATTTGATACTTTTGAGGCGCTTGAAATCCGTGTCGCTGAAGTGAAGGAAGTGGAAAAGGTAGAGGGATCTGATAAATTGCTTCGCTTCCGTTTGGATGCTGGAGATGGTGAGGATCGTCAAATTCTTTCTGGTATCGCTAAATATTATCCGAATGAACAAGAACTCGTAGGTAAGAAGTTGCAAATCGTTGCCAACTTAAAACCACGCAAAATGATGAAAAAATACATCAGTCAAGGTATGATTCTTTCAGCTGAGTACGATGACCAATTGACTGTCTTGACCGTTGATGACAGTGTGCCAAATGGTAGTGTCATTGGTTAATAACTAAAAAACAAGAGGAGCTCCTCGTGTTTTTTATTGCTAATAATCGTAAGTGTTTGCTAGTTCTGGCAAAGGTTTAAATAATAATGATAACATCTGTGCCGTGATAAGATTATTCATGTATCAATATTTGGGATCGCTAGACCTCTTTTTGTTGGGAATGAGGTCATAACTGATTAAAGACAATAGGAGGAATGTCAAGTGGATGGTTCCTGATTGCCTTTGAATATGGAAAGATGCTGCTCCTTTCTAACTGTTTGTTTGATTTTTCCAAACCATAACCTCTTTTGCGGACTTTGTGGGCGTGATGATAAGAGGTTTGGAATGTTTCGGTTGATTAGGAGCCTTGTCTTGGTCTCATTTTTGTTATAATAATAAGGAAACATTATAGAGAAGGATTTAACATGGTATTAGTAGAATTAAGTAAAGAACAATATAGCAATGCCTTATCGCATTTTTCAGAGATTTCATTTACGCAGTCTTTGGAAATGGCAGAGCTTCTTAGTAAGCGAGGATTTTTAACTCGTTTTATGGGCTTTGAGGCTGACGGAGGTATTCAAGTAGCAGGGATTTTATACAGTAAAGCCATGGCTGGAGGTCAGCACATGGAGATGAATACAGGGCCTGCAAGTAGTGACTGGACCTATTTGAAAGCCTTCTACAAAGACTTACAAGACTTTGCTAAGAAAAATGGAGCTCTGGAGTTGATCATTAAACCTTATGATACCTACCAAACTTTTACCAGTGATGGAGAGCCGGTTGGAGATGAGCATAAAGAATTGTTAGAAATGTTAACAAGCCTAGGATTTAGTCATGATGGTTTGCGGACAGGTTATTCTACTGGTGAGCCAGATTGGCTATACGTAAAGAGTTTAGAGGGTATTACGCCACAGACTTTGCGCAAATCTTTTTCTAAAAAAGGAAAACCCTTAGCTAATAAAGTAGCATCATTTGGCATTAAATTGCGTCAGTTAGAGCGTTCAGAACTCTCCATTTTCAAAGAGATTACATCGTCAACATCTGAACGTCGTGAGTATTCGGATAAACCTTTGGACTATTACGAAGATTTTTATGATGCTTTCGGTGACAATTGCGAATTCATGGTGGCAGAAATTAATTTCCAAGATTATTTGGCAAATCTTCAAAAAGATCTCGGAAGTTTATCCGCTAGGTTAGCTGATTTAGAAGACAAATTAACTACTAATCCTGATTCTCGAAAATATCAAAATATGAAAAAAGAGTATCAGGCACAAGCTGAGACTTTTGAAAAGCGGATTTTAGAAGCTAAAGATTTGATCGCAGAGCATGGATCGGAAGATGTTGTTATGGCAGGGAGTCTCTTTGTATACACGGAGCGTGAGGCCATTTATCTTTTTAGTGGTTCTTATACTGAGTTTAATAAATTTTACGCTCCTGTAGCTCTGCAAGAACATGTCATGTTGGAAGCTATTAAACGTGGTATTCCAACTTACAATTTCCTAGGTATTCAAGGGGTGTTTGATGGCAGTGATGGTGTCCTTCGTTTCAAACAGAATTTTAATGGTTACATTGTTCGTAAAATGGGGACATTCAGGTATTATCCAAATCCATTCAAGAAAAAAGCTATTGATGCTGTCAAAAAACTGTTAGGACGCTCATAAGCTAAAGAGACTGAGATGATGAAATCGCATTCTTCCGAATGATCGATTTTTGTCCCAGTCTCTTTTTTAGTTTAGAAAAGGCTAGTTTGTTTTACAAAGTAGTCAAAAAGTATTATAATTAACTTGTTGACTAGTAAGTAAAACAAACTAGGGGGTCTTTATGAAAACAAATCAGATAATTGGGATGGTTTTTCTTGTGAATGCCATTATTTTAGGAGTTATCATTAAGATATGGTATATTGGTTTACCAATGGCAATCATAGGTCTATGTTACCTAATAGGAATCTTTTCAGATGATAATGAGTAAAAGTGGAGAACGTATGTGAGACAAACGCAGTTATTAAAGGGAGTTTTGGATGGGTGTGTACTAGAGATTATTTCTCAAAATGAAATTTATGGCTATGAATTAGTCCAAAAGTTGAGACAATCAGGTTTTGAAAATATGGTTGGTGGAACAGTCTATCCACTCCTTCAAAAGTTGGAAAAAAAAGACTATATCAAAGGTCGGATAAAGCCATCATCAGATGGACCGGACCGTAAGTATTTTACCATCACACGAGACGGAGAAACTTATCTGACAGAGTTTTGGCAGGAATGGTCTAGTCTTGTAGAAAAAGTGGGACAGCTTCAGAAAGGAGCGCATGATGAAAAATGAAAAACAGGTATTAAGAGATAAAACGAATAGCATTATAGACAGCTTGACACCTGAAAATAAACGTTATTTTAAGACTATTCAAGAGTATATGATCTTAAAATCCTTCTTCAAAGATGAAAAAACTATTTTGGAACAGCTTTATGTTATGGCTAGTGATCTTAAAGTGGCAGAAAAGGATGGTTTATCGGCGATGGACTTCTTCGGAACGGATTCTAAGGAAATGGCAGACCAGCTGTTAAAGAATGCTCCAAAAGTCGCTATTAAGGACATAGCAAGTATTTATTTTAGTGCGGTATTTATCTTATTTGGTATTGAAATCCTTGTTTTATTTTCAGAGACAGGTCATTTTCAATTGGAATTATTGATGTTCGTGGCGTCTTGTATCAATGCTTCGCTGATTTGCTGGATAGTGTTTACAGTGTTACCAAAATTTCTTTTCAAAGAAAAACAGTCTAAGGTGATTATGGGCTTGATCGTTGTTGGATCAATTATACTCTTTAATGTTATTTTCCGCTTACCTGATATCGTTGGAGATAAGGGGATTTATCTTACATTTCCAGAAGTAGTTGATTGGGTATTTGTCATCGTGACCAGTATAGTGGTGCTCCTCTTATCCCTGAAGAAAAGAGCAATCAGGGCTGCCACCTTCCCGATTTTAGCATTTTTACTATTAGGTGTGATTAAGAAATTAATAGCCATGAGAATACTTAGTGGCGAATTGTGGTCCACTTGGATACCTCTTTGCGCCTTAGTTTTAGGAATGTTGGTGTTCTATGTTGTCAGCTATAGAAGTATCAAAGAGATCGGCAAGTGATAAGACATTCGATAGGTTTTGAATATGAAAGCCAAACCAAGTTGGTTTGATGAGTTTTAGTTCTACCTCTGTTGATGTTGACTGCTCTGATTGTGATTTTCATTGATTGTGAGCCATTTATTTGGCACATTTAAAAGGCTGGAGTTTCCTCAGCCTTTTATTCTTTATTAAAAACAATACTGTGTTCATGGTGTTTGGACTTAAACACTAACTGTTGACCATGATCCACAACTTCATAGGTGAGGGTGTCTCCTTTTTGAAACTGATCGTTTGTTACTTTAGGCGTATTAACCTTGGTAATGGACATGTTATGAAACAAAGGGTCAAGATCTGTCTGAAAGAGTGGTATGGTTAGTTGGGCTGACTGTGGGTTATAAGTGCCATCCAGTGAGGCTACGTTTTTAGCAAGCGTTTGATCAACTAGTTGATACCAATCGCTTATGCTTTGATGTTGACTACTTTGTTGGGATAACTTTTTTGCCAGAGCTTCACGATCGAGTTCACAGGTGACGATAAAACGCCCTTGCGCATTGGAGATTGTAACGGTTGTAGAAATATCGGTGATGTAGTCATTAACCTGCTCATCCTGTGCCCATTTGGATAAATTTTGGTTAAGTTTTTTTTCTAACAGTTGACTGATGTAAGGACTGGACCAGGTTCCTTGGAGATTGTTTTTAGAGTAACGAAGGATAAAGATAGCAGCGAGTGATAGGAATAGAAAAGTACTTGCAATAAAGAGTTTCTTTCTGAATTGTTTGTGGGTAAACTTGCTTAAACGCTTATTTTTCCTAGTCATTGAACACTCCCCTTTTAACCATTAAATCTTATTTAGCATTCTTATCTTATCATAGAATAAATAGAAATTCATGATAAAAATACGATGCTAATACAAAGCATTGTGCTCTTACTTGGAAATTATGATAGAATGACCTTAGCATATTGTAAGGAGAAAACCATGACATTTGACGAAATATTACCAGGATTAAAAGCAAAGAAAAAATACGTTCGCACCGGTTGGGGAGGTGCTGAAAACTATGTGCAACTCTTTGATACCATTGAAGTGAACGGTCAAAAACTGGAAGCGACACCTTATTTTCTCATCAATGTGACTGGTGATGGAGAAGGCTTTAGCATGTGGAGTCCGACGCCTTGTGATGTTCTTGCTGAAGATTGGATTGAAGTGCATGACTAAAGCCGTTCTTGTCACAGGTGTAGCATCAGGAATCGGTCAAGCCCAAGCAAGTCTTTTTTTGGAAAAGGGCTACGCGGTTTATGGTGTCGATAAGTCAGCAAAGCCTGACTTATTTCATCATCGTTTTCAGTTTTTCCAAATGGACTTGAGAGATAATCTGGCTGCGCTCTATGAACAGGTTCCACAAGTAGATATCCTATGTAACACAGCAGGAATCTTGGATGATTACAAACCCTTGTTAGATACTTCTGAAGAGGAGTTACAAGAGGTAATGGAGACTAATTTTTTTGCAGCAGTTAACCTAACTCGCCACTATTTGACAAAAATGGTCGAAAGAAAATCAGGGATTATCATCAATATGTGTTCCATCGCTAGCTTTATGGCCGGTGGCGGTGGTGCGGCCTACACCTCCTCAAAGCACGCCCTAGCTGGTTTCACCCGCCAACTGGCTTTGGATTATGCCAAGGATGGCATTCAGATTTTTGGAATAGCTCCTGGTGCAGTGAAAACTGCGATGACGGCAGCGGATTTTAAACCTGGAGGCTTGGCTGATTGGGTGGCTCAAGCAACACCTATTGGTAGATGGACACAACCAGCTGAAATTGCTGAATTAACCCTCATGCTAGCCTCAGGGAAACTGGCATCCATGCAGGGCGAAATCGTCAAAATCGATGGAGGGTGGAGTTTGAAATAAACTGGCACTTAGAGTTGTTTCTAATGTTACAGGCTAGGAGTTATCTTTTTTATCCTTTTGGATAGAGGAAGGATTTGACAACCGATATTAAGAAACTATCCTAGTAGGGCTTTAGCATCAAAAAGACGAAAGTTTTCTATCTAATAGTGGTAAAGAAACAAGTAAAGTTGAAAGTATCGAGCAACTTGATATGGCTTATGTTAAACTGTTGGAGTAGGAACATTGGTAAGATAAGAGAACGATTGAGTTGTTTTGAGACATGACTAAAACCGTATTGGTCAATTAAAAAGGAGAACAAGATGAAAGCATTGGAAATGTGGCAAAAATACCAACAAATGAATCCTAGTATTGGGGATGAAATGGATGCTTGGGCCTTTGGTGCTGAACCAGATTTACTCGCAAACTTGGTTTTGGAAGGTACAAAAACAGCGACAGCATCGGCTTTTGATTTGTATGAAGTTGATAATGAGCCACTTCCAGAAGCTGGAACTTATGATATTATCCTAGATAGTCAGGACGAGGCGGTTTGTGTCATTGAGGTCACTAAAGTTTCAGTTCTTCCTTTCAAAGATGTCTCCAAAGAGCATGCTTTCAAAGAAGGCGAAGGTGATAAGAGTTTAGCCTATTGGCGGAAAGTCCATGAAGCCTTGTTCAGCGAGTGGTTAGCCGAAGCGAACCTAGCATTTAATGAAAACTCTAAAATCGTTTTAGAGGAATTTAAAGTCGTTTACCCTAAAAAGTAAGGAAAAACGGAATCGAAAATGTTCAACAAAAAGACAACCGTCAGTTTTGATGCTTGTCTTTTTTAGTTTTGACAAAATGCTCAAGAAGAAAAAGATCATTAACTGATATTCAACGAAACTCAAGAGCAGATTAGGAGACGCCGATGCAGATAGAATTGCAGTTTGAAGGTCATCAAATCAAGTCAACAAGGTCTGCCTTTGAGGTTTAAAGAGTATCATTTGTTTATCTCAAAGTAAGCGAGCATTATATAGTCTTTTGAATTAAAGTTGAGACATCGTCACTTTCGCCTTGCCCTACTCAGGTGCTGTCCGCATCTCAGTTCTTTGTTTCAAAGTTAATTCATTCGAATATATCGGCTAGTTTGCTTGTTTTTTTGAGTTTAAGGTCTACCAATGTTGGGCACTACCGACTTTCCATTTTTGAACTGGCTTGTTTTCTGGTATAGCGTCAATGAAAATCGTTTTTTAGAGGCTGGTGAGTGGTTTTCTGATGTTGCTGGCAGAGATTCTTGATGCCTGCCTGATGCTTCATCATCTTATTTATCTCCTAATAAGACTTTCAAACGTGTTGTGTGACAACTTTTCGGAGAGTTTTTCTTCTGCACACAGTTAGCTTTGCATTCTTTAACAATTTTCTTGATGTGATTAAATGAATTTCCAGTCTACTTACATCGGCCTTGCCTATCCTAATGTTAATTTTTAGGGTGTGTTGATGAGGGACAAGCTGCTCAGATGTTTGAGTCATCCTTGTACTTCCAGTAGCTAGCTCGTATAGTAGCGATAAAGTTCCTGTTGATTGATCTGGTTTTAACGTTTATCGAACTTATTTTTGGATAGTGTAAGACAGGTGGATTTATGGGGGAATTACTGGTAAAATGAAAAGAAGAAAAGGTTTCCAGAAAGGATAGTATTAGTTTATGAAATTAGCATTATTAGGCACTGGTATGATTGTCAAGGAGGTTTTACCAGTCTTAAGAGAGATTGAGGGGATTAGCTTAGAAGCTATTATGTCGACACCGAGGTCTATTGAAACAGCGCGTGATTTAGCAGAAACCTATGATATTCCTCAGGCAAGCAGCGATTACGATGATATACTGAGCAATTCAGACGTGGATACGGTTTATGTTGGACTTCCTAACCATTTGCATTATGACTATGCCAAGAAAGCACTTGAAGCGGGTAAACATGTTATCTGTGAAAAACCATTTACCTTGCGTTTGGCAGAATTAAAAGACCTGATTGCTCTAGCAGAAGAGAAAGGACTTTTCTTACTGGAAGCTATTACGAATCAATATTTAGAGAATTTCACCTATATCAAAAATGAGCTCGATCAGCTGGGTGAGATCAAGATTGTGAATTGTAATTACTCTCAATATTCATCACGCTATGACGCCTTTAAGCGTGGAGAAATCGCTCCAGCGTTTGATCCAGCCAAAGGTGGCGGGGCTCTGCGTGATCTTAATATCTACAACATTCATTTTGTTGTTGGTCTATTTGGACAACCTGAGCGGGTTGAGTATTTGCCAAACATGGAGAGAGGTGTGGATACCTCAGGCATTTTGGTGCTTGATTATGGGAAATTCAAGGCAGTTTGTATTGGTGCTAAAGATTGTAGTGCCGACATTAAGTCGACTATCCAAGGAAACCAGGGTTCTATGGCGGTGCTTGGTGCCACAAATACTATGCCAGAAATTAGTCTTGCCCTGAATGGTCAAGAGCCCGAAGTGATGAATCATAATAGCAATCACCATCGTATGCATGCAGAATTTGTTGCCTTTGAAAAGATGCTAGCTAATAGAAATAGGGATCAGGCGAAAAAAGCCTTAGCTCACAGCCTATCCGTGATGACAGTTCTAGAAGCTGCAGCAGAAAGCATGACGTCATAGTATTCATTAATAGCCTATTTAGCCAAGACTAGTAGCTTGGCTTTTGTATATCCTTTAATTATGCTATAATAATTATCGTTTAAAGATGTAGGAAAGGCTGTCAGACTATAGGTCTGATGAGAAAAAATAAAATGACAAATTATGCGATCATTCTGGCTGCGGGTAAAGGAACTCGTATGAAGTCTGACCTTCCAAAGGTCATGCACAAGGTAGCAGGTATTACCATGCTAGAACACGTTTTTCGTGCTGTTTCGGCCATTAATCCTGAAAAAAATGTGACGGTTATTGGGCACAAAGCAGAACTAGTCAAAGAGGTTCTTGGAGAACAATCGCAATTTGCTATGCAGACTGAACAATTGGGAACGGGTCATGCTGTAATGATGGCTGAAGAAGAACTGGCAAATCTTGAAGGACAAACCTTGGTTATCGCCGGTGATACTCCCTTGATTACAGGTGACAGTCTTCAAAGTTTGATTGAGTACCATATCAGTCACAAAAATGTGGCAACTATTTTAACGGCAGAAGCTGACAATCCATTTGGTTATGGTCGCATTGTTCGCAACGAAGATCAAGAAGTGACCAAAATTGTTGAACAAAAAGATGCCAATGATTATGAGCAAGCTATCAAAGAAATCAACACAGGGACCTATCTCTTTGATAATAAACGTCTTTTTGAAGCCCTTAAAAATATTAATACTGACAACGCTCAAGGAGAATACTATCTAACAGATGTTATCGGTATTTTCAAAGAATCTGGTGAGAAAGTAGGTGCCTACAAACTTCGTGATTTTGATGAAAGTTTGGGCGTGAATGATCGTGTTGCTCTTGCGACAGCTGAAGGCGTGATGCGCCGTCGTATCAACCATATGCACATGGTTAATGGGGTGTCTTTCCAAAATCCTGATACCACTTATATTGATATTGATGTTGAAATCGCTGAAGAAGTTGTTGTAGAAGCTAATGTTACGCTTAAAGGTCACACTAAAATTGGTCGCGGAACTGTCCTAACTAATGGTACTTATGTTGTCGATTCAGAGATTGGAGCAAATGCTGTGATAACGCATGCGATGATTGAAGAAAGTGTCCTAGCTGACGGTGTGACAGTTGGTCCTTATGCGCATATCCGTCCAGGTTCTGAGTTGGCCAATAATGTGCACATCGGAAATTTTGTGGAGGTTAAAGGATCGAAGCTTGGTGAAAATACTAAATCTGGTCATTTGACTTATCTTGGTAACGCTGAGATTGGCAAAAATGTTAATATTGGTGCAGGTACAATTACGGTCAATTACGATGGTCGCAACAAATACAAGACAGTTATTGGTGATAGCGCCTTTGTTGGTAGCCAATCAACCTTAATTGCGCCACTTGAAGTGGGAGATAATGCGTTGACTGCTGCTGGTTCAACCATTACCAAGGATGTTCCTAAAGATAGTGTTGCTATTGGACGTAGTCGTCAAGAAAACAAAGAGTTTTACGCTCTTAAATTACCACATCATCCAAGCAAAAAATAAGTTATAGTCTTTTGAATTAACTTTGATAGAGCCTCGCTTTCGACTTGTCGTACTCGAGTGCTGGCCACATCTCGGTTTCTTATTCTGAAAGTTAATTTATGTGATTATAGAAAGTGGTTTTGAGGATTTATTATGGATTTTGAAGAAAAAACGCTAAAGCGTGAAATGGTTTTTGAAGGACATATCTTTACCGTAGCAGTTGATGATGTCGCATTGCCTAATGGTTTAGGACAGTCTAAACGTGAATTGGTATTTCACAAGGGAGCCGTAGCGACGCTTGCAGTCACTCCAGAAGACAAGATTATCTTGGTCAAGCAATATCGCAAGGCGATTGAAAGTATTTCTTATGAGATTCCAGCTGGAAAATTGGAAATTGGAGAAACAGGTTCTGAAAAAGAGGCTGCCGCGCGTGAGTTGGAAGAAGAAACTGGCTATGCCGGTGACTTAACTTTCTTGTACGAATTTTACACAGCGATAGGCTTTTGCAACGAAAAAATCAAACTGTATTTGGCAAATCATTTAACAAAGGTACCAAATCCACTTCCTCAAGATGATGATGAAGTTCTTGAGATTTTGGAACTCAGTTACGACGAGTGTATGGCAATGGTAGCTTCTGGGCAAATCCAAGACGCTAAAACCATTATTGCTTTACAATATTATGGACTTCATGTGAGGAAATAATCAGTTATGGGAAAACCGTTATTAACAGATGAAATCATTGACCGTGCCAACCGCGGTGAAGATTTTGATGATCTCTATGATGATGACTTTGATGGTCAGGAGACAAGGGTCATTTCAACAGAGAAGACCATTGAACCTCCCACAAAAAAGGGGTTCTTTTCCTCTAAGAAGGATAAGCCGGTTATCAAGAGTCGTCGGATTGAGAATGCCAAAAGAAATGCTTTTCAAGCTAAAATCAATCGCATTCTTTTGATTGTCATTCTGCTCTTTGCCCTCTTGTTGGCAGCTATCTTTTATTTATAGAAAGTATTTATGAAAATTGGAATTATTGCCGCTATGGAGCAGGAATTGCGCCTTTTGGTGGAAAAACTTGTGGATAAATCTGAAAAAGACGTTCTAGGAAATACCTATTACACTGGACGTCTTGGAAATCATGGCCTAGTCTTGGTTCAATCAGGTGTCGGAAAAGTTATGTCAGCTATGTCAGTAGCTATCTTGGTGGATCACTTTCAGGTAGATGCTGTCATTAATACAGGGTCAGCTGGGGCAGTGGCACATGGCCTGGCTATTGGCGATGTGGTTGTAGCTGATAGGTTGAGTTATCATGATGTCGATTTGACAGCTTTTGGCTATGATTATGGACAAATGTCCATGCAGCCCCTTTATTATGAGTCTGATGGTCAATTTGTATCGGTTTTTAAAGAGGTACTAAAGCAAGCTGACGTCAATGCTCAGGTTGGCTTGATTGCCACTGGTGATAGCTTTATCGCTGGTAATGATAAGGTGGCTGTTATTAAAGGTCACTTTCCTGAAGTGTTAGCTGTTGAGATGGAAGGGGCTGCTATTGCTCAAGCCGCCGCAGCCTGTGGGAAACCCTTTATTGTCGTTCGTTCTATGAGCGATACAGCGGCACACGACGCCAATATCACCTTTGATGACTTTATCATTGAAGCAGGAAAGAAATCAGCTGAAGTATTGATGTCATTTCTTGAGAAATTGTAAATTAAAGAGGTTGAGTTCGAGCCATCCTCTTTAACTTATTTGGCTCTTTGTCAACTGTAGTGGGTTGACTTATAGCTAACACCGAGAGAGGACCAGTTTGGTCTTCTCTTTTGTTGTGTTCAAAGCAAGATAAATCCGTTTTTTGAAGTTTTCGAAGTTCCTAAAGCCAAAAGCATTTCGCTTAATGACTTTAATAAGGTTGTTGGTGGCCTCTAGTTTGGCATTGGAATAAGGTAGTTTCAGAGCATTAATAATCTTCTCTTTGTCTTTTAGAAAGGTTGACAAGACGGTCTTGAAGATGGGATGGACCTGTTTGATGGTATCAGAAATGAGTTCAAAGAAGTGTTTCTCCTGCTTTTCTTGGAAATGAAAGAGAAGGCATTGGAAGAGTTCATAGTGGTGACGTAGCTCATCAGAGTAGTTCAAAAGACGTTGCACAATCTCTTGATTGGTCAAGTGCATGCGAAAAGTTGGACGATAAAACCGTTTATCGTTTAGGTTACGACTATCTTGTTGGATGAGTTTCCAGTAACGTTTCAAGGCCTTATAGTCGTGAGATTGACGCTCAAATTGGTTCATGATTTGGATACGGAGACGGTTCATAGCACGAGATAACTGTTGAACAATGTGGAACCTATCGAGAACAATCTTCGCCTTAGGAAACAGTTGCTTAGCGATGTCATAATAGGGACTAAACATATCCATGGTGATGACTTTGACACGACTGCGCACCTTGTGAGAATACCGCATGAAATGATTTCTGATGACAGCTTGCGTCCGCCCATCAAGGATAGCGATAATCTTGTTAGCATCGAAATCTTGGGCAATAAAGCTCATCTTTCCCTTCTTGAAAGCATACTCATCCCAGGACATGTTCTCAGGTAACCAGGTTAAATCGGTCTTGCACTCAAAGCGGTTGAGTTGCCGATAGACAGTTGACACAGAGATAGACAGGTCTTCAGCGATTTTTGTCATTGCTTCACGGCTCATGAGTTTGTCGGTGATTTTGTGGTTAATGATGTTGGGAATCTGATGATTTTCTCTGACTAGAGAGGTCTTAGCGACAGCCATTTTCCCACACGCTTGACATTTGAAGCGACGCTTTTTGAGACGAATCAGTACTTTACAACCCGCCATTTCCAGATAGGGAATTTTGCAAGGCTTTTGGAAATCGTACTTTGTCATTTTTCCTTGACAATCAGGGCATTGCGGGGCATCATAATCTAACTTGGCATGATACTCTCTGTGAGTGAAGAACTTGTCAAATGTCTTTTCAAAAGTGATGTTAGGGTCTTTAATGTCAAGCGACTCTTTGATATAATCTAATTGTTCCATATGAGTCTTTCTAATGAGTGGTTTGGTTGCTCTTCATTATAAGTCATATGGGACTTTTTTGCTATATTCAAAAAGACTCCATAATCTCCGAGAAGAATTTACCCACTACAGAAATTATAGAGCCACTTATTTTAGTGTAATCAAGTTGACGCAGTATTTGCTTGTTATGACATTCGCTTTTTAAGCTCCGAAGAAGGCATCATCAACTGAAAGTGGGCTAAAAGAATCTAGTAGATTACTTTAGCCTGGGTTCAGCAATCAAAGAACGAAGTCTGTTCCTTTCTTTGTTAGAGCTCTTCTTGACTCTTTTTATAACGTAAACAAGTCCTCAATATGGTGGAGAACTTGAAAATGTAAGACTTAACTGTAAAAGATGTTTGACAATCGTAATGGTAAGAGAATCTAATTGGTTCTCTTTTTTTTGATGTTAAAAACAATAAATAATAGTAGCTATCTTACTGTGATGAGCTTATACTCTTCGGTAATTAAATGAAGACGCTGTTGATTTGATTGGATGAACTTCAGTTCTATCTGTGTCGGTGTCGCCTTGTCTACGTTTGATTTTCATTTAGAGACACTATTTTAGAACGTGTTTTTCACTTCATCCAAATCCATAATAATGACATTTTAGACATCTGTTTTTGCAATATTATGTTGAAGATAGTATAGAAGATAAAGCGTTTACCATGAGAAGTTAGACTGTACTTTCTAAAAATTCTCAAGTTTATCTAGTAATATATATATATTACAAAAAAATATTGACAAAACACCTTTAAACTAGTAGAATATAATCATATTACAGAAAAACGTGGAGAAAAATATGGAAAAAAGGCAAATGAGTGATTTTGTATCGTTTGTGGCGGGGGTCAATCCAACAAGAGCTAAGAGGCAATATGGTAGTAACATCTTTCATTACTATGATCAAGAAGCATTTGAGAAAGATTATAGCTTTGAAGCGGATTTGGTTAGCAAAAAGACTGTAGATGATGTTTCAGATAAGTTGTCTCTTCGACAAGGAGATGTTATCATTAGTAATTCTCTGCAGAAGGCAGCTATTGTTAGTGCATCAAATGAAGGAAAAGTGCCTACACTTAATTTTATAAAAGTAGAATTTAAAGGAGATAAGTTAGATAAACTTTATTTTCTTTATCTTTTTAACTCATACAGCGAGGTGCAACGTCAAAAAGAAAGAGATCTTCAAGGAGCTTCCATTTTACGTCTTTCCGTTAAACTGTTAAATCAATTAATGATTCCAGTAGTTGATTTGGAAGAACAAATTAAAATAGGAGAAGCTTACAGTGAGACTCTAAGATTAAAAACTTACTTGAAGCGATATGCAGTATTAACCGAGACTATTGTTTCTCAAGTGATAGAAGAAAGTATAAAGGAGAGATAGCCATATGAAAAGTCAGTCTGAATTAGCGTTTGAGATGGAAGTCATTGATTATTTGACAAAAATTGGAGGAGTAAAACAGTGGGAGTATAAGAAAACGATTAAGACAACAGATGATTTATGGGACAATTTCAAACGAATTCTTGAGCAAAATAATAAGGCTCGTTTGGATGAACCGCTAACCGTTACAGAATTCAATCAAGTAAAAAAAGTAATATCAGATATTGATACGCCATATAAAGCGGGACAATTCCTATATGGAGTTAATGGTGTTTCAGAAATTGAAATTGATCTAGATAACGGGAAGCATGTCTTTCTAACAGTTTTTGATCAAGCTCAAGTCGGTGGTGGCAATACTGTTTATCAAGTCGTCAATCAGATTGAACGACCAAAGGTCGTTGATGGAAAACTAAATCGCCGTTTTGATGTTACTCTGCTCATAAACGGCCTTCCTATTATTCAAATTGAACTGAAAAAAGCATTACATAGTGTAACGGAAGCCTTAAATCAAATGGAGCAGTATATTGCTGAAAAGCAGTATAGTGATATCTTTTCTACTCTGCAAATCCTCATTGCGATGACGCCTCATGAAATTCGTTATATGGCCAATACGACTTTAGATAAGTTCAATCGTGCTTTCGCTTTTCATTGGCAAAATGAAGAAGATGCTCATCGTGTGGGAGATTGGAAGGTTTTTGCTGACAAGGTTCTATCCATTCCAATGGCTCATGAGCTATCAACCCGCTATATGGTACTTGATGGCACCAAAAATAAGGAAAGTATCAAGGTAATGCGTCCTTACCAAGTGTATGCGACCAAGCGAGTGCTTGATAAGGTGCGTGCCTTTGATTTCCAATATGACGATGGTAAGCTAGGGTACATCTGGCATACAACTGGTTCGGGAAAAACCATTACCAGTTTTAAAACAGCATGGCTTGCGAGCCGCTTATCAAATGTCCATAAAGTCATCTTTTTGGTCGATCGGATTGCTCTTACCAATCAAACAGTGGATGCTTATCAAGCGTATGATCCTGTGTCAGGCTTTGAGGGAAAGACAGGTGTGATCAGTGATACAGCCAATATAGCCGACTTACATCGAAAGTTGACCCAAAAGAGTGATAAGAATATCATCGTGACCAGTATCCAAAAAATGTCGCGTTATGTTGCAAAAGAGCGATTTAAGCCTTTGTCAGACCATATCTTATTCATTGTGGATGAAGCACATCGTTCTACTGGAGACGGAAGTGACAATGAAGGAATGCTGGAATCCATTCGTAGAGCCTTCCCTCATGCTGCTTGGGTTGGTTATACAGGCACTCCAAAATTTCCTGAAACACCTACTATTTTTGGCGAACTTCTGCATGCCTATACGATTAAGGAAGCGATCGCTGATAAAAATGTATTGGGCTTTAATGTAGAATTTAAGGAAACGATTGAGGCGCCTGAAAATCCGACAGAAGAAGAGATAGATGATCGGATTCGTGCAAGTGTCTATGATGATAGTCCGGAGCATGTTGATTTAGTCGTAAAAGATATTTTTGAACATTGGAAGGAGCGATCTAATAACCGTAAATACAATGCTCTTTTCACCGTGCATGTTGGTGGCAATAGAGCCAGCACCCCTCGTGCTATGGAATATTTTGATCGGTTTGCGGCTGTCAATGCTACAAAGGCAGATGAGGACAAGTTAAAAGTAGCTATTAGTTTTTCAGCAGATACATCCAATGGGGCGAATCAATTGAAAACAAATGAAAATCTTCATCGTGCAATCAAGGCCTACAATCAGCTGTTTGGAACGGCTTTTGACATGACCAGTGTCAAGCAGTATACGGAAGATTTGGCTCGAAGGTTAAATAAAACGGCAGATGATGGGAAGTATTTGGATCTTGCGATTGTCGTAGATCAGCTCTTAACAGGATTTGATGCTCCAGAGATGAATACCTTATATGTGGATCGGACATTAAAAGGCGGAAATCTCATTCAGGCTTATTCTAGGACCAATCGCATGCACAATTTGGTTGATAAGCCATGGGGAAATGTGGTGAACTATCGTTGGCCAAAGCAAAATGAATATGAAATGAATAAGGCCTTTGCCATTTATTCCAACCGTTCTTCTGCCGATGAGCAATTATCCCTCGATGACCTAAAAAAAGGCAATGAAGACGCACAGATTATTTCAAAGCCCTTTAATACTGTTCAAACAAAGATGCAAAAGGTTGTTCAAAACTTATCTACCTTAACCAATACTTTCATGGAGTTGCCGCCGAGTGAAAAAGCGCAAGATGAAGTATTTGAAGAGTTGAAAGAGTATAATCGCTTGCTCAGTCAGCTAAAACAATACACAGAAGATGAAGAAGGGCAAAAAATTTCAGCATATGAAGACCCAGAAATGTTTTACCAGCGGATTGGAATAACGCATGAACAAGAAGTGAGGCTCACGACGGTTATTGCTGGAGAATTAAAAGAAAGACGTGCTAAACGGGACAATGTTGATATTTCTCAAGTAAGCCTAGCTATGGTTCATATTCATGATGTTACAATCAATTATGATTATTTGGTAGACTTGATTGCCAAAATGGCAGATGAAATTCATGCGAATCAGATGGAAAAAGCCAGTCATACACATCAAGAAATTCAGGTTGAAATTGCTAAATCTGACAATGAGAAAGAAAAAGCCAAAGTGCGCCATTTCGTTGATAAGATTTTTGATGGAAGTTTCGTTTTTGATACTTATCCTGCTCCTCGTGATGTTGAGACGATGAATGCAGCTATGGAGAAAGTTCAAAAAGAGAGTCATCTCAAGCTAGTGACAGATTTTATTCGGAAGTGGGGTTTGGACAATAGTACAAATCCTCGGGAACTGATGAAATTGATTAGCAAACACCAGTTAGGTCAAGAAGATATGGATAGGCAAGGAGAGCTTACGGCTCTTATGAATGAAGCGCGTGCAGATTACAAGGAGATTGCTGAAGAGCTAGTCGCTCAATTATCTTGGGTGAGATACCGTATTGAGTTACGCAAGGCATTTTATGATATGGCGGATAAAATTAAGCAGGGAGAATAAGGAATATTTGTGTGGAAAAACATGGAAACGATGTTGAAATGAAAAATATACAAAAGGAGAGCAAGATGAATGAAAAAATAAACAAAGAACCTTTGATTCGTTTTAAAGGATTTACTTCCGCTTGGGAACAGCGGAAGTTGGGGGAGATAGGGGAAACTGTCTCAGGCATAGGCTTTCCTGAACATGAACAAGGCGGAAAATTTGGTATTCCTTTCTATAAAGTTTCAGATATGAATTTAAATGGAAATGAGTTAGTCATGCAAATAGCTAATCATTATGTTACGGAAGAACAGATTAAAAATAATAAGTGGAAGGTTATAAAAACTACACCTGCAATTATATTTGCCAAAGTAGGTGCGGCGTTATTGTTAAATCGCAAACGATTAGTTTTAAACGATTTTTTAATTGATAATAATACGATGGCTTACATATTGGCTAAATCTTGGGACACCTATTTTGCCAAAACTATTTTTGAAACTATTCACTTGCCTAAGTTTGCACAAACAGGAGCTTTACCATCTTTAAATAGTAAAGCTATTGAAAAAATTGGTTTAAAAATTCCAAGCAATCCAGCTGAACAAACCACCATCGGCACTTTCTTCTCCACCCTCGACAATCTCATCACCCTTCATCAGCGTGAGTGTGACCGTTTGGGTGATATAAAACGAATTTTCTTACAAAAGATGTTTCCTAAAAATGGTGAGGTAACGCCAGAGTTTCGTTTTGATGGATTTACGGACGCTTGGGAACAGCGGAAGTTGGGGGAGGTGGCGGAACTAAATCCCAAATCAGATGTACCAAGTATTTTTAAATATGTAGATTTGGAGTCTGTTATAGGAACAGAATTAGTTTCTTATAAGGAAGTAATAAAAGAATTGGCGCCTTCAAGAGCCCAACGAGTTGCTAAAAAAGGAGATGTTTTTTATCAAACTGTTCGTCCGTATCAAAAAAATAATTATTTATTTAACTTAAATGATGATGATTTTGTGTTTTCAACAGGTTATGCTCAATTGCGTCCGAAAGGCAATAGTTATTTTTTATTATCTGCAGTTCAGTTAGAAAAATTTGTAAGAATTGTTTTGGATAATTGTACTGGAACAAGCTATCCAGCGATAAATTCATCAGATTTAAAATTAATTCCCATTTTTTATCCTGCTCTTCCAGAACAAACCACCATTGGCACTTTCTTCTCCACTCTTGACTCCCTCATCACCCTTCATCAACGTAAGTGTGAATTGCTGAAAAAATTGAAAAAAACACTCTTAAAACAAATGTTTATTTAAGGAAAGGAAATAAATTATGGCAAATGCGAATGAAATTACATCAAAATTATGGGGAATGGCCAATAAATTGCGTGGAACCATGGACGCAAGCGAATACAAGAACTATATTCTTCCCTTTATGTTCTATCGTTATCTATCAGAAAATCAAGACGACTATTTGAAGACAAATCATTTAGAAGAATTTTATGAAGTCACAGATGCCGAGGAAAAAGAAGAGTATCTTGAAGAAATCTCACGAGGCATTGGCTATGCCATCGATCCAGATTATATTTGGGAGAAAATGGTCTCAAAAATCGAACATCATAAAATCAAAGCTAGTGATTTTCAAGATATGTTTGATTCCTTCAATATGAACGCCAAGCGCAATCCAGTAGCAGCGGATGATTTTGCGAATGTTTTTTCAGATGTCAATCTAGGAGATACTCGTCTGGGGTCTTCTACAAATGAGCGTGCGAAAGCCCTAAACGACATTGTTTTGATGATTCATGAATTTGATTTTAAAGATGAGTCAGGAAAAGACATTCTAGGAGATGTCTATGAGTACTTGATTGGACAATTTGCTGCCAATGCTGGAAAAAAAGGGGGAGAGTTCTATACCCCTCATGAAGTCAGCAAAATTCTGGCAAAATTAGTCACCATGGATGCCGGACAATCAGACGAACAATTCCATGTCTATGACCCAACAATGGGATCTGGTTCGCTTCTTCTAACGGTTCAAAAAGAATTGCCACACGGAAGTGAGAATGGATCAGTCAATTTTTATGGACAGGAGCGAAACACGACAACCTATAATTTGGCGCGCATGAACTTGATGATGCACGGAGTCAATTACCGAAATATGACTCTCAAGCGTGCAGATACCTTAGATGCTGACTGGCCTTTTGCGGAAAAAAATGGCGTCCAAATCCCTTTGAAATTTGATGCAGTCGTGGCTAATCCTCCTTACTCTCAAAAATGGGATATTAAAAATATCGATCGTGAGAAGGATACACGCTTTAAAGGCTTTGGTGTAGCCCCAGCCTCAAAAGCAGACTATGCCTTTATCTTGCATGGTTTATATCACTTAGAAAAAACAGGGACAATGGCTATTGTTTTGCCACATGGGGTGCTGTTTCGTGGTGCATCAGAAGGGAAAATTCGTAAAAATATCATCCATGAAAATTTGCTGGATGCCGTGATTGGCTTACCAGCTAACCTCTTTTACGGAACCAGTATCCCAACCTGTGTCCTAGTCTTTAAAGGACGAGAAGCGCGTGGTAATAAGAAGGATATTCTGTTTATTGACGCGTCTAGAGAGTTTGAAAAAGGAAAAAATCAAAACAAGCTATCAAGCGAAAATATCGACAAGATAATTGAGATTTATCGCAACCGAGAAGATGTTGAAAAATATGCACATGTCGCAACGCTTGATGAAATCAAAGAAAATGATTATAACTTAAACATTCCGCGTTATGTTGATACCTTTGAAGAGGAGGAACTACCACCATTATCAGAAGTAGCGCAGGAGTTACAACAGGTACAAGCAGAAATCGAGCAATCTTCCCGTGAGTTATTCAAGCTCCTAGGCTCACTTAAGGGTACAACAGATGAAGCACAAGAAGAATTGACAAAATTTATCAATTTATTTGGGAAATAAGGAGCGTCAAAAGGAGCAAGAAAAGATTTCTTGCTCCTTTTACTTTCGCTTGGGAACAGCGGAAGTTGAGGGAAGTGGTGGAAAGAGTATCACAAACAAGTGGGAAAGCAGGGCTGCCACGTGTAGAGTATGAAGATATTATTTCTGGTCAAGGTCAATTGAATAAGAATATATATTTAAAGAGTAGTAATAAGAAAGGTATATTATTTGAGGTGGGGGATATATTATTTGGAAAGCTTCGTCCATATCTTAAAAACTGGCTTTTAGCAGATTTTAGAGGAATTGCTGTTGGTGACTGGTGGGTACTGCGATCTAGTAAAGTTAGTCAACAATATATTTATACTTTAATACAAACGTCGAAATATCAAACTGTATCTAACTTATCTACTGGTACGAAAATGCCACGTTCAGATTGGAGCCAAGTATCCACAGCAGATTTTTTCTTCCCAAAATTTCAAGAAGAGCAAACCACCATTGGCACTTTCTTCTCCACTCTTGACTCCCTCATCACCCTTCATCAGCGTGAGTATCAGCCTAATTTTATTTATGGAGGAAAAAAATGCTGAATGAAATTACAAAAAATGATTTGTTTCATGTGTATTATAAGAAATGGATAACAATTTATAAAGAAGGAGCAATTCGAAATGTAACGATGGCAAAATATTTAATGACTCATAAATGGTTAGTCTTATTGGTTCCGCATTTAACCATCCAAGAATTAACACGAATATCCTACCAACAACTTCTTAATGATTATGCACAAGAGCATGAACGTCAAACTACTATGGATTTTCATCATCAACTAAAAGGGGCAATATTAGATGCCGTGGATGAAGGTCTCATCGATCGAGATCCAACCAGAAAAGCCATTATAAAAGGGAAAACACCACGTGAGAAAAAAATAAAATATTTAAATCAATTTGAACTGCATACATTACTTACGAATCTTCATTTAGGTAATCAAATAAATTGGGATTGGTTTATTCTACTTGTAGCAAAAACAGGTATGCGATTTTCAGAAGCACTTGCATTAACTCCCAAAGATTTTGATTTCTCTCACCAAATGTTATCTATTTCAAAAACTTGGGATTATAAGGGAAAAGGGGGGTTTTTACCAACTAAAAATCGTTCCTCTATTCGAAAAATTCAGATTGATTGGCAGACTGTCATCCAGTTTTCTGAATTAGTCAAAAATCTGCCAGAAAACCAGCCCATTTTTGTGCCCTCTTCTAAGAAAATTTATAATTCTACTGTAAATGGTGTGCTGACACGATTATGCGAGAAATCAAATATCCCAATAATTTCTATACATGGACTACGTCATACGCATGCGTCCTTATTATTGTTCGGTGGAGTATCTATTGCAAGTGTCGCTAGGAGGCTTGGGCACGCAAGTATGACGACTACTCAAAAAACTTATCTACACATCATTCAAGAATTAGAAAATCAAGATATTGACTTGGTTATGCGGTCGCTATCAAACCTAAGTTAACTGCTAAATTTTTAGCAAATTTTACTCACGCTGATGAAGGGTGATGAGGGTGTCAAGGGTGGAGAAGAAGGTACCGATGAAGGTTTGTTCGGCTGGGTTGCTTGGAACAGAAACAATCTGTTCTTCTAGATCTTTTTTGCTTAAATTGCCAATAGCACCATTCCCACCTAAAACATAGGAATTTATAAATTTATCATACCAAGCCGAACTCATGAGAGTATTCACAAAGTAGGGATTTTTTGCAGTTGCAATTAGCATAAATCCACCGTGAACCATTTCTTGCTCAACATTTTGTATTAGTGCATGTTTTCCAACTAAACGACTAGAACCATTTGCAGAAGTAATTAAAATATCCTTTTCTTTGACAGAAGTAATATTAACCGCTGTTGGATTTACGAAAACATCATCATCTCTGATGACAAAAGTATCTTCATTTATGTTTGAGGACCTTAAAACACGAATGCCATTATCTGAAACATCGTTAGGCTTGTAAGTTAAGCCACGTCTTATTTTAGCTAAATCTCCAAACTTCCGCTGTTCCCAAGCGTTTGTCTAGTCGTCGCTGGTGCAATGTTTTTTACTTTCTAGATTGGTGACAGCTGTTTTTCTAGGATTGTCAAATGGTAAAAAGACTCGTCCAATTATCAACACTTCCTCGCATGCGCATTTGGTAGGTTTTAGGTATAATGGGCAACAAAATGACGTGGCTATAGGCCCATAATAAGAAATGAAAAATGATGATGTATTGTTCTTTTAATTAGCTGCTTTGATTTCTAAAAAAACTTTGAACGGCAAAATGTTCAAAGTTTTTTTAATGGCTCTTTGTCAACTGTAGTGGGTTGACTTATAGTTAACACCGAGAGAGGACCAGTTTGGTCTTCTCTTTTGTTGTATTCAAAGCAAGATAAATCCGTTTTTTGAAGTTTTCATCTTCCTAAAGCCAAAAGCATTTCGCTTAATGACTTTAATAAGGTTGTTGGTCGCCTCTAGTTTAGCGTTGGAATAAGGTAGTTTCAAGGCATTAATAATCTTCTCTTTGTCTTTTAGAAAGGTTGACAAGACGGTCTTGAAGATGGGATGGACCTGTTTTGATGGTATCAGAAATGAGTTCAAAGAAGTGTTTCTCCTGCTTTTCTTGGAAATGAAAGAGAAGGCATTGGAAGAGGTCATAGTGGTGGCGTCGTTCATCAGAGTGGCCCAAAAGACGTTTGCACAATCTCCTGATCGGTCAAGTGCATGCGAAAAGTCGGACGATAAAATCGTTTATCATTGAGTTTTAGACTGTCTTGTTGGATGAGTTTCCAGTAACGTTTTAAGGCCTTATAGTCGTGAGATTGACGCTCAAATTGGTTCATGATTTGGATACGGAAACGGTTCATGGCACGAGATAAATGTGGAACAATGTGGAACCTATCAAGTACAATCTTCGCCTTAGGAAATAGTGTCTTAGCGATGTCATAATAGGGACTAAACATATCCATGGTGATGACTTTGACACGACAGCGCACCTTGTGAGAATACCGCATGAAATGATTTCTGATGACAGCTTGCGTCCGCCCATCAAGGATAGCGATAATCTTGTTAGCATCGAAATCTTGGGCAATAAAGCTCAGCTTTCCCTTCTTGAAAGCATACTCATCCCAGGACATGTTCTCAGGTAACCAGGTTAAATCGGTCTTGCACTCAAAGCGGTTGAGTTGCCGATAGACGGTTGAGACAGAAACAGACAGGTCTTCAGCGATTTTTGTCATTGCTTCACGGCTCATGAGTTTGTCGGTGATTTTGTGGTTAATGATGTTGGGAATCTGATGATTTTCTCTGACTAGAGAGGTCTTAGCGACAGCCATTTTCCCACACGCTTGACATTTGAAGCGACGCTTTTTGAGACGAATCAGTACTTTACAACCCGCCATTTCCAAATAGGGAATTTTGCAAGGCTTTTGGAAATCGTACTTTGTCATTTTTCCTTGACAAACAGGGCACGGTATTCTCTGTGAGTGAAGAACTTGTCAAATTGCTTTTCAAAAGTGATGTTAGGGTCTTTAATGTCGAGTGAACCTTTGATATCATCTAGTTGTTCCATATAAGTCTTTCTAATGAGTGGTTTGGTTGCTTTTCATTATAAGTTATATGGGACTTTTTTGCTATATTCAAAAAGACTCCATAATCTCCGATGGGAATTTACCCACTACAGAAATTATAGAGCCTTTTTAATAGTATCAAGTACCTCATGTAGTCAATGGGTTTGGAGCGTAAGTGGTCTAGGTAATCCCTATAATACTAGTTAGTTGGGTTTTGCTGAATCGAGATGCTTCTCGACAAAAAGTTCCTGACAAACGATTTGGGGAAGTGTTAAGGACCATTTTTCAGATATGATGGTCATCGTTTTGGTGTAATCATCAATTTCAATCAGTTCGAATGAATCTAATAAGTGAAAGTTATGTTCTTCTAAGTAATTTAATAAGTCAGCATGATCATGATAACGTTTTAAACTATAGCAGCCAAGTTCTGTGACATCTGTTAAGCAGTTAGTATAGGTTTCATTGAGACATTCATTTTTTCGAGGAATACTCCCTCCATGCGGGCAAGTCTCAGGAAAATCAAGAATTTTCTCTAAACGATCGATAAACTTATCAGAAACGCTGTGTTCTAAAATTTCAGCTTCTTCATGTACTTCTTTTTCAGAGTAGCCTAAATCTTTGATTAAAAATAACTCGATTAAGCGATGCTTTCGATAGAGACTAGAAATCAGAACCATTCCTTTTTCAGTAACGAGATATCCTTTTTGTTTGTCCCTTGTGATCCAGTTTTCATGGATCATTTTTTTGATCATTTCAGATACAGCAGGCGGCGAAACGTCCATCTGTGCGGCAATTTCTTTGTTGGTAATCTTAGCGTTGTGCTCACTCAATTCATAAATGCGTTTGAGGTAATCTTCTTTATTTGGAGTCATAATATTACTTTCTTAATTCATATCCTAAATTAAGTATAGCAAAATTTACGGAAAATTGTTGACAAGATAAAAATAAAAGGTTAGTCTATTTATAAAATTAAGTATACCTAATTTATTTTATAAACCTATTTAAGGAGTTTTCAGATGAAGAAAATACTAAAATGCCTATCACTCTTACTGTTAGTTCTTGTTGGTTTGACAGCTTGTGGCTCTAAAGAGAGTAGTCAAGCGTCAAATGCTAAGCATGATAAGCCAGTTGTTACCGTTACCACGTCATTTCTAAATGATATGGTCAAACAGTTAGCGGGTAATTATGTCAAACGTGAGTTAATTATACCGGCTGGTGAAGACCCACATCTTTATGTTGCCAAGTCAAGTGATTTAAAAAAATTACAAAAAGCTGATTTGGTCTTGTATCATGGTTTACACTTTGAAGGGAAAATGGTGGATGCCTTGGAACGAAAAGGAACAGCTGTGACAAAAAACTTTACCAAAAAAGATATTGGTACCATGGATGAAGATGGCAAAGAAGTCGTGGATCCTCACTTCTGGTTTGATATTAACTTGTACCAAAAAGCAGTCAAGGAAGCTTCCGAAGAATTGAAGTCATTGCTACCGGAGCATCAAAAAGAAATTGCTAAAAATACTAAAAAATACCTTGCTGACTTAGATAAATTGGATCAATGGAATAAGGATGCCTTGTCCGTTATTCCAAAAGAAAGTCGCTACTTGGTTACACCACACGATGCCTTTAACTATTTTGCCCGTCGTTACGACTTTACCTTGTATGCACCACAGGGGGTTAGCACCGATTCCGAAGTCGCTAACAGTGACATGATGGAAACGGTCAACTTGATCAATAAACATCATATCAAAGCTATTTTCACTGAATCAACAACAAATCCAGAACGTATGAAAAAACTACAAGAAGCAGTTGCTGCTAAAGGTGGTAAAGTAGATGTTGTTTCAGGTGAAGGTAAAGAACTATTTTCAGATTCATTAGCACCAGAAGGTCAAGATGGTGACAGCTATATTGACATGTACAAGCACAATACTAAGCTTATTGTTGACTCACTGAAATAAAAAGCGATTGAGGGGAAAATTAACGTTTCCTCTCAAATTGTCATGACACTTGAGACCTATCTCCCAACGATAAGTGGTACCATTCTCTTATCTCAATAACTCTTTAGAAAGGAAGGGCACTCTGAAAAGAGTAACTAACTATTATGGAAACAGCTATTCAAATTAAGGATTTATCCGTATCTTATCAATCAAATCAAGCCCTATCTCATCTAAATTTAGAGATTCCTAAGGGGAGTCGTGCGGCTATTGTTGGTCCCAATGGGGCTGGGAAGTCCACTTTATTTAAGAGTCTTCTCCAATTGGAGAAGGCTCAAACTGGTCATATTTCCCTACTCGGCAATGACCAACCTTCTCCCCAGTGGTTAGCTCGAAAAGTAGCTTATATTCCCCAGGCGAGTCAAGTGAACTGGCAATTTCCAGCAAGGGTTTTTGATATAGTTTTGATGGGACGCTATTCTTTGATTGATAATTGGTTTAAGAAACCAGGGAAAAAAGATAAGGAAGCAACCTTAGCTGCTCTAGAAAAAATGGATTTGCTAGATTTTCAAAAACGCCAAATCGACCAACTATCTGGTGGACAGAGACAGCGGGTTTTTTTAGCTAGAGCGCTGGCTCAAGAAGCTGACTTGTATCTAATGGATGAGCCACTGGCTGGTGTCGATATCAAGACAGAACAGAAGATTATGGATATTCTTCGCGATTTTCAAAAGGAGAAGAAGACCTCGGTCGTTATTCACCATGATCTTCAAAGTGTGGCAACTTATTTTGATTACCTTGTTTGGCTCAACAAAAAAACAATTGCTCAGGGGACTATCAACCAAGTCTTGACAGAAGAAAATTACCAAGCAACTTATCAAGTTTTGTCACAATCGCCATTCTTGACAAGGCGTAAGGGGGATTGAGATGTTAGCTGTTTTGACGGACTATTCTTTTTTGACCGTAGCCTTTGGAACATCGGTTTTTGCACTCGCCTCTTGCTTGCTGGGCTCGCTTAGCGTCCTGAAGCGCCAAAGCCTTATTGGAGATGCCATTGGTCATGCGTCTTACCCAGGGGTCATCTTAGCCTTTATGGTTTTTGAATCACGCAATCCTTTACTTCTGATGTTGGGAGCCATGCTGACAGGTCTTCTCTCTTACAGTCTGATTTACGTTATTAATACTTATGGTGGGCAGAGCTTCGTTAATGCCTTATCCTTGGTATCAGCTTCGTTTTTTGGATTAGGGATGGTCTTGAAGAATCTTCTTCAGGGGAATCATCATTATCAGAATGCTTCTCAGGCTGGGCTTCAGACTTATTTATTTGGGCAGGCTGCCTTTATTCAAAAATCAGATATTTATTTGATTCTGGGAGTTTCCCTTGTGGCATTAGGACTATTCGCTTGTTTTTTCCAACGTCTAACGCTTTACCTTTTCGATGAAGGGTTTGCCCAAATGAGTGGCCTACCTCTATCGTTGATTAAAGGAGGTCAAGTTATATTGATGACAGCTTTGATTGCCGTTGGTTTGAAAGTAGTCGGTGCTATCTTGATGAGCAGTTTCCTCATTGCACCGAGTATTTTTGGTCTATTGTTAGGCAAAACCTATAAGCAAACCTTAGTTTTAGGAAGTCTGATGGCAATGGCCTCTGCCTTTTTGGGAAGTTTAATGAGTTCTAGTATTCGTGGAATGTCTACGGGACCGGCCATTATTGTTTGCATGATGTGCTGCTTAGGGATTGCTTTTTTCTGGTCTACCCATATTCGAAAGGAGAATCGGCGTGTCTGAAGTGCTTTTAATAATGATTGTTACTGCTATGTCTTGCAGTTTGATTGGTAACATTTTAGTGATCAGCAATCAAAGTATGCTTGCAGATGCTTTGTCACACTCAGTTCTTTTGGGAATTGTGTTGGGATTCTTTCTGACACAAGATTTAAATTCTCCCTTGCTATTGATTGGTGCCAGTGTATTTGGGGTACTGACGATTGTTATGATTGAAGCCATTCATAGTCAAAAAGTCGCCCAAGATGCAGCGACAGGTTTAGTTTTTACATTCTTTTTCGCACTGGGAGTTATGCTGATTTCTTTATTTGCTAGAAATGTTCATTTGGATTTAGATGTGGTCTTGATGGGAGAAGTTCTTTTTACGCCATTTGTGAGAAGCCAACTTTTGGGAGTTGATTTACCGGTTGCCTTATTGAGGGGGAGTTTACTTTTAATTTTTCTAGCACTCTTTTATTTCCTATACTTTCGACGTTTGTCTCTTTATTTATTCGATAAAACACAGGCTAGGTTGGTGGGAGTCAATCTTGGACTGCTGAAAATGTCTCTGACCTTTCTGGTTTCTTTGACGATTGTGGCTGCTTTTGATAGTTTGGGCTCAATCACAGTCATTAGCTTTTTGGTTGCTCCTGCCATGATAGCTAGCCTATGGTCGCAGACTTTTCTGACTTTTACGATGCTTAGTCTCCTTTCATCCATTCTATTGGCTAGTTTGGGATATTACTTGGGAATGCTGCTTGATGTGACCGTTTCTGGTATTTCAGCAGTAGTAGCTCTGATTAGTTTTCTAGTTCTTTTATTAGTTAAAAACATCGTGGTTCTCATTTCAAAGAGAAAACCAATCTAAAAAACACAGGCAGAAGATGGTGTTAGTGCATCTTCTGCCTGTGTTTTTTGATGAGAATTTATTTCAAAAGTAAAAAGTTTGATATGTCTGATGATCTTGCCTTATATTTAGGCTTTAGTGAGTCAATCCTATATCGATTTTCATTGAGTGTTAACGGCTATCACTTGCTTTTGGCTTCTTGTTTAACCGTAATTTTGTTAATGGTAACCTTTTCTTTTGGTTTGTCCCTATCACCAGTTTCGACTGCGGCAATCTTGTCCACAATATCCATACCAGAAATGACTTGGCCAAAGACAGTATACTTACCATCCAAGCTCAAGTTTCCCCCATCTTTGTAGGCATCGATAATTGGCGTAGGGTAATCACCTTCTTTGACTTGGTTGGCTTGGTTCTTAGGATTTTGATTGATGAAAAATTGGCTGCCGTTAGTACGATCTGACCCAGCATTAGCCATAGAAAGCGCACCTCTAAGATTGTAGAGGAAGGGTGTGATTTCATTTTTAAAACCAGTACCTGAGTCAATGTTAGAGTCTTTCCCGTTCCAAATAGATTGGCCTCCAGTACCATCGCCATTTGGATCACCTGCTTGAATCATAAACTCTTTAATAACCCTGTGGAAGGTTAAGCCATCATAGTAACCTTCTTTAGCGTGAGTGATAAAGTTTTCCACAGCTAGCGGCGCATATTTAGGGAACAGTTTGATATTAATATCTCCCAGACTTGTGGATAAAATGACTTGACTCTCATCTTTGGCTACCTTATCAGATAACTGGGGAAAGGCATCTTGATCTGATTTCAAGGCTTTTTGAATATCTTTTTGATATTTAGTATTGGCTTCTTTGGCTTGTTGAAGTGACTTTTTTTGATTGACATAATCATCGCCTTTGAGGGTTCGTTCCACCTTGTCACAACCTGTTAAAAAAATAAGACCAACTAAACTGATTAGCAATAATTTTTTCATAGTAACCTCTATTTAACAAATGAATTAGTGAAATTATACCATAATTGTGCTTGAATGTGATGACAAACCTATGAAAACGATTTTAATCATGGTAGAATGTATAAAATGGTAAAGGAGGCTCTTATGGCTACAAAAGAAGAGTGGGTAAGACTATTTGAGACGGTTGTGGGACGTAAACCAACGTCAGATGAATTTATGGCAGCGAAAGAAGGGGGATTTGACCCATCTCAGATGTTGCGTATTGCTGGTTTTCATCAGGGCCAAGGGGATTCAGAGACAGCGACTTCTGTTCAGAACAAAAGAGTAGAGACAACGAAGTCTCAGCAATCCGTAACTGATTTTGATTGGCAAGTTCCAGAAGCCAGTCAAGTAACAAATGAACCCATGCAATCAGCTGGTAAACTTGGTATCATTTTAGCGATTGTATCATTGGTCTTGTCATTGAGTTTACTATTGGCGGCTTGGCTGACGCCCTTTGTTGTCATTTTCTTGGTGCTCTCTGTTTTAAATCTTAGTTTTGCTGGAGTGGTTCTCTTCTTAAATCTTAAGAAATCAGGAAAGCTCTTATCTATTGTAGCAACAGTGGTGGCTGGACTTGTTCTTCTTTCTTCATTGGGGGCATTGATGTTTCATCATTATCAAGAAAAGCAACTTGCTGCTCTCGACCAAAGAAACAGCCAAGAAATGAATAAAGATGATGCTCTTGATCATTCTGATAAGGGTGATGAAGCAGATAGCACAGACGTTAATGATTATATTGACAAAAAAGCGTCGTTTGCTTGGACTGAAAAGGATTTTACAGCTTTAACATTTGCTGGTTATGATAATAAAGAAGGTACTAGCTTAAAGGAAATCATCAAAAACCATGGTAAGGCAAATGATGCTGAAGTTTCAGGAAATGCTCTGACCTTGACTTACAAATCAGGAAGTGGCGTTAACCGTAAGGAAACGCGTCTTCGTTTTGAAAAACAATACGATGGGCGCTTTATTTTATCTAGTGGCAGTGCTTACGGGATCAGCGAAGCGGTTAAGCTTAATCACAATTACAAATCAAATTGGACTAAGGCAGAGTATGACAAGTTAATGCAGGGTGATTATGAAACAGGAAAAGGTGGAAGCAAGTGGAGTCATATTCAGAAGAAATATGGAGATCCAAAAGATGCCTTTGTTCATCTCTCTAACTATGGAGATGGTGTCTCAAAAATGTTAAATGTCACCTATAGTGATTATGATTCTGAGGATGGTAAGCTAAGCTATGTGACTCTCGATTTTATAGAAAATGACGGAGAATACTACCTTGTTCAGAAATACTCAGATCAAGATGAGTCTTAGTAAAAGCAGGCTGTGGTCTGCTTTTTTATGATGTGTCAAGAGGTACAAACAAGGCTAAATAGTGTATAATAGAAAGGATTACATCAACAGAGAAATAGCTAAAAAGGTTTACAAAAACCAATTTGGCTGATAACAAGAAAGGATTTGCCTTGCGAAAAGAAGTGTTACCAGAACAATTCAATTATAATAAATTTCCAGGACCTAGTTTTCTTCATTTTGGGGATATGGTCAAGAGTGAAGATGGCGCTATTCATTTTAAGCTGGTTCAAAATAATAAGGATGCCTTTAACTCAGAAACTTTTGGGCAACGTTTCTCAGAGATTCTTTTAAAATATGATTACCTTGTCGGTGATTGGGCGAGTGATCAGTTACGGATTAAAGGTTTTTTTAGAGATAATCATAATGTCCGAAGATCTAGTCGATTATCTAGAATTGATGATTATCTGAAAGAATACTGTGCCTTTGGGTGCGCTTATTTCATTTTGGAGAATGAGCAACCTGTGGAAATAGCTTTTGAAGAAGAAAAAGTTTCTAAGCGAAAACGTAGTCGTAAACGCAAATCAACTAAAGTCACAACGACTAACCCTACTTCCCAAAAAGAGACCGAGAAATCTCGAAAAGTAACATCATCTAAAAATAACTCTAAACGATCAGAACTTTCCAATGACAATGAGCATTTTTCAAGTCGAAAACGTCGACCAAAAACGCAAAGTCAAAAGCAAAAAAGAGACAATCCTGCTAAAGCTTCTGACAAAGCAGGTGGACAACATCAGCATTTTACTATCCGCAAGAAAAGTTAGGGTGATAGAACAGTGTTAGGAAATGTGTTTAACGAAAAAGCTCAATTGCATAAAAACTATCGTAAGCCTGTTTTTCTGGCATTGGTGCTTTACGCAGGGTTAATTGGCGTTATGTGTTTTGGGCCTCAATCATCAATATCTGGCGTTACCACCCCTAATATCATTTATCTTGGTCGCCTGAGATTACTCCTTGTTCCCTTTAACTCTTTTGTAACTTTTAATGAGTTGGAAACACTGCGAGAAAAAGTTTGGGTTGTCGGGCAAAATGTAGCCAATATTTTTTTACTCTATCCTTTGGGGATTTGTGTTCATCTGCTTTGGAACAGATGGTCAACCCCACAAAAATCTCTCCTGTTGGGATTTGGGATGAGTATCTTTATTGAAACGACCCAGCTTGTTTTAGACCTGTTATTTGATGTCAATCGCGTTTTTGAAGTGGATGATTTGTGGACAAATGCCTTGGGAGTATTTTTAGCCTATCTTACCGTCAAGTGGGTAAAGCGAAAATGGTTGTCAAGCAAGTATCCTATAGATTGATTTGCTAACATTTAATGACTAAAAAGGCTATAATGATGGTAAAAGGAGCCTTCCTTCTCACTAAGCCCCTACACTCGAGAGAAGGTGTGATCGTTATCAAAAGGATTTGTGCTACTTTTGTCTGCTGTTGTTGAGTAAACCGTGAAGTACTTGTCGAAAGATTCCTTAAATAGAATCAAATCTAACGTAAAGATGGGAAGTGGACATATGCTCGACATTATTGAGCTCAATCCACTCCCTTTTCCTATGGACGAAAAGGAGAGTTATGAATAATACAGAGAAAAAAGATAGACCAAAGAATATTTTGGTTAGGTTAGGATGGTTTTTTAAGCTTGAGAAAAAAGCCTATCTGATTGGAATTACTTCCTTGATGTTGGTTTCAGTGCTCAACTTAATTCCCCCAATGATTATGGGGAGGGTCATTGATAATATTACAACGCAGAGCTTAGAAGAAACGGTACTTTTGTGGAATCTCTTTCTATTAGTTTTAGCAGCGGTGGGTATGTATGCTTTACGATATGTTTGGCGCATGTACATTTTAGGGACTTCCTACCGACTAGGACAAATTATGCGATCACGTCTTTTTGAGCATTTCACACGCATGTCACCTTCTTTTTACCAAAAATACCGGACAGGTGACTTGATGGCTCATGCGACCAATGATATCAATGCTTTGACACGTTTAGCAGGTGGTGGCGTTATGTCTGCTGTTGACGCCTCTGTTACAGCAGCAGTGACTCTTCTCACCATGTTTTTAAGTATTTCATGGCAAATGACCATAGTGGCGATCATCCCCCTACCATTCATGGCTTATGCCACTAGTCGACTTGGCCGAAAAACGCATAAAGCTTTTGGGCAATCCCAAGCAGCTTTCTCAGAACTCAATAACAAGGTTCAAGAAAGTGTTTCAGGAATCAAAGTAACCAAGTCTTTTGGTTATCAAGCTGAAGAGTTAGCGTCATTCCAAGAGACTAATGAAATGACTTTTAAAAAGAACATGTACACTAAAAAATACGATGTTCTCTTTGATCCACTAGTTCTTTTGTTTATTGGAGCCTCCTACACCCTTACTTTGGTCATGGGTTCTGTTATGGTATCGAAAGGACAGGTTACGGTTGGTAATTTGGTGACCTTTATTACTTACCTTGATATGTTGGTATGGCCTTTGATGGCGATTGGTTTTTTGTTTAATATGGTACAACGTGGGACAGTGTCTTACGATCGTATCGAACATCTCTTGAATCAACAATCAGATGTTCAAAACCCAGAAAATCCTCTGCCTAGTATCCAGAACGGGGATATTACCTTTGATATCAATCATTTTGATTATGACGATGCTTCTTATACAACCTTAGAAGATATTCATTTCACTTTGAAAAAAGGCCAAACCTTAGGCTTAGTTGGTCAGACGGGCTCAGGTAAAACAACCCTCATCAAGTTACTTCTGCGAGAGCATGACGTGACAGAAGGTCGGATTATCTTGGATGGAAATAATATCAAGGATTATCACTTAGCTGATCTGCGTCGATTGACAGGGTACGTTCCCCAAGATCAAATGTTATTTGCAACAAGTATTATCAATAATGTCCGCTTTGGGGATATCAAATTAGGCATTGATAGAGTAGAGCGTGCCACACAACTATCACATGTTTACGACGATATTAAGGCCATGCCAGAAGGCTTTGATACTCTAATTGGAGAAAAAGGGGTATCGCTTTCAGGCGGTCAAAGACAGCGTATTGCCATGAGTCGTGCGATGATTTTGGATCCTGAGATTTTGATTTTAGATGATTCGCTATCAGCAGTGGATGCTCGAACAGAACACAGCATTATCGAAAATCTGAAAGCCAGTCGTCAGGATAAGACAACTATTATTTCTGCGCATCGTCTCTCAGCAGTCGTACATGCAGATCTTATCTTGGTAATGCAAGATGGGCATATCATTGAGCGAGGAAACCATGAAGAACTCTTGGCACAAAAGGGTTGGTATGCAAGAACTTATGAATCCCAGCAATTAGCTGAAGCAGTAGAAGAGGAGGTGGGGTATGACATCTAAAGGTCAACAATGGCAAGTTTTTAAACGATTAATCGGCTATTTGAAGCCTTATAAATTATGGACAATCTTAGCCCTAGTCTTACTATTACTAACGTCAGTGGTTAAGAGCTTGATCCCTTTAGTTGCCTCGCATTTTATTGACCAGTACCTTTCCAATGTAACAGGTGTTGCTGTTATGGTTTTGGTTGGTTATTATGGTATGTATCTTTTGCAGACGCTTATTCAGTATTTGGGGAACTATTTCTTTGCGCGGGTATCATATAGTATTGTACGCGATATTCGTCGCGATGCTTTTTCTAACATGGAAAGATTAGGCATGTCTTATTTTGATCAGACACCAGCAGGTACTATTGTGTCTCGTATCACCAATGATACTGAAGCTGTCAGCGAGATGTTCTCAGGAATCCTATCTAGCTTTATTTCTGCCATTTTCATTTTTACAGTAACGCTTTACACCATGCTAACGCTGGATGTGCGTTTAACAGGATTTGTTGTTCTCTTTTTACCTCTTATCTTTATTTTGGTAAATCTTTACCGCAAGCGTTCGGTGGTCATTATTGCTAAAACACGTGCCTTTTTGAGCGACATTAATTCCAAGTTATCTGAAAGCATCGAAGGGATCCGCATCATCCAGGCTTTTGGTCAAGAAGTGCGCTTGCAAGAAGAATTCGATGCTATCAACGACCAGCATTTTGAGTATTCAAGGCGGTCAATGTCGCTAGATAGTCTCTTCTTGCGCCCAGCGATGAGTCTTTTAAAACTTTTGGCCTACGCTGTTTTGATGGCTTACTTCGGCTACCGAGGGAATGAACTTGGTATTACAGCAGGTATGATGTATGCCTTTATACAATATATCAATCGTCTCTTTGATCCGCTGATCGAAGTGACACAAAATTTCTCGGTCCTACAGACTTCCATGGTATCTGCTAGTCGTGTTTTCGAACTCATTGATGAGAATGGCTATGAACCTAAGCAGAATGCACAGGATATTCAGATGATTGACGGAAATATTGAATTTAAGAATGTTTCTTTCTCATACGATGGGAAACATCAGATTCTCAAGGATATTTCCTTTAAAGTGAACAAGGGGGAAACCATTGCCTTTGTTGGTCCGACTGGTTCTGGCAAATCGTCAATTATTAACGTTTTCATGCGTTTTTATGAGTTTCAATCCGGTCAAGTGTTAGTTGATGGCATTGACATTCGTAATTACCCCGCTCATGAGTTAAGAAATAATGTTGGTCTCGTTTTACAGGATCCTTTCTTATACCATGGGGATATTAAATCCAATATTGCTATGTATAAGGATCTAACAGACGAAGAAATCAAAGCGGCGGCAGAGTTTGTAGATGCGGACCACTTTATTCAAAAACTACCAGACCAATACGACCACGCCGTTGCTGAACGCGGCTCTGGCTTTTCAACAGGTCAACGCCAACTTCTGGCATTTGCAAGAACAGTTGCCGCCCAACCTAAAGTGCTAATCTTAGATGAGGCCACTGCCAATATTGACTCTGAAACTGAAATTTTAGTGCAACATTCTCTTGAGAAGATGCGACAAGGTCGAACAACCATTGCTATCGCTCACCGTTTATCAACTATCCAAGATGCAGATTGCATCTATGTTTTAGACAAAGGTCGTATCATTGAAAGTGGTCGTCACGAAGAACTCCTTGCTCTTGGAGGGACCTACCAGAAAATGTATCAATTACAAGCTGGTGTAATGGAAGACTAACACAATCATATAAGACAAACTGAGGTAGGGAACAAATGCTAGTTCTCTATCTTTTTTAGTCATCAATATCAAAATCCCTAAAAGTGAGGCTATTTGAATAATCCATAAAATAGCTTGAAAAGACATTGTTAAAGAGAGTAGAGCAAGGTAGAGAAAATCACCGCTACCCATTTTAATATCTTGGATATCTGCCAAAATCCCTAGAAGGATAAAAACGGTTGTGACAGGCTGCCAATGGTTTGTGACTGCCATAGGAAGAAAAACCATTAACCAGATGATGAAAGGAAAGGAATGTGATTTGAGATCGTAAAGAGATAAACAGATGCTGGTCGCCAATAACATAGCTTGACTAGCAGTTAGGATTTGCCAAAAAAGCAATAAGGCCAGTAGACCGTAGCTTGTTTCGATAACCGCATAATGGATAGGTAGCCTTGTCTGACAATAGCGACAGCGACTCTTGCTTAGCAGTTGAGAGAGGATAGGAAGGAGATCATACCACTTTAGGCGGGTATGGCAAGAAAAGCAGTGACTGGAAGGCGAGATAATGGATTGTTCAGGAAAACGGTCAAGGACCAGTCCAATAAAAGAACCGAGTGTAGCACCGATAAAAAAGATTAAGATAGTCATACTTTATTATTCGAAAATAAAAACAGTTATTTGCTTGACTTTTATTTAGAATGATTCTAAAATAGAGTTAGAACTAATAAAGGAGGCCTTTTAGATGGTATACGAAAAAACACAAGCAGTTCTTAATCAAGCCGTTGCAGATCTTTCAAAAGCAGCATCAATTGTTCACCAAACACACTGGTACATGCGCGGACCTGGCTTTTTCCATTTACATCCTAAAATGGATGAGTTGATGGATGACTTGAATGACATTCTTGATATTATGAGCGAGCGCTTAATCACTATTGGTGGTGCCCCATACTCTACGTTGAAAGAATTTGATGACCATTCTAAATTAACTGAAGAAGTGGGATCTTACGATAAATCTATGGCAGAACGTTTAGAGAAGTTAGCTGATGTTTATTCTTATCTTTCAGACCTCTTCCAAGAAGGTTTAGATGCCAGTGACAAAGAAGGAGACGATCCATCAAATGGCATTTTTTCAGATGCTCAGGATACTGTTCAAAAAACATTATGGATGTTACAAGCAGAACTTGGTCGTCCTACTGGATTATAAGAAGGAGCGAGCGCTCTTAGGAGAGGTTTCTTACTAAGTAGACAATAATATCATCACGCTTTAAGACAGAGCCTTGTTCCTCGATTTCAGAGGTGTAAGCTTGTTATGGTTTTCTTGATCTCTTGATGATTGTATGCTCGTGTGAAATAAGAATAGAACAAAACTACCTCAAGAAAGGTATAACCAAATGGTCGTACTTTTCTGAGGTAGTTTTTCTATCGTTTGTCTAGTGCCGCAAGGGATTTTTTTAGAAAAAAGTTTAATGTCGCTTCCCTGAGAGGATAGTATCAGCTGTTTTTTCAAAAAAAGTATGCAAAATCAACAGTTTACTTTCTATTTTAAAATAAAGCTTTATGAGGTAATACATGATCTGAATGAGACGATGCAGGGCGGCAATCCTATGTGACTTAGTTGAAGTTACTTGCGATCGTCGTTTTCGTTTTTAGTGTGAGCATACGTTTTCTTGATGGTATTAAACTTAGGCGAATAGGGAGAAAGAGTTGGCAGTTCATGGCCTTGCTTTTCATGTTGCAAGTGTATGGTTTGTCTTTCATTTGGCTGCAATACTCAATCACAATCAGACTGGGCGACACTGATGTGGAATAGACCCAAAGTTTATCAAATCGATCTAACTAGATCTGATTTGATTGTCGAAAGGTACAACGATGGATAAGGCATCACTCCCTAACAGACAGCGTTGTTTGACTAATTTTAGACAGGTAAACACATGCCTTATGGCTGAAGTGAATACATTCTTCTCGTTGTTCGTTTAAAGGAGAGTTAATTAGTAGCCATTTTTTGGCGAACGAAAGTGCAAACGATTGCAAAAAAGCTTGAAAAAAATGCTTAATTTTGCTAAAATTTTTCTATGAAAACTCTTTACGATGTTCAACAATTACTTAAACAATTTGGGATATATGTTTATGTCGGCAAGCGTCTTTTTGATATCGAACTCATGAAATTAGAATTGGCTAGACTCCATGATAATGGTCTGATTGCACGCGACCAATATTTGCAAGCTGAGTTGGTTTTAAGGCGAGAGCACCGTTTAGAACTAGAAAAGGAAGCGAAAAATGAGTAAAAAATTATTAGGTATTGACCTTGGTGGCACAACGATCAAATTTGGCATTTTGACAGAAGCGGGAGAAGTCCAAGAAAAATGGGCGATTGAAACTAATGTTCTTGAAGATGGCAAACACATCGTCCCAGATATTGTGGCTTCAATCAAGCACCGTTTGGACCTGTATGGACTAACGAGTGAGGATTTTGTGGGTATTGGCATGGGATCACCTGGTGCAGTTGATCGTGATAAAAAAACGGTTACAGGAGCCTTTAACCTTAACTGGAAGGAAACTCAAGAAGTGGGTTCTATTATCGAAAAAGAAACCGGTATTGCTTTTGCCATTGATAATGATGCTAACGTTGCTGCTCTTGGGGAACGTTGGGTAGGTGCTGGTGCTAACCATCCAGATGTGGTTTTCGTGACACTAGGAACTGGCGTCGGTGGTGGCGTTATTGCTGATGGAAATCTTATCCATGGTGTCGCTGGTGCTGGTGGTGAGATTGGTCACATGGTTGTTGAGCCTGATACTGGTTTTGAGTGTACTTGCGGCACTATCGGCTGCCTTGAAACGGTTGCTTCAGCTACCGGTGTGGTTCGTGTGGCTCGCCGTTTAGCAGAAGGCTATGAGGGTGACTCACCTATTAAGGCAGCTATTGATAATGGTGAGAATGTGTCAAGTAAAGATATTTTTGAAGAAGCTCAAAAAGGTGATAACTTTGCCAATAGTGTTGTTGATAAAGTCTGCTTCTATCTTGGTCTAGCAGCTGCTAATATTGCCAACCTTTTGAATCCTGATTCAATCGTTATTGGTGGAGGTGTTTCTGCAGCTGGTGAATTCCTACGTAGCCGTGTCGAAGCTAACTTTAAGAAGTACACTTTCCCTCAAGTCCGTCAGTCAACGCAAATTAAATTGGCTGAGTTGGGAAATGATGCTGGAATTATTGGAGCAGCAAGCTTAGCAAGAACTGAGAACTAAGGAAGAGGTTGTGTAAATAATGTTTTGGATTATTTTAATTGCCGTCAGCCTAGTGATTCTTGCTTATTCTGCTTGGAATTATTTCCGTTTGAAAAAAGCAGCAACTTTTGTGGATAATGCAGAATTTGCGCAGCTTATGCGAGTTGGTCAGCTGATTGATATTCGTGAACCTAGTCGCTTCCATCAAAAACACATTCTGGGAGCACGTAACTTTCCTTTTCAACAATTTGAAGCATCACTTGGAGCCTTGACTAAAGAAAAACCGGTTCTCATCTATGACGACAACCGTGGTGCTTTGATTCCTAGAGTAGCCAATATACTTAAAAAAGCAGGGTTCGAGCGAGTTTATGTATTGGAAAATGGCTTTGATGGCTGGGATGGTAAGGTAAAATAATAAAGTATTTTCGGAAAAAGAGCTGCATGATTAGCTCTTTTTTTGTTAAATGTCAAAATTCTGATGATATTTTTCGTGAAAAGTAGTACAATACTCTCATTATCAAAAAAGTAAGGAGAATGGTATGCAGAAAAGTTTCATTCATCAACAAGAAGAGATTTCTTTTGTCAAAAATACATTTACGCAGTATCTGAAGGATAAACTTGATGTTGTTGAAGTACAAGGTCCGATTTTAAGCCGTGTGGGAGACGGCATGCAGGATAATTTATCCGGTATTGAAAATGCGGTTCGTGTTAACGTGAAATTGATTCCTGACGATGAGTATGAAGTTGTCCATTCTCTTGCTAAATGGAAACGTCACACACTGGCTCGCTTTAACTTTGGTGAAGGTGAGGGGCTTTTTGTCCATATGAAGGCTCTTCGACCAGACGAAGATTCCCTTGACCCTACCCATTCTGTGTTTGTGGATCAATGGGATTGGGAAAAGGTTATTCCCAGTGGACAGCGGAATTTAGCTTATTTGAAAGAAACCGTTGAGCAGATTTATAAGGCTATTCGATTGACAGAGTTGGCTGTCGAAGCCCGTTATGACATTGAGTCCATTCTTCCTAAAAAGATCACTTTTGTCCACTCTGAAGACTTGGTCAAAGAGTATCCTTTTATGACTCCAAAAGAACGTGAAAATGCTATTACTAAGAAACACCGTGCTGTCTTTTTGATTGGGATTGGCGGAGAACTCAGTGATGGTCAACCTCATGATGGGCGTGCGCCAGACTACGATGACTGGACATCAGCGTCTGAAGGAAATTACAAAGGTTTAAATGGGGACATTCTGGTCTGGAATGATCAACTCGGAGCAGCTTTTGAATTGTCTTCTATGGGCATTCGTGTTGACCAAGAAGCCCTTCAAAAACAAGTGGCCATTACAGGTGATGAAGAACGTCTGCAATACGATTGGCACCAATCACTACTCAATGGTGATTTCCCATTGACTATTGGAGGGGGTATCGGTCAGTCTCGCTTGGTAATGTTTTTACTTCGTAAACAACATATCGGTGAAGTTCAATCAAGCGTTTGGCCGACAGATGTTCGTAATGCTTTTGAACATATTTTGTAAATGAAAACTCAAAACTCTGTAAGGTCATGTAACTTATGGAGTTTTTTCGAGGACATTATCATAAATAGAAGTGAAAACATTTACACTTGACTTGATTCAGCTTTTTAAACATTTTTGTGATATACTTGTACAGTTAATAAAACACATTATAGAGGAAAACATGACAAATTTAAGAACAGATATCCGCAACGTTGCCATTATAGCCCACGTTGACCATGGTAAAACCACCCTTGTTGATGAGCTTTTGAAGCAATCACACACACTAGATGCTCGTAAAGAGCTTGAAGAGCGTGCAATGGATTCCAATGATATTGAGAAGGAACGTGGGATTACCATTTTAGCTAAAAATACAGCGGTTGCTTACAAAGAGACGCGTATTAATATTATGGATACTCCTGGACACGCGGACTTTGGCGGCGAAGTGGAACGTATCATGAAAATGGTTGACGGAGTCGTTCTAGTTGTCGATGCTTACGAAGGTACTATGCCTCAGACACGATTTGTGTTGAAAAAAGCTCTTGAGCAAGACCTCATTCCAATCGTTGTTGTTAATAAAATCGACAAACCATCGGCTCGACCAGCAGAAGTTGTTGATGAAGTTCTTGAACTGTTCATTGAACTAGGTGCAGATGATGATCAATTGGACTTCCCAGTGGTTTACGCTTCAGCTATTAATGGAACCTCGTCGATGTCTGATAATCCTGCTGATCAAGAAGCTTCAATGGCGCCAATCTTTGATACGATTATCGAACATATTCCAGCTCCGGTTGATAACTCAGATGAGCCACTTCAATTCCAAGTATCTCTTCTTGATTACAACGATTTTGTCGGTCGTATCGGTATTGGGCGTGTCTTTCGTGGGACTGTAAGAGTTGGTGACCAAGTTACCCTCTCAAAACTTGATGGTTCAACTAAAAACTTCCGTGTTACGAAACTATTTGGATTTTTCGGTCTCGAACGCCGTGAAATTCAAGAAGCTAAAGCAGGTGATTTGATTGCTGTTTCAGGTATGGAAGATATCTTCGTCGGTGAAACAGTCACACCGCAAGATGCCATTGAGCCCCTTCCAATCCTTCGAATTGATGAGCCGACCCTTCAAATGACTTTCTTGGCTAATAATTCACCGTTTGCCGGCCGCGAAGGTAAACATGTGACATCGCGTAAAGTGGAAGAACGTTTATTGGCTGAACTTCAGACAGACGTGTCGCTTCGTGTTGAAGCAACTGACTCACCAGATAAATGGATCGTATCAGGTCGTGGTGAATTGCATTTGTCTATTCTTATCGAAACCATGCGTCGTGAAGGTTACGAACTCCAAGTATCAAAACCTGAAGTTATTATCAAAGAAATTGATGGTGTTCAATGCGAACCATTTGAACGTGTTCAAATTGACACACCAGAAGAATACCAAGGTGCCATCATCCAAGCTTTGTCAGAACGTAAAGGTGATATGCTTGATATGACGATGGTTGGTAATGGACAAACGCGTCTGATTTTCTTAATTCCCGCTCGTGGTTTGATTGGATTTTCAACAGAATTCCTTTCAATGACACGTGGTTACGGTATCATGAATCATACCTTTGACCAATACCTACCATTGATTCCAGGCGAAATCGGTGGACGCCACCGTGGTGCTCTTGTTTCCATTGACGCTGGTAAAGCAACGACTTACTCAATCATGCGTATTGAAGAACGCGGTACTATCTTTGTCAATCCAGGAACTGAAGTCTACGAAGGAATGATCATCGGGGAAAATGCTCGCGAAAATGATCTTGGCGTTAACATCACAACTGCTAAACAAATGACCAATGTCCGTTCGGCAACAAAAGATCAAACGTCTGTTATCAAAACACCACGTATTTTGACTCTTGAAGAATCTATCGAGTTCTTGGATTACGATGAGTACATGGAAGTTACGCCAGAATCGATTCGTTTGCGTAAACAAATTTTGAACAAGGCTGCGCGTGACAAAGCTAACAAAAAGAAAAAGTCAGCTGAATAAGAATCAGTGATTGAAAGGTAAGATAGTAAGGAGGAACATGTTTTATTTATTAGTATTACTTGCCATAGTTCTTTACTATTTCTTCATGGCTCCCAAAACTATTCGCAGCACCATTAATTCTATTGGGTTTATGATTGTGATGGCTCTGTTACTTATCTTAGCAGGCATGAGCTTCATGAAGCTTATTAGGTCTCCAGGTGAAGTTTACATCATAGCCATCATGCTTGTTTTTGGTTTTTTAGCGATTAGAGATGTGGTCCGCTTGTCTTCTAGACCATTTCAGATTCGCCTACCTTTCAAAAAAGAAAAATAAGAGAAAGCGCCTAACCTATGTTGGGTGTTTCTTTTTTGCTGAGCGATCCGAGAAAACTAGTCTTCTTGAAAAATGCCTTGATAAAGGGTAAAATAAGACAATAGTATTGAATGAAAAAAGGAAATAGACAGTTGTGATAAATGCAGTAACTATCAACAGACTGACAGGTTTTATAATAATATGAAAACTATCTCAAATTTTGAAAATAAAAAAGTTCTCGTTTTAGGTCTAGCTAGGTCTGGCCAAGCAGCAGCTAGACTTTTAGCAAAATTAGGTGCCATTGTGACTGTTAACGATGGAAAACCATTTGATGAAAACCCTTCTGCACAAGCCTTACTAGAAGAGGGAATCAAGGTTGTTTGCGGAAGTCATCCTTTGGAACTACTGGATGAAGACTTCGCCTTGATGGTTAAAAATCCTGGAATCCCCTACACTAATCCAATGGTTGTTAAGGCCAGTGAGAAACAAATCCCAATTTGGACAGAGATAGAGTTAGCTAGCCTTGTTTCTGATGCTCCCATCGTTGGGATAACTGGTTCAAATGGTAAGACAACTACAACAACCATGATTGCTGAGGTGTTTAACCATGCTGGTCAATCAGGTCTTTTAGCTGGTAATATCGGTTTTCCAGCATCAGAAGTGGTAGTGGAGGCCAGTGCCAATGATACCTTGATTATGGAATTATCTTCTTTTCAGTTGATGGGGGTAAATTCTTTTAAACCGCATATCGCTGTCATTACTAATCTTGAACCAACGCATTTGGATTACCATGGTACTTTTGAAGACTATGTGGCTGCTAAATGGAATATCCAAAATCATATGACGGCTTCTGATTATATTGTTCTTAATGCCAACCAAAGCATTACAGATCAGTTAGCGAAACAAACAAAGGCTACTGTCATCCCTTTTTCAACAATTGAAGAGGTTGATGGGGCTTATCTCAAAGAAGGTCAGTTATTTTATCAAGGCGAGCTGGTCATGGCAGCTAAAGACCTTGGTGTACCAGGAGAACATAATATTGAAAATGCTCTAGCCACAATTGCAGTTGCAAAGTTGTCAGATATTTCAAATCACGTTATCCAAGAAACCCTTTCAACTTTTGGGGGTGTGAAACACCGCTTGCAAGATGCCGGCTCAGTTAGAGGGGTTTCTTTCTTCAATGATTCCAAATCGACTAACATTTTGGCAACGCAAAAGGCCTTGTCAGGTTTTGATAATAAAGATTTGATTTTGATAGCAGGTGGTTTAGATCGTGGGAATGGTTTTGAGGAACTTTCGTCTCATATCACTAATCTAAAAGCAATGGTTGTTCTTGGCGAAACAGCAGATAAGCTAGCTGAAATAGCAAAAGCAGCCAATGTTCCGGTAGAATATGCTAAAGACGTTGCCGATGCGACAAGAAAAGCTTACGAGTTGGCTGAGGCTGGTGACACTGTATTGCTAAGCCCTGCTAATGCTAGCTGGGATATGTATAAGAATTTTGAAGTTCGTGGAGATGAATTTTTGTTAACAGTTGACTCCTTGAAAGGGGCTACTTATGAGTAAACACAAAATTGTTTTAACAGGTGGCGGTACAGTGGGGCATGTCACGCTTAATTTATTGTTGATTCCTAAATTAATCCAAGATGGATGGGAAATTCATTATCTTGGAGACAAACATGGGATTGAATACGAGGAAATCCAACGTTTGGATGAGGAAGTAACATTTCATGCTATTGCAACTGGAAAATTAAGACGCTATTTCTCCTGGCAAAACTTATGGGATGTTTTTAAAGTTGGCTTTGGTGTCCTACAATCTCTCGTTACTATTGTCAAAATAAGGCCAGAAGCCCTCTTTTCCAAAGGTGGGTTTGTCTCTGTGCCACCAGTTATTGCTGCTAAATTGCTAGGGGTTCCTGTTTTTATTCATGAATCTGATTTATCAATGGGGCTAGCAAATAAAATTGCTTACAAGTTTGCGACAAAAATGTATACCACTTTTGAACAGGATGCTGCTTTAACAAAAGCAGAACATATTGGTGCCATCACTAAGGTTGAACCTTATTCGGTTCAATATGATCAGATGGTTGAAGATATCAAGGAGCAGTTTGATGATTCTAAAAAGACGCTTCTTTTTGTTGGCGGATCAGCTGGTGCCAAAGTATTTAATGATTTTATCACTGAGCACTTAGCTGAATTAACAACACACTACAATATCATCAATATCTCTGGAGATTCTGACTTAAATAGCTTAGACAAAAATGTATACCGTGTCGATTACGTTACAGATTTATACCAACCACTGATGAATTTAGCTGATTTAGTCGTTACTCGAGGAGGCTCAAATACGATATTTGAACTAGTAGCTCTTCAGAAATTGCATTTAATTATTCCACTTGGAAAAGAAGCCAGTCGTGGCGATCAATTAGAAAATGCTGCTTATTTTCAAAAGAGAGGTTACGCCCTTCAGCTCGCAGAAGAAGAATTGAGTTTGGAGAGTTTAAACCAGAAAATCCAAGAGTTACTGGAGCATGCTTCTAACTTTGAAGAAGCTATGAAAAATAGTCAAGAGTTGACATCTCAACAAGCCTTCTATCATGAATTGACAGAATCTATCAAGAAGGCAAAGGGATAAAAAGATGACAAAAGATAAGGAAACAACTAAAGATTCTGAAACAAAAGAGCCGGTTTTAACCGAGTGGCAAAAACGCAATCAAGAATTTTTAAAGAAAAAAGAGCAAGATAAAGCTGAGCAGGAAGAAGCTGAAAAGCGCCTCCAAGAGCTTAGGCGTTCTCAATTTTTAGGGGATAAATCAGAGGAAAAAGAGCAAGAACCCAAATCTAAAAAACGCAAGAAACGAAAAGAAAAGAAGAAAAAAGAACCTAAACCCAAAAAAGTTAGACAAAAAAATCCACATCTTAATCGCTTCATCACAGTGGTTTTGTTAGGAATCATTGTGCTATTGTTCTCGAGCTTTATGATTAGTCCCTTGAGTACAACAAAAAATGTCACTGTCTCTGGACATCGCTTTACGAATACGGCTGCTATTATGAAAGCCTCTGGTATTCGAAAAGATGATTATTTAACCAGTGTCTTTGTAAACCGGCACCAGATCGAAAAAGCGATTGTAAAAAAAGACCCTTGGGTTAAGAGGGCTAAGATGACCTTTGAATTGCCAAATCATTTTAACATTAAGGTCACAGAAGATCGGATTATAGCATATCGTCAGGAAAAGGATTCCTATTACCCCATTTTATCAAGTGGTATAGTAGTCAAAGAAAACGTTCAAAAATTACCAGCGACGTATTTGAATGTTAATCTAGATACTCAAAAAGAGGTTAAAGAATTCATCGAGGCGAGAAATACTTTGTCTAAAAGAATTCGGCGAAATATTCAATCCGTTTCAAAGGAAGCTTCCAAATCAACAGATGATTTGGTAAAGTTAACGATGTACGATGGCAATACAGTTATTGTGCCACTTTCTAAGATTAAAGAACGCATGCCCTACTATTCTCAAATAAGCACTAAACTAGAAGTGCCAAGTGTTATTGACATGGAAGTTGGCATTTATGTTACAAATGAAACGGCAGATACCTCTGAAGAAGCGCCGAGTCAAGCGTCAAGTGAGACACCAACAGAGAATGCTAATGCTGAAGAAAATCCTCCAACACCATCTGAGAATCGAGAAGTTGAAGAGGCTCCAGAACAAGAAGCTGAAACCGCGGTGCAATAATGGTTGAAAACTGATTTTACTTGTTTACATTTCTATAACAAAAAGCACAAAATCTATTCATTTTGTGCTTTTTTATGATATAATATGCTTTGAATAATTCCGCCCTTGTGTGGTTTTTAGAATAGTAAGTAATGGAAAGAATGAGAGGTTGGGTAATGGCAAGAAACGGCTTTTTTACGGGCTTAGACATTGGTACTAGCTCGATTAAAGTACTCGTTGCAGAATACATTGATGGTGAAATGAATGTCATCGGTGTTAGCAATGTTAAAAGCTCCGGTGTGAAAGATGGTATTATCGTTGACATCGATGCAGCAGCAAAAGAAATTAAATTAGCAATTGAACAAGCAGAAGAAAAATCAGGAATTTCAATCGAAAAAATAAATGTTGGTTTGCCAGCAAATCTTTTGCAAATTGAACCTACACAAGGAATGATTCCTGTTACTAGCGAGTCAAAAGAAATAAAAGACGAAGATGTTGAAAGTGTTGTAAAATCGGCATTAACTAAAAGCATCACCCCAGAACGTGAGGTGATTTCTTTAGTTCCTGAGGAGTTCATAGTTGATAGTTTCCAAGGCATCCGCGATCCGCGTGGGATGATGGGGATTCGCCTTGAGATGCGTGGCCTTCTTTACACAGGTCCAACCACAATCTTGCATAATCTTCGTAAAACGGTTGAGCGTGCAGGCATTACAGTTGAAAATATCATCATTTCTCCATTGGCAATGACCAAGTCAGTTCTTAATGAAGGAGAACGCGAATTTGGTGCGACTGTCATTGATATGGGTGGTGGTCAAACGACTGTTGCTTCAATGCGAGCTCAGGAACTTCAATACACCAACATCTATCCAGAGGGTGGAGAATACGTCACTAAAGACATTTCAAAAGTCTTAAAAACGTCGCTACAAATTGCAGAAGCCTTGAAGTTTAATTTTGGTAATGCCAATGTTAAAGAAGCAAGCGCAACAGATAGTGTTCAAGTTGAAGTTGTGGGAAGCGATACACCGGTTGATGTTACCGAAAAATATCTTGCAGAGATTATCTCAGCTCGCATAAAGCATGTCTTAGAGCGGGTAAAGCAAGATTTGGAACGTGGTCGCTTGCTTGAACTTCCTGGTGGAATTGTCATCGTTGGAGGTGGCGCAATTCTTCCTGGTGTCGTTGAGATAGCACAAGAAGTGTTTGGAACTAAAGTAAAACTTTTTGTGCCACATCAAGTTGGTATCCGTAACCCGATGTTTGCGAATGTCATTGGTTTGGTTGAGTACGTTGGCACGTTAACTGATGTCGATATTATCGCTCAGTTAGCAGTTACGGGAGAAGAAATCCTTCGCCGTAAACCTATTGATATTGGTCCAAATGATACGATACCAAAACAAATACAACAACCTATTCAAAATGATTTTTCGTTGAATGAACCAGATCATTTTGATCAAGATGAGAACATCCAAGAAGCGCCTAAGCCACGCGAACCTAAACAAAATATTGGAGATAGAGTTCGAGGAATCTTCGGCAGTATGTTTGATTAAAAAAAGTGAGGAATTAAAATGCCATTTTCATTTGATACAGCGTCTATGCAAGGTGCCATCATCAAAGTTATCGGAGTCGGTGGCGGCGGAGGCAATGCCATCAACCGTATGATTGATGAAGGACTTGCTGGCGTAGAATTTATTGCAGCAAATACTGATATTCAAGCACTAAGCTCATCTAAAGCGGAGACTGTTATCCAGTTGGGTCCAAAATTAACACGTGGACTTGGTGCTGGAGGACAGCCTGAAGTTGGACGCAAAGCCGCTGAGGAAAGTGAAGAAGTTCTTACAGAAGCACTTACTGGAGCAGATATGGTCTTTATAACTGCCGGAATGGGTGGTGGATCAGGTACTGGTGCAGCACCTGTCATTGCACGTATTGCAAAAAGTTTAGGTGCTTTGACCGTTGCAGTAGTCACTCGTCCTTTCGGTTTTGAAGGAAACAAACGTGGAAACTTTGCGATTGAAGGTATTCAAGAATTGCGTGAGCAGGTAGACACCCTTCTTATTATTTCAAACAACAACTTGCTTGAAATTGTTGATAAGAAAACGCCACTTCTTGAAGCACTTAGTGAGGCTGACAATGTCCTTCGCCAAGGTGTGCAAGGGATTACCGACTTGATTACAAGTCCAGGTCTGATTAACCTTGACTTTGCTGATGTGAAAACAGTTATGGCCAATAAAGGAAATGCCCTCATGGGGATCGGTATTGGTTCAGGTGAAGAGCGTATTGTTGAGGCAGCTCGTAAAGCAATCTACTCACCATTACTTGAAACCACAATCGATGGTGCAGAAGATGTTATTGTTAACGTGACAGGTGGCCTTGATATGACTCTTACTGAAGCTGAAGAAGCGTCAGAAATTGTTGGGCAAGCAGCTGGTAACGGTGTTAATATTTGGCTTGGTACCTCTATTGATGATACGCTTAAAGATGAAATTCGTGTAACGGTTGTTGCAACGGGTGTTCGCCAAGATCGTACAGAACAAGTGACAGGAATGCGCTCAACACCACGTACGTTTAATAATCAAACGTCAGCACAGTCAGCATCCTCTCAATATGATAATCAACGTGCTGAAGAACCAGCTCCATCGTTTGATCGTCGTCAAATGAACTTTGATATGGCACAAAATGTTGACATGCCGTCTTCTCCACGAACATCTCAAACTGATTTTAATCAACCTAACCAAAATTCTGCTTTTGGCAACTGGGACCTTCGTCGTGATAACATCGCTCGCCCAACAGAAGGTGAGCTTGATGGCAAACTAAATATGTCAACCTTCTCAGGTGCTTCTGAAGAAGATGATGAATTGGATACACCGCCATTCTTTAAAAACCGATAAAATGCGATGGATTTAGCAAACAATAAAACAAAGATTTTCAGCAGTGTAGCAGATGCCATTGAGTCTTCCAATAACACTCAGGAAGTTAATGTTATTGCAGTAACAAAATATGTCGAAGCAGAAGTAGCTCATCAGTTGGTTGACACGGGTGTTAGACATATTGGTGAGAACCGTGTTGACAAATTTTTGGATAAATACCATGCGTTGGCAGATCAGTCAGTTACTTGGCATTTAATTGGTAGCCTTCAACGCCGAAAAGTTAAAGATGTGATTAATCTAGTGGATTATTTTCACGCCTTGGATTCAGTAAAATTGGCTAAGGAGATTAATAAGCGAGCAGATCATCCGATCAATTGTTTCCTTCAGGTTAATTTATCAGAAGAACCTAGTAAGCATGGTTTTCTAAAGAGTGAGATCGAACAAGCCTTACTGGAATTAGCAGAGTTACCTAATATTAATCTCGTTGGATTGATGACAATGGCTCCGCTAAAAGCGAGTCAGGCGGAATTAGACATTTTGTTTGAAGAAACTTACCAATTAAAAGAAGATATTAAAGCTAAAAATATAAAGAATATGCCGATGACAGACTTGAGCATGGGAATGAGTGGTGACTATCTCATCGCTATCAAACATGGTGCAACATTTGTTCGAATTGGTACAGCTTTCTTTCAATAGGAGAGACATATGGCATTTTTTAAAGATACGATTGAAAAAATAACTTTATACTTTGCTACAGATGAAGTTAGTGATGTAGAAGAGTTTGAGCAAGCATTGCCTCAACAAGAACAAAAACGAGGTTTATCCGCACAAACGAGTAATGTATCACAAGAACGACCATCGCAGGCAGCTAATCAATCAGCAGCTTCGATGCAAGGGCAAACACAAAAGCGCGGTCAAAGACAGGTGAATTCTGTCCCATCAGAACAAGCGCATCGCGACGGTGTTGCTCCCGCACAACAATATAGAAAAGAGCAAATGAGTAATTCATCCCAACCAACTATTGCCTTAAAATACCCACGTAAATACGAAGATGCAACAGAAATTGTTGATTTGCTAGCCGGTAATGAATGCGTTTTGATTGACTTTCAATACATGCTAGAAGCCCAAGCACGCCGTTGCTTAGACTTTGTTGATGGAGCTAGCCGTGTGTTATCAGGTAATCTTCAAAAAGTAGGTTCTTCAATGTATTTATTGACACCACAATTTGTTATTGTTGACATTGAAGAAATGACAATTCCAAATGCTGGTCAAGAGGTTAATTTTGACTACGATATGAAACGACGTTAATATGTTTTTAGTTTATATAATACTAGTTAGACTCGTACGAGTTTATTCGACACTTTTAGTAATCTATGCTTTACTCTCTTGGTTTCCAGGAGCCTATCAAACTAAGCTAGGACAAGTTTTAGTTGCAATTGTTGAGCCAACCTTGGCTCCGTTTCGACGCTTAAGACTTCAATTCGGTGGAATCGATTTTACCATTGTTGCCGTTTTCTTGGTACTTCAGTTATTACTTAGACTCTTTTCATACTTACTATTATTCTAATGGAAAAACCATCGAAACACTTATATCAACATTACGATGTTAGTGAACATGCCTTTATAGATAAAGTTCAAGATATAATTCATTCTGTTGAGAATACTTACAGCATGTATTTAACAGATTTTCTTGATCCTAGACAAGAAGTCATTGTTAATGAGCTGGTTTCTCAAACAACTTTGACATTTTACTCAAGTCGTGATATTCTTACCGAGGAGTATCATAGGGTCATTATTGCTCCAGATTATTATCAACTAAATGTCGATGATTTTGAAATAAGCCTGCTCAACATCCAATATGCTAAAAAGTTTAATCGCCTCAACCATTCGCAAATTATGGGTACATTGATTAATCAATTAGGCATTAAACGTTCCATTTTCGGTGATATTTTAGTTAATGGTGATGATGCACAAATATTTCTTGAAAAATCAATGGTTACTTATTTTGAAACAAATGTTAGCAAGATTGCTAAGGTCCCTGTTAAACTTCAAGAAGTTGACTTTAGTCAGAAGCTCGAATATCTTGAAGAAGGCCAAGAGCAGCTTTATCTTGTCGCGAGTTTAAGATTGGATAAAGTAATTGCAGCAGTTCATCAATTACCGAGACAAACCAGCCAAAAGCTGATTCAGTCCCAGAAAGTAAAAGTTAACCATAAATTAACGACGAGAACGACTGAAATAGTACTGGTTGATGATTTACTCAGTGTTCGAGGATATGGCAGGTGCCGTATCATTTCAGACAATGGTGTAACATCGAAAGGAAAACATAAATTAGTCGTCAAAAAAATTAGACAGAAATAGGGGAGGTTGTAATGGCTATTACAGCACTTGATATTAAAGATAAAACGTTTAAACTAAAATTCCGCGGATATAGCGAAGAAGAAGTTAATGAATTCTTAGACATCGTTGTTGATGACTATGAAAAACTAACCCGTGAAAATCGCGAGCAAGAAGCAAAAATCAAAATGCTTGAAGAAAAGTTAGCTTACTTTGACGAAATGAAAGAATCATTGAGTCAGTCAGTTATCTTGGCCCAAGAAACTGCTGATAAAGTAAAAGCATCTGCTCGTACAGAGTCTGATAACATTTTGACACACGCTAACAATCAAGCGACACTTCTTTTAGAAGAATCCAAACAAAAAGCGAGCGACATGCTTCGTGACGCCGCTGATGAGGCTAAACGCGTTGCTATTGAGACAGAAGATTTGAAACGTCAAACTCGTGTCTTCCATCAACGTCTATTGTCATCTGTTGAAAGCCATTTAGCATTAGTAAATTCACCTGAATGGGATGAATTATTACAACCTACTGCTTCCTATATTCAAAATTCAGATGTTGCCTTTAGGGAAGTTGTCGAGTCAGTGCTTGATGCTAATCATGAAGCGCCTCAAGTAGCTGATGCGGCAACTATCGATGCAACTCGTCAATTCTCGCCTGAAGAAATGGCAGAATTACAGCGTCGTGTTGAAGAAAGCAATCGTCAATTGGAAGAAACCATTGCAGGTCAAGATCCTTTATTGACAGATGATCTTTTATTTGAGACAAGTTCTTCTGAAGGTTTTAATTTTGAATCAGACTTAGCTGAAGAAGAATCTTTAAGTTTTGAAACGGAACCAGAATTCTTTGAGTCCGAGTCATATTCTGGTCATTCAACATACGCTAGCGATGAGTCAGAAGCAAGCTTAAATGAAACACAAACTTTTAAATTGAATTTCGAAGATTAAGAAAAACACGATTTTTTAAGTATATGCTAAGCGAACAGGAGAGGGTGTGAGTCCTGTCATCACTGCTTAAAAAATTATCATTTTCGATCTTTCTAGCTGAAGTCAGTAAGTTAGGAGGGGTGAGCTCCCTTATCGGCTCAAGAGGGAAAATATCACCATTTTTAGTGAGCCTTACGCTTTAACATTTGGTTTGAAATGGTATTTTCTGAATTAAGGTGGTACCACGAGCTTTCGTCCTTTTTGGATGAAAGCTTTTATTTTTAAGGAGTTTTATATGAAATTAAAAGATACATTGAATCTCGGTAAAACAGCATTCCCGATGCGTGCTGGTCTTCCCAATAAAGAACCACAATGGCAAGCAGCTTGGCAAGAGGCAGCCATTTATCAAAAACGTCAAGAATTGAATGAAGGAAAACCGTCATTCCACCTTCACGATGGTCCTCCCTATGCCAATGGTAATATTCATGTTGGACATGCTCTGAACAAAATTTCAAAAGATATCATTGTTCGTTCAAAATCAATGTCTGGTTTTTCAGCACCATATGTACCAGGTTGGGATACGCATGGCCTTCCAATTGAGCAAGTATTAGCCAAGCAAGGTGTTAAGCGTAAAGAAATGGATCTGGCTGAATACCTAGAAATGTGTCGCCAGTATGCTCTGTCTCAAGTTGATAAGCAACGTGAAGACTTTAAACGTCTCGGCGTTTCTGCCGATTGGGAAAATCCTTATATCACGCTTGATCCTCAATTTGAAGCAGATCAAATCCGGGTTTTTGGCGCGATGGCTGATAAGGGATATATCTACCGTGGTGCTAAGCCTGTTTACTGGTCTTGGTCTTCTGAATCTGCTCTGGCTGAAGCAGAAATTGAATATCATGATATTGAGTCGACATCACTCTACTATGCCAATAAAGTAAAAGATGGTAAGGGTATCCTTGACACAAATACTTATATCGTGGTGTGGACAACTACCCCATTTACCATTACAGCTTCACGCGGATTGACCGTTGGTGCTGATTTAGATTACCTATTGGTTAAAACGCCAAATGATGAGCGTAAATTTGTCGTAGCAGAAGCTCTTGTTGATACACTTGCTGCAAAATTTGAATGGGAATCATTTGAGGTTCTTGAGCGCCATAAAGGTTCTGATTTAGAGTATATTGTCACTGAACACCCATGGGATGAAGCTGTCGAAGAATTAGTTATCCTAGGTGATCATGTAACAACAGATTCTGGTACAGGTATCGTCCATACCGCACCATCATTTGGTGAGGATGACTACAATGTTGGGACGAAATATGACCTTGAAGTTTATGTGACAGTGAACGAACGTGGTCTTATGAATGAACTTGCTGGGCCTGATTTTGAAGGACAATTCTATGATAAGGTTGTCCCAACCGTTCTGGAAAAATTAGGTGATTTGCTACTTGCTAAAGAAGTTATTAGTCACTCCTATCCATTTGATTGGCGCACTAAAAAACCAATCATCTGGCGTGCAGTGCCGCAATGGTTTGCTTCAGTAGCGAAATTCCGCCAAGAAATCCTTGATGAAATTGAGAAAACAACCTTCCATCCGTCATGGGGAAAAACTCGTCTTTACAATATGATTCGTGACCGTGGCGATTGGGTTATCTCTCGTCAACGTTCATGGGGTGTCCCTCTTCCAATTTTCTATGCTGAAGATGGCACAGCAATCATGACTAAAGAAGTTACGGACCATGTTGCTGATTTGTTTGCGGAACACGGTTCTGTTATTTGGTGGCAACGTGAGGCTAAAGACCTTCTTCCTGAAGGCTTTACCCATCCAGGTTCTCCAAATGGTGAATTTACTAAGGAAACTGACATCATGGATGTTTGGTTTGACTCTGGTTCATCATGGAATGGTGTTATGAATGCTCGTGAGAATCTTTCTTACCCTGCTGATCTTTATCTTGAAGGGTCTGATCAATATCGTGGTTGGTTTAACTCGTCATTGATCACCTCTGTAGCTGTCAATGGACATGCGCCATATAAAGCTATCCTTTCACAAGGTTTCGTTCTAGATGGTAAAGGTGAGAAAATGTCTAAATCAAAAGGTAATATCATTTCACCAAATGATGTGGCTAAGCAATATGGTGCTGAAATTCTCCGTCTTTGGGTAGCATCTGTTGATACTGATAATGATGTTCGAGTATCTATGGACATTTTAGGTCAAGTTTCTGAGACTTACCGTAAAATCCGTAATACGCTTCGTTTCTTACTCGCTAATACACATGATTACAATCCTTCTACAGATGCGGTTGCTTATCAAGATTTAGGTGCAGTCGATAAATACATGACCATCAAATTTAACAAACTTGTTGAGACAATTAACAAAGCTTACGACAATTATGATTTCATGGCTATCTATAAAGCAGTTGTTAACTTTGTGACTATTGATTTATCTGCCTTTTATCTTGATTTTGCTAAAGATGTGGTATACATTGAAGCTGCGAATAGCCCAGAACGTCGTCGAATGCAAACTGTTTTCTATGATATCTTGGTAAAAATCACTAAGTTATTGACCCCAATCTTGCCTCATACGGCTGAAGAAATCTGGTCATACCTTGAACATGAAGAAGAAGACTTCGTTCAACTATCAGAGATGCCTGTGGCTCAAGCATTCGAAGGGCAAGAAGCTATTTTAGAAGAGTGGGATGCCTTCATGGAATTCCGCGCTCATGCTCAAAAAGCGCTTGAAGAAGCACGCAATGCTAAAGTTATTGGGAAATCACTAGAAGCTCATATGACAGTTTACGCCAGCAAAGAAGTGAGAAACTTACTAGATTCACTGGATAGCGATATCGCTCTTTTATTGATTGTCTCACAATTGACGATTGCTGATGAAGCTGATAAGCCAGTGGATGCTGTGGCTTTTGATGGTGTTGCTTTCAGTGTAGAGCGTGCAGAAGGAGAAGTTTGTGAGCGTTCTCGTCGGATTGATCCAACAACTCGTATGCGTCCATACGGAGTGATGGTCTGTGATGCTAGCGCAAAAGTCATCGAAGAAAACTTCCCAGAAGCAGTAGCAGAAGGATTCGAAGTTAAAGCTTAATATCAAGGAAATCAGTTTAGAACATCTGACAATGATAACTGGGTATGAAAGCTTAGGTCCGCTACTATATGTGGTGAAATGATTCTTTCTCAAAAAAGCAAACGAGAAGACCATTTGGTCTTCTCGTTTTGTCGTATGATGGGCAGATCACATATTTGAAGAGCAAGTCCCTTTGTGGGAATCACTATTGGGTGCATTGCAAGCGACTTCTACGCCTGACTAGCGAGAGAGAAAGAGAATGTCGGCTCTTTGTCAACTGTAGTGGGTTGACTTATAGTTAACACCGAGAGAGGACCAGTTTGGTCTTCTCTTTTGTTGTATTCAAAGCAAGATAAATCCGTTTTTTGAAGTTTTCGAAGTTCCTAAAGCCAAAAGCATTTCGCTTAATGACTTTAATAAGGTTGTTGGTCGCCTCTAGTTTGGCATTGGAATAAGGTAGTTTCAGGGCGTTGATAATCTTTTCCTTGTCTTTTAGAAAGGTTGATAAGACGGTCTTGAAGATGGGATGGACTTGTTTGATGGTATCAGAAATGAGTTCAAAGAAGTGTTTCTCCTGCTTTTCTTGGAAATGAAAGAGAAGGCATTGAAAGAGTTCATAGTGGTGACGTAGCTCATCAGAGTAGCTCAAAAGACGTTGCACAATCTCTTGATTGGTCAAGTGCATGCGAAAAGTTGGACGATAAAACCGTTTATCGTTTAGGTTACGACTATCTTGTTGGATGAGTTTCCAGTAACGTTTCAAGGCCTTATATTCGTGAGATTGACGCTCAAATTGGTTCATGATTTGGATACGGAGACGGTTCATAGCGCGAGATAAATGTTGAATAATGTGGAACCTATCGAGAACAATCTTCGCCTTAGGAAACAGTGTCTTAGCGATGTCATAGTAGGGACTAAACATATCCATGGTGATGACTTTAACACGACTGCGCACCTTGTGAGAATACCGCAAAAAATGATTTCTGATGACAGCTTGCGTCCGACCATCAAGGATAGCGATAATCTTGTTAGCATCGAAATCTTGGGCAATAAAGCTCATCTTTCCCTTCTTAAAAGCATACTCATCCCAGGACATGTTCTCGGGTAACCAGGTTAAATCGGTCTTGCACTCAAAGCGGTTGAGCTGCCGATAGACGGTTGACACAGAGACAGACAGGTCTTCAGAGATTTTTGTCATTGCCTCACGACTCATGAGTTTGTCGGTGATTTTGTGGTTAATGATGTTGGGAATCTGGTGATTTTCTCTGACCAGAGAGGTCTTAGCAACAGCCATTTTCCCACACGCTTGACATTTGAAGCGACGCTTTTTGAGACGAATCAGTACTTTACAACCCGCCATTTCCAGATAGGGAATTTTGCAAGGCTTTTGGAAATCGTACTTTGTCATTTTTCCTTGACAAACAGAGCATTGAGGGGGATCATAATCTAACTTGGCATGATACTCTCTGTGAGTGAAGAACTTGTCAAATGTCTTTTCAAAAGTGATGTTAGGGTCTTTAATGTCAAGCGACTCTTTGATATAATCTAATTGTTCCATATGAGTCTTTCTAATGAGTGGTTCGGTTGCTCTTCATTATAAGTCATATGGGACTTTTTTGCTATATTCAAAAAGACTCCATAATCTCCGAGGAGAATTTACCCACTACAGAAATTATAGAGCCAGAATGTCGAAGTCCGTAGATCTATGAATAGAAACATGCTATCGAGGCTTTCTAAAACAATGATTGGTTCCTTAGTAACCGTAGTGGGTAGATGAAAATGCCAAAATCGATAATCATTTAATAATGAAGTATATTAAAAACATACTAAGATTAGTAGTGAGGAAATCTCTGATGGGAGAGAGTGCTCATTATTTTTTCTTTTAGATTAAAGTACTGGCGTCTTACGTTCAAGCGTATTCACAGTATGCATAGTATGGCTTCGGCGAGTCAGACTAATACTTATCACATTGTAGACTTCTATGTGATAAGTAAAAAAGCAATAGCAAATGACTTTAACTAAGCGATATACGATTAGCTTTATGTATAGTATTTTGAATTAAGGTTGGTACATCATTGCTTTCGTCTTACCCTACTCAAGTGCTGCCCGTATCTCAGTTCTTTGTCTCAAAGTTAATTCATTCAACTAGATATTCTTATCAAAAATTATCCCAATAAGGTTCTTGTTTTTAATATCATTTTGAAGCTAATACTCAATGACGATCAAAAAGCGGACGTTGTTGACTTGATTTGATAACCTTCAGTTCTATCTGTATCAACATCCCCTAGTCTGCTTTTGATGGTCATTTATAATATAGTCTAAACAAAAACAATAGCCAATCATTGACTACTGTCCAAAAAAGATGGCTTACCCAAAACATTGATATACTTGATAAATGACAAGGGTTGTCCTAGGACAATGTCTAATCATGGTAAATAAGCTCCTTGTTGACGAGGATCTGGAGGGGGGGAGGGTGTTGGAAGATGAGTGACGCATTTCTCAGTGTTCAAACCATGACGCTTAGGGGTTTTTAGTAAGCACATGATAATGGCATTATGGATCTAAATCTCAATTTTTTGTCGTTTGTGTCATTTTTTATAAAAAAACAAGCCATGGTGGTAGCTTGTTAAACAGTTGTTGGAATAGAGATATTAATGAGATTTTCAGTGTGTGATGTTCTCAATTGTTCTTTCAAAACAATAGTTTTATCTATTTTGCGTTTAAGGAAGAATTCTCGGATAGCTTCTAATTCAGAATCTTTGATAGCACGGTATTTGTTTGAAATGAGGATTTCATAGTGTTTTGGTGCTTGCGAAAAGATAACGTCAGTGTTACCTGCAGAGTAGACTTCGACTAAAGTTGCATCAGTGTTTCGGAGTTGGTTTTTAACGAGTGTAGGGTGGCTGCTTGTCACATTGATAAGTCTCATGTTTATCCTCCAATAAAACTTTTTCTGTTTATATTATAACACTTATTAACCTGAAAAAATTATTTAATATGTTTTTTTTCCCACATTTCAATGCCCCATTTGTGACTACCACGTTTTAATTTAGCCTTAGCTTCATGGATAGGGAACCAAGCCAGCTTATTAAAATCTTCCAAAGGATTTCCTAACTCTTCAAAGGAAGTGACTTCGTAGATATAGGCAGGATTGTAAAAATGTGTATCGCGATGGCTAGAGTAGAAATACTCGTCAGCTTGTCCAAAATAGTCTCCAAGTTGTGCCTTAAAACCAAGTTCTTCGATCAGTTCACGTTCGAGCGCTTGAAAATGGTCTTCGTTTCCTTCTATTTCTCCACCGGGGAGAAACCAGGCTCCATTTGGTGCTTGAACCAGAATCATTTTATCCTGCTCTTTATTTGGGATAACAGCATAAACGCCATAACGATTTTGATAGACAACATTGTCTTCTTTGTGGCCGAATGTAGGATTTACCATAGTTTTCCTCGATAGTTTTTTCTCTTATTATACTAAAAATTAACCTAATAAACTAGAAAAGTTTCCCAAAATTTTGACATTTCCTGAGAATATTGGTATAAATGATGACAACAGTTAAAGCTTGGAGAGGTTGGTTATGTCAGCAAGACAAGTCACAATTTCAGCTCTTTTTATGGCGGTGACCATTATTTTGAGTGCTCGTTTCTTATCGATTCCTGTACCGGGAGGACATTTTTATATCAATGGTATTGTTATTTTTTTAGTAGGGCTCTTATTTCCACCTCTGGAAGCGATGGTGGTTGCGGGGATTGGTTCGTTTTTAGGAGATTTCTTCTTTTATCCGACACCCATGTTTGTCACGCTTGTAACGCATAGTTTACAAGTAGCTGTCATATCAGTTGTTGTTGGGCCAAAGGAGACGAAGGCTACCAAAAAGCGCGTTTTGTTGGCGATGTCTCTAGGGGCAATGGTTGATATTATTGGTTATGGACTAGGTAGAGCTTTTCTTTATGCCAATCTTCAATATGCGATGATGAAATTACCCTTTGATGTGTTGGCGGCTGTTCTCTCGATCTTGGTTGTTTATTGTCTTTATTTTAGAACATCAATTGTTAAGGATTTTCAGGCTTACTGGAACCTCCGATAATGCAAAAAGGTTGTGTCAATCTCATGATTGACACAACCTTTTTTCTAGCTTTCTTCAATAACAGCTTCAGCTTTTGTGTTTGATTTGATGACGATATGTCCATTCGAAGTCATGATAGCACGGAGATTTTTTTCTGAAGGATTTTCAAGGTAAAAATCTGTGATAGCATCTTCGATATGGTCTTGTATAGTTCGGCGCAGTGGTCGAGCCCCCATTTTTGGATCATAGCCAAGGTCAACTAGTTTTTCCTTAACTTTATCGGTTACCTCGAGGTGGAGGCCGTTGACAGCGAGACGGTCGTTAACATCTTCAAGCATAAGGTTAACAATCGTTAGAAGGTTTTCTTTTTCAAGGGCCTTGAATTCGATAATACCGTCAAAACGGTTCATAAACTCTGGGCTAAAGAAATCACCAAGTTGGTTAAGGACAGAATTGGTACGACCTTCACGGGCAGCACCGAAACCAACAGAAGCTTCAACTTTGCCAGTACCGGCATTAGAAGTCATGATAATGATGGTGTCTTTGAAGCTGACCGTACGACCTTGGCCATCAGTCAAGCGACCATCATCAAGTACTTGGAGGAACATGTGCATGACATCTGGATGCGCTTTTTCAACTTCATCAAGTAGGATGAGTGAATATGGGTTGCGGCGGACTTTTTCAGTTAATTGCCCAGCCTCTTCATAACCAACGTATCCCGGAGGAGCACCGACAAGTTTGGCAACAGCGTGTTTTTCCATGTATTCAGACATGTCGAAACGGATCATGCTGTCAGCTGAACCAAAGAGTTCAATAGCTAATTGTTTAGAGAGTTCTGTTTTACCAACACCAGTTGGTCCTACAAAGAGGAAGGAACCGATAGGACGATTTGGGGAGCCAAGACCGACCCGGTTACGACGGATAGCTTTTGCGATTTTATCGACAGCATCGTCTTGACCAATGACATGTGATTTAAGATCATCCGCCAAATGAACCAATTGACTTTGTTCTTTTTCTTTAAGATCGCCAACGGGGATATTAGTTTTTTGCTCAATAATAGCTTCGATATTTTTTTCCGTAATAATAGGGGTATCTTGATCGTCTATTTTTTGAGCTTGCATTTCTTTGTACTTAGCGATTTGATCACGATAGTAAGCGGCACGTTCGTAGTCTTCATCACGTGTTGCTTGAGCTTTGAGATTCTCAGCTTCAACTAGTCGCTGATCGATTTCTTGCGGATCAACAAAATTCAAGGTTAAATTCATCTTAGAACCGGATTCGTCAAGAAGGTCAATAGCCTTATCGGGAAGGAAGCGATCTTGAATGTAACGATTGGAGAGAATGGCTGCTGCTTCGATAGCATCAGAGCTGTATTTGACATGATGGTAATCTTCGTATTTTGGTTGAATTCCCTTTAAGATAGTGATGGTTTCTTCAACACTTGGCTCATCGACTTTAACCGGTTGCATACGACGTTCCAAAGCAGCGTCTTTTTCAATAATACGATACTCATTAAGAGTTGTTGCACCAACTAATTGGAGCTCGCCACGTGCGAGAGCAGGTTTTAAGATATTACCAGCGTCCATATTGCCATCGCCAGCACTACCAGCACCAACAATTTCATGGATTTCATCGATAAAGAGAATCACGTCTTGGCGATTACGAATTTCTTCCATGAGTTTTTGCATACGCTCTTCAAATTGACCACGGATACCGGTTCCCTGAACAAGGCTGACAACATCTAGACGAATGACTTGCTTGCCTTGGAGTTTTTGTGGAACATCAGCATCGACAATTTTTTGTGCTAGGCCTTCCACAACAGCTGTTTTACCAACCCCAGGTTCACCGATAAGAACAGGATTGTTCTTAGTACGGCGGTTTAGAATTTCAATGACACGAAGAATTTCATCATCACGGCCAATAACAGGATCAATGTCACCCTGACGAGCGATTTCAGTGATATTGATACCGAATTCGTCTAGGAGACCTTGGTTCTTTTGTTGAGTAGGTCCTTGGGGACCATTTGGATGACGGTTTCCTGGACCGTTGTTGCCACCTTGACCACCTGCTTGTGTTTTAGGACTGTTTGGTAAATCACCGCTGAAGGCGCGGAAGTTATTGAGATCACCAAAGAAATCATCGAAAAATGGGTTCATAGATGATGACGCTCTTTCTTGACCTTGGCCTAAGTTTGACAAAAGACTGTTTTTAGGATCTGTTTTCATGATTTGATAACAGTTTTGGCAAAGATCAACTTGTTTTTGTCTTCCATTAACATTAGTGTATAAATGGATAGTTGATTCGTTTAATTGACAATTTTGACAAAGCATAGATATACCTCGCTTTTTGAGAGATTTTTAAAAGTGAAATGTTTCAATAGATATAGGACTTTTACCAAACCAAATTGATTTTGGTCAAATATAGTCAAACTTTATCTGACTTTATTATAGCACGATAGTTCTGCATTGCAAGTAAAAAGTTCAAAAAATTGGCAGTCTAACTAAGGGAGTGCTAATGCGTTTTTTTAAACTTTTAATATCAGGAAAATAGTTGATTTAGTGTTACTTTGAAAGCTTTTTGTGGTAAAATAAGAGAAATTAATAGAAATAGAGGAGTAAGATATGGAATCACATTTAGTGAGAATCATCAATCGTCTTGAGCTTATGGCCACAGATGGCGGTAATTTAAAACGTAATTTTGAGCGAGAAGGAGTTGTTGTTGCAGAAGTATCATTCAATAACGATCCAGAAAACGGACCAGTCTTCACTTTGCGCGATGTTGAAGCTAAGGAGTCGTATTCGTTTGATAGCATTGATTTGATTGCAATGGAAATCTATGATTTGCTTTATTAAGGTAGTAGAAATGAGTCTGGGACATAGTGTCGGACTCATTTTTATTTTGCCTTTAAAGATGGTGATACGAGTGTTGGGAGCCTGTGATATTAGAGGCATCGCTGGTAGCTCATGTAAAAACTCAGGTGTTAGAAAGGCTATGATCTGATGTGAATATTTCAATAGATTTTAGCTTTGTTTATACAAAAAAGGATGCTTTATTGTATAAAAATACCAAAAAACATTGTGTTTTTAGTTTATCTATGCTATGATGGTTCTTATCTTTTAGTAAATAGGAGTTCGTTATGGATTTTTCTTTCCTTCCCAAGTATTGGGCTTATTTTAATTACGGCGTTATCGTCACCATTATGATTTCTGCCTGTGTTGTTTTTTTGGGAACCATTATTGGTATCTTAGTGGCGTTCTCAAAAAGGAGTTCCTTTAAGCCTTTAGCTTGGATAGCCAGTTTTTATGTTTGGGTCTTTCGGGGGACTCCTATGGTAGTCCAAATCATGATTGCATTTGCCTGGATGCATTTTAGTGGGGCGCCGACGGTTGGTTTTGGTGTCTTAGATATGGATTTTAGCCGTCTTTTGCCTGGTATTATTATTATTTCATTGAATAGTGGTGCCTATATTTCGGAGTCCGTTCGTGCCGGTATTGAGTCTGTTCCAAAGGGTCAGCTGGAAGCAGCCTATTCACTTGGTATTAAGCCTAAAAATGCTATGCGTTATGTTATTCTGCCTCAAGCGATCAAAAATATCTTGCCGGCTTTGGGGAATGAGTTTATTACCATCATCAAGGACAGCTCACTGTTACAAACCATTGGGGTAATGGAACTTTGGAATGGTGCCCAATCTGTCGTAACAGCGACCTATATTCCTGTTGAACCACTCTTGTTTGCAGCGTTCTACTATTTAATGATCACAACGGCAATGTCTAGATTATTGCAAATCCTTGAAAAACGAATGGGTAATGGAGGAACATTATAATGATAGAGACATTAATTTCAATCGAGAATTTGCATAAACACTTTGGCCAAAATGAAGTGTTAAAAGGGATCAATCTTGAAATTCATAAGGGAGAAGTTGTGGTTATCATTGGTCCTTCTGGATCAGGAAAATCAACATTCCTTAGAACCATGAATTTACTAGAAATACCAACGAAAGGTAGTGTTACTTTTGAAGGTGTGGATATTACTGATAAAAAGAATGATGTTTTCAAGATGCGTGAGAAAATGGGAATGGTTTTTCAACAATTTAACCTTTTTCCAAATATGAGTATTTTGGAGAACATCACTTTATCGCCAATAAAAACAAAAGGTTTATCAAAGAGTGAAGCAGAAAGAAAAGCTTTTGAACTTCTAGATAAAGTTGGTCTTCGTGATAAAGCAGATGCCTACTCGTCCAGTTTATCTGGTGGGCAACAGCAACGTATTGCCATAGCGCGTGGATTGGCTATGGATCCAGATGTTTTGCTTTTTGATGAACCAACATCAGCTCTTGATCCCGAAATGGTAGGAGAGGTTTTGGTCGTTATGCAAGACTTGGCGAAGTCTGGGATGACCATGGTTATTGTGACACATGAAATGGGATTTGCGCGTGAGGTGGCTGACCGTGTCATTTTCATGGATGGTGGTGTTATCGTAGAAGATGGCACACCTCAACAAATCTTTGAAAATACTCAGGAAGAAAGAACGAAACATTTCTTGAGTAAAGTATTATAAAAAAGATGCTAGGTATCAGCCTAGCTTTTTGGTATAATGGTCAAAAAGTATAGGAGTGTAGGATGGCAAGATTGATTGATGGTAAGGGCTTGGCCCAAAAGATGCAGGCTGAATTGGCTGAAAAGGTTGCTCACTTAAAGGAGAAAGAGGGACTTGTTCCAGGTTTGGTGGTTATTTTGGTCGGAGAAAATCCTGCTAGTCAGGTTTATGTTAGAAATAAAGAACGGTCTGCTAAAAAAGCTGGATTTTTCAGTGAAACGGTTCGTTTATCAGCAGCTATCTCTCAAGAAGAGCTTCTGGCTGTGGTTGAGCAGTACAATCGTGATGATCGCTTTCACGGGATTCTAGTGCAGTTACCCCTGCCAGATCATATTGATGAGGAAAAAGTTGTCCTAGCAATTGACCCGACTAAGGACGTTGATGGTTTTCATCATGTTAATACGGGACGTTTGTGGTCTGGAAAACCAGCTATGATTCCTTGCACACCTGCTGGTATCATGAAGATGTTCGCAGTTTATGGTGTTGACTTAGAAGGAAAAAATGCGGTCGTTGTTGGTCGTTCCAATATCGTTGGTAAACCGATGGCTGCTCTTCTCTTAGAAGCTGATGCTACCGTAACCTCGACACATTCTAGAACGAAACATTTGGCTGACATTACCAAGACAGCAGATATTTTGGTGGTTGCTATTGGGCGCTCAAAATTTATCACAGCTGATTATGTCAAACCAGGCGCAGTCGTGATTGATGTGGGCATGAATCGCGATGAGAATGGGAAACTATCGGGGGATGTCGATTTTGAAGCAGTTAAATCAATAGCTGATTTGATAACGCCAGTTCCTGGTGGTGTTGGTCCTATGACTATTACCATGTTACTAGAGCAAACTTATGAGGCTGCCTTAGCCACTTTAAAATAACCTCGAAATCTTGTCTCTGGGCAAGGTTTTTTCTTGTTTTAAATTATATAAATGATATAATCTGGTTATGAAAACTAGATATGATATTTTTGAAGAAATAAAATTAGAGAAAATACCACTATGGAAAGAGTTACCAGAATTGGACCTCTATTTAGACCAAGTCCTTTACTATGTTAACAAGGTTAGCCAGACAGGTGTTGACAGGGATGCTAAAGGGATTACATCTTCTATGGTAAACAATTATGTCAAGCATGGTCATTTAGAAAAGCCGTTTAAGAAAAAATACCAACGTCATCAGATAGCTCGTTTAATTGCTATTGCGTTTTTGAAAAATGTTTTTAGCTTGCAAGAGATTGGTGAGACGCTAAGCGTTCTGGAACAGGATTATAGCTCGGAAGATTTATACAATTGGTTTGCCACTTGTATGAATGAAGAAGCAGAAGTGCCAGAGGTTATTGCTTACGCTTGTTTGGCTGTAAAGTCTTATTATAAGGCTCGCTTGTTAACGATTGAACTGGGAGGAAAAAATAGTGAATCAAACCTTTAAATTAAATCATCCGCTATCGTTTGGAGAAGAAATTGCCAATGCAACAACACATGGGGTGGGATCAGCCATTATGCTAGGTCTTTTACCCGTTACTGCTATTAGAGCTTTCCAGCTTTATGATATGACAGCAGCAGTGGGGATGTCTATTTTTGTTATCAGCCTTTTCTTGATGTTTTTGTCATCGACGGTTTATCATTCAATGACTTATGGAACACCACAGAAATATATCCTGCGAATTGTCGACCATAGTATGATTTACATTGCTATTGCGGGTTCTTACACGCCAGTAGCCCTATCCTTGGTTGGTGGTTGGCTGGGTATTACCATTATCGTTTTACAGTGGGGAGCCACTGTTTTTGGGATTCTTTATAAAATTTTTGCTAAGAATATTAATGAAAGTTTTAGTCTTTCTCTTTATCTCTTTATGGGCTGGCTGGTTGTTTTTATTCTCCCAGCCATTATTCAAAAAACTAATCTTGTTTTTGGCCTGCTCATGCTAGCAGGGGGCTTATCATATACAGTCGGTGCTTTCTTTTACGCTAAGAAAAAACCTTATTTTCATATGATTTGGCACCTCTTTATCCTTCTAGCTTCAGCCTTGCAATACATAGCTATCGTCTGGTATATGCTTTAAGCATTGGATGTCATCCGATTCTTATTAGTTTCATCATGAAAACGCTTGACTTGGAGTTCACTCTAGGGTGTATAATAAGTTCAGGTTAGATAAATGGAGGGCAATGATGGAATACACAAGATTGGGAAATACAGGCCTTGAAGTGTCAAAATTATGTTTGGGTTGTATGAGTTTCGGAGATGCAAGCGTAGGTTTTCATTCTGGTTGGTTACTTAATGAAGCAGATAGTCGTCATATTATCAAAAAAGCGTTGGACATGGGAATCAATTTTTTCGACACCGCTAATACCTATGCCCAAGGGACTAGTGAAGAATATCTAGGTCGTGCTTTGGCTGACTTTGCTAAGCGTGATGAGGTGATTATTGCTACCAAACTCTTTTTCGGTGACGGCCATTCTGACAGCCCAAATACCAAAGGTTTGTCACGCAAGGCTATTTTTAATCAAGTAGAAGCCAGTTTAAAACGTTTGGGAACCGATTATATTGATATCTTATACATTCACCGTTGGGATTACCATACGCCGATTGAAGAAACCATGGCCGCTTTGAATGATTTGGTGCGTGCTGGTAAGGTTCATTATCTCGGTGCTTCAGCTATGTATGCTTGGCAATTTCAAAAGGCACAATATGTGGCTGAAAAGAATGGTTGGACAACCTTCTCAGTTATGCAGAACCATTACAACATGCTTTACCGCGAAGATGAACGTGAGATGATTCCATTCTGCAACGATTATGGGGTTGCCTTGGTGCCTTATAGTCCTTTGGCGGCTGGACGTGTTGTTCGAGATTGGACAGCAGATACAGCGCGGAGTAAAACAGATCAAATTGCACATGCCAAATACGATGCTACCGAAGATCAAGACCGTGTTATTGTAGAGCGAGTGGCAGAGCTAGCAGGTAAAAAGGCTGTTTCCAGAGCGCAAATCGCCCTAGCGTGGTTATGGCAAAAAGGCATTCATTCACCTATTGTTGGTGTGACTAAAGAAAAATATTTGGACGATTTTATGGGGGCCTTTGATGTCTACTTGACAGAAGAAGAGATGGCATACTTGGATGAGTGCTACCAACCCCATGCTATTGTGGGAGCCTTGTAGATAGATTTATAGAAAAGATGATTAAAAATAGAGTTAGGAGTGTTCTGTTACGACAGTGCTTCTAACTTTTTTTGTCGATTTCTTCAGCTTGCTTTTTCTGCTTATTTGGTTGAAAAATGGTATAATGGATAAAGAATTTTGCATAAAAATGGAAAGGGAGCAGATGTCGGATTATCTAACGGTTAGTCATTTAACCAAGTACCTTAAACTGAAATTTGATCGTGATCCGTATTTGGAGCGGGTTTATTTGACTGGACAGGTCTCTAACTTTCGACGTCGTCCCAATCACCAGTATTTTTCGCTTAAAGATGAGCACGCAGTTATACAAGTTACCATGTGGGCAAGCCAATTCAAAAAGTTAGGATTTGACCTTGAAGAAGGCATGAAAATTAATGTTATTGGTCGCGTTCAACTCTATGAGCCTAGCGGTTCTTATTCCCTTATCATTGAAAAAGCGGAGCCAGATGGTATCGGTGCCTTGGCCCTTCAGTTTGAGCAACTTAAAAAGAAACTGACGGCAGCAGGTTATTTTGATGATAAACACAAGCAAGCCCTACCTCAATTTCCTAAAAAGATTGGGGTTGTGACTAGTCCAAGTGGTGCCGTTATTCGAGATATTATCACAACCATCTCACGGCGTTTCCCTGGAGTTGATATTCTGCTATTTCCGACCAAGGTTCAAGGAGATGGTGCGGCTCAGGAAGTGGCAGCTAACATCGCTAAGGCCAATCAGAGAGAGGATTTGGATCTCTTGATTATTGGGCGTGGTGGTGGTTCAATTGAAGACTTGTGGGCTTTTAATGAAGAAATGGTTGTAGAAGCTATTTTTGAATCGCGGTTACCGATTATTTCAAGTGTCGGACATGAGACGGATACCACTTTGGCTGATTTTGTGGCAGATAGACGGGCCGCTACTCCGACAGCAGCAGCTGAATTGGCCACGCCAATTAGTAAAGCAGATATTTTAGCTTGGATTGGTGAACGTCAGCAACGGGCCTATCAGGCTAGTCTTAGACAGTTGAAATGGCAAGAAGACCGTTTGAATCAACTACGGCAGTCCGTTATTTTTAGACAACCTGAACGTCTTTATGATGGGATTTCGCAAAAATTAGACCATTTGACCAGCCGTTTGACACAGTTAATGGCTAATAATCTCAATCATGCCCAGCAACAAGAGCGACTGTTAAAACAACGCTTCTTGACAACAGGATTGTCTGAAAAAATGAATCGATATGATGAACGTCTAGCCATTTTAAATCGGCTTCTCATGTCAAACATGACGAGTGTCTATGACAGCAAAGTTAATCGATTTGAAAAGGCCCAAGAAACGCTCTTATCGCTAGATACGACTAGGATTGTCGCGCGTGGCTATGCCATTGTCCAAAAAGACCAAAAAGCCATCACGAGTATTAATGACGTCAAAAAAGGAGACCATCTCTCTATTCAAATGAAAGATGGTCAGATAGAAGTAGAGGTAGCAAATGCCAAGCAAGAAAAAAACATTTGAAGATAATTTAAAAGAGTTAGAAACTATTGTGGCTCAATTGGAAAATGGAGATGTTCCTTTAGAAGAAGCTATTGAGCAATTTCAAAAAGGAATGCTTTTGTCTAAAGAACTCCAAAAAACCTTGCAAGATGCTGAAAAAACCTTGGTTAAAGTTATGCAGCCAGACGGAACAGAAGTGGAAATGGATGCTTGATGGATAAGATAAGGGAAATTGATCAGGCTATTCGCACTTATTATCAGAGTCAAGATGTTGTATCATCTGACTTGATTGAGGCTATCCTTTATTCGATTGATAGCGGTGGCAAGCGGATTCGCCCAAGAATTTTATTAGAGTTGTTGGATGGTTTTGGTCTCGCATTAACAACGGCCCATTTTGATGTGGCAGCAGCACTTGAGATGATCCATACAGGTAGTCTCATTCATGATGACCTGCCTGCTATGGACAATGATGACTATCGTCGGGGGCGCTTGACCAACCATAAAAAATTTGATGAGGCGACAGCTATTTTGGCTGGTGACTCCCTCTTTTTAGATGCCTCAGGCTTGATTGCTGAAGCAGATTTGGATAATGACATTAAAATCAAGTTGATACAGATGTTGTCTCGCTCCTCAGGTACTTTTGGCATGGTTGGTGGGCAAATGCTTGATATGAAAGGCGAAGGTCAGGATTTGACGCTTGAACAAGTTCAGTTGATTCACGCCAACAAAACAGGTGCTCTTTTAGCATTTCCATTTGTCGCTGCTGGTCACATTGCCAAACAATCGGATAGGGTCATTGCCGATTTAAGCACAGCAGGTCAATTAATTGGTCTGGCCTTTCAAGTTCGCGATGATATTTTAGATGTCACAGCGGATTTTGAGGCTTTAGGCAAAACGCCGAATAAAGATCTCGAGGCTGCTAAGTCAACTTATCCAGCTCTTTTGGGCCTGGGTAAATCTTACGAGATTTTGGAAAATTCGCTAAATCAAGTCGTCGCTATTTTCCAAAAAATGGAAGAAGAAACAGTCTTTAAAGCTGATGGTATGATGACCATCATAGAAAGGTTACGACTTCATGCCTAAAGAAAGAGTGGATGTATTAGCTTATAAACAAGGCCTTTTTGAAACACGTGAACAAGCCAAACGTGGGGTTATGGCAGGATTAGTCATTAATGTTATTAATGGGCAACGCTATGATAAACCAGGTGAGAAAATTGATGATAGCACTGAGCTGAAACTAAAAGGTGAAAAGCTCAAATATGTCAGCCGTGGTGGGCTTAAACTAGAAAAAGCCTTGACAGTTTTTAATATCTCAGTTGAAGACGAAACAACAATTGATATCGGAGCCTCAACAGGAGGTTTTACAGATGTTATGCTGCAAGAGGGTGCCCAACTAGTCTATGCTGTTGATGTAGGGACCAACCAATTGGTCTGGAAATTACGTCAAGACGAGCGTGTGCGCTCGATGGAACAGTACAATTTCCGTTACGCTGAAAGTAAAGATTTCACGGAAGGCTTACCTTCATTTGCCAGTATTGATGTGAGTTTTATTTCACTCAACTTGATCTTGCCAGCGCTAGCTAATGTCTTAGTTGATGGCGGTCAGGTAGTTGCTCTTGTTAAACCACAATTTGAAGCGGGGCGTGAGCAGATTGGCAAAAACGGTATCGTCAAAGATAAGGTTGTTCATGAAAAAGTTTTAGAAAAAGTGACGACTTTCGCGGTGGATTACGGATTTACTGTTAAGGGGCTAGATTTTTCACCAATCCAAGGTGGTCACGGGAATATTGAATTTTTAGCCTATATGGAAAAATCAGCGACACCTGAAACGTTCGTATCAGCTGATATTGGTCAGGTTGTTGCGAGAGCACACGAGGAATTTAAGAAAAATGCGGAAGAATGAACGATTAGAGTTGATTCGAAAAATTGTTACTGAACAAGAAATTGAAACACAACAAGAGTTGGTAACTATTTTAGAGTCAAAGGGGGTTACAGCAACTCAGGCAACGGTTTCTAGAGATATTAACAGCATCGGTATTATCAAAGTAAAAGGCAATCGTGGTGGTTATGTCTATGGTCTATCAAACGAAGCTGCTAAACGTTACATGAGCCCCTTGCAACGTGCAGCTGAGGAGAATATCTTGACAGTGACTCTAGGGCAGTCGGGAATTGCGGATATGATTAATATTGTGGTGGTTCCTGGTTCGACAAAATATTTAAAACGACTGATTTTAGAGGATTATGCTGATCAGATTTTTAGCTTGATTGGCGACGATGATAGTTTGCTTTTGATTGCAACAACTGGGGAAACCGCTCGAGAACTTGCTGGAACGTTTCGAAGTTGGATAAGAAAAAAATAGAAAACGAGGAAGGTCATGTTATTAGAAATTTCCATAAAAAACTTTGCTATCATTGAGGAGATTTCATTGACTTTTGATAATGGAATGACAGTCTTAACTGGTGAAACAGGGGCAGGTAAGTCTATTATCATTGATGCTATGAACATGATGCTTGGCGCGCGTGCCTCAACAGAAGTGATACGACACGGGCAGCGAAAAGCTGAAATTGAAGGCTTGTTTTCAGTGGAAAAGAGCCCTCGATTGGTTGCTATTCTGGAAGAAAATGGCATTGATTGTGAAGATGACCTCATTATTCGGCGAGATATTTTCCAAAATGGGCGTAGTGTCAGTCGAGTCAATGGTCAGATGGTGAATCTGACAACCTTAAAGTCAATTGGGCAACATTTAGTTGATATTCATGGTCAGCACGATCAGGAAGAATTGATGAAACCGAGTTTGCATATTGGGATGTTAGATGAATTTGGCGATGCTGAGTTTTCTGATATTAAAAGGACTTATCAAGAAACGTTTGATGCCTATCGGTTATTACGTAAACGGGTTCTTGAACAACAAAAAAATGAACGTGAGCATAAGGCTCGAATTGAGATGTTAGAATTTCAAATGGCAGAGATTGAAGCAGCAGCCCTCAAATCAGGTGAAGATGACAAATTGGTCCAAGAACGTGATAAGCTGATGAATCACAAACAGATTGCTGATACTTTGACCAATGCTTATACCATGCTTGATAACGAGGAAATGTCTAGTTTGTCAAATGTTCGTTCTGCTATGAATGATCTGATGACCCTAGAAGAGTTTGATCCAGACTACAAAGAATTATCACTCCATCTTTCTGAAAGTTACTATGTTTTAGAAGATGTGACTAAGCAGTTGGGTGACCTCGTTGATCATTTAGACTTTGATGCAGGACGCTTATTAGCTGTTGAAGCACGTCTAGACATCTTGAACACTATTACGCGAAAATATGGCGGTAGTGTGGACGATGTTCTGGAGTATTTGGATAATATCACTAAGGAATATAATCTCTTGACAGGCAATGATGGTAGCTCAGAGAGTTTAGAGAAGGATCTTCGTCGTTTGGAGAAAGATCTGTTAGTTGCTGCTGCTAAATTATCTGAGACTAGACATGATATTGCCTTGTCGCTTGAACAAGAGATTAAAGCTGAACTAAGAGAGCTGTATATGGAAAAGGCAGACTTTCGGGTACAATTTGACAAGGGAAAATTCAGTAAAGAGGGTAATGAGTTGGTTGAGTTTTACATTTCAACTAACCCTGGAGAAGGATTTAAGCCGCTTGTCAAAGTAGCCTCTGGTGGAGAGTTATCCCGTCTGATGTTAGCGATTAAATCTGCCTTTTCCCGTAAAGAAGATAAGACCAGTATCGTCTTTGATGAAGTGGATACTGGGGTTTCGGGACGTGTTGCTCAAGCAATCGCTCAAAAGATTTATAAAATCGGAAGTCACGGACAGGTTCTTGCTATCTCGCATTTGCCACAAGTTATTGCAGCAGCAGATTATCAATTTTATATTTCTAAAGAAAGTGATGAAACGTCAACGGTATCTACTGTGCGACTTCTCAGTCAAGAAGAGAGAATTGAAGAGATTGCCAAAATGATTGCTGGGAGTGATGTGACTGCTTCAGCGCGTGAGCAGGCCAAGGAACTGCTCCGAAAATAAGGTTTTCATCACTTGATGGCTGCCCAGGGAGCGTCAGCGGTTCCTAAACAGATTGTTTTTTGATATAATGTAATTCACAGAATAACGAAAATAAGATTAGAACAGGTTTTGACATGAGTAAGATAAAAATCGTAACAGATTCCTCTATTACAATAGAACAAAGCGTTGTAGAAGCATTGGATATTACTGTTGTTCCACTTTCTGTAATGATTGATGGTGAAGTTTTCTCAGATGCTGACTTAAAAGAAGAAGGAAAGTTTCTTTCATTGATGAAGTCTGGGAAGGCATTGCCCAAAACAAGCCAACCACCAGTAGGACTCTTTGCGGAGGTTTATGAAGGTTTGGTAGCAGAAGGTGCTGATCACATTGTATCTATCCATTTATCTCACTCTTTATCTGGAACTGTAGAGGCCTCTCGACAAGGAGCAACTATTGCTGGTGTTGATGCAACCGTTATTGATTCTAGCTTTACTGATCAAGCCATGGCATTTCAAGTTGTTGAAGCGGCTAAACTTGCGAAAGAAGGAGCTAGTTTGGAGACAATTCTAGCTGGCATCGAACAGGTTCGCCAGAAAACGGAACTTTATATTGGTGTGTCAACTTTGGAAAATCTAGTGAAAGGTGGCCGTATTGGACGTGTGACAGGCCTTTTGAGTTCTTTGTTAAATATCCGTGTTGTCATGGAAATGACAAATCATGAGCTTGTTCCAATTGTTAAAGGACGCGGTGCTAAAACCTTTACAAAGTGGTTGGATAGTTTTCTAGCTAGTGTTGAGGGTCATCCGATCGCAGAAATTGGTATTTCCTATGCAGGAAAGAAAGATTTTGCTCTAGCATTGAAAGAAAAATTACAAGCTTTTGTCAACCAAGAAATCTCTGTTTTAGAGACCGGATCCATTATCCAAACTCACACGGGTGAGGATGCTTTTGCGGTGTTAGTGCGTTATGACTAAGACGATTAAAAGTGGACTTGCTGTATTTTTGGCAAGTCTTTTAGTGTTTACCCTTATTTTTTGGTTCTTGTTTCCAGCTTCAAATGCCCAACTGAAGAAGTCGGATTTTTTAAAGGAAAAGCAGGAAAAATTCCATTTGTTGGCTATTGGGGACTCACTGACACAAGGTGTTGGTGATACAACTAATCAAGGCGGCTTTGTACCTCTCTTAGCCAAACGTCTGGATGAGACTTACCGCTATCGAACGGTCACTAGTAACTATGGGATTTCAGGGAATACCAGTCGTCAGATTTTGAATCGTATGAAGAAACAAAAGGCGATTCAACAAAATTTAAAAACTGCTAATCTCATGACTTTGACAGTTGGTGGCAATGATGTTATGAAAGTGATTCGAGAGAATTTGGATCATCTCAATGAGGGGAGCTTTACAGCTGGTTCAAAGACTTACAAAAAAAATCTTAGACAGATTATTGATTTAGCTAGGAAAGAGAATCCAGACTTACCCATTTATGTTGTTGGTATCTATAATCCTTTTTACCTCAACTTTCCTGAAATGACCCAAATGCAAGATATTGTTGATCAGTGGAATCTTGGAACCAAAAAACTAACAGCCGAGTATGATAAGGTTTATTTCGTCGGTATTAATGATCAATTATATAAAGGGGTTGATGGAAAAGAAGGTGTTGTTTCAGTATCAGGTGATCAAACAACGGTTGTCAATGATGCTCTCTTTACAGAAGATCACTTTCATCCCAACAATACTGGCTATAGTATCATGGCAGATGCTATCATGGAAAGGATAAGTCAGACACATGAAAAAAAATGAGCTTAGTTTATGGAAGTATCTCTTCCTGATTTTATTGGCGATGAACCTGGCCTTTGTGGGGGTTGTTGGTTACAGAGTAATCCAACCTCGTGAGCAAAAAATTAGTCAACAATCAGAATCAAAAGACAAGGAAACAGCAATAAAAGCTGGCACTTTTGTCACGACAAGAGAAGAGTTGAATAATACAGCAGCAGCCTTTTTGGAAGATTATCAAACCAAGGGGCTGAAGTATGAATTTTACACGACTTCAAGTCAAGTTCTTTTTCAAGGTTCTTATCGATTACTAGGTTATGAAATCCCGCTTTACGTTTACTTTGCACCCTACGTTTTAAAGAATGGTGATGTCCAACTAGAAGTAACCTCCGTTTCTGCTGGTACCCTAACCTTACCAAAGAAGGAAATCTTGAGTTATATTTCAAATGCTTATGATATTCCTAAATTTCTTGCGATAAAACCGAAGAAATCTGAAATCATTTTGTCATTGAAAGATATTAAATTGTCAAATGGTCTTTATGCCAAAGCAACAGAGTTTGACTTAGCAAATGACCGAATAAGTTTTGATTTATTTAAAGAGCCGTAAAGGTATGAAAAATGGGAAAATAACAGCCATAAGAGCGTTAATTACTTGACCTTATAAGGTTTTTCCGATATGATAGAGACTGTTAATAAGCATTAAGCTTAAAATTTATGGAGGATTTGTTCAAAATGGCAAATAAACAAGATTTGATCGCAAAGGTTGCTGAAGCAACAGAATTGACTAAGAAAGATTCAGCTGCAGCAGTTGATGCAGTGTTCGAAGCAATCGAAGGATTCCTTGCAAAAGGTGATAAAGTACAACTTATCGGTTTTGGTAACTTTGAAGTTCGTGAACGCGCAGCTCGTAAAGGCCGCAACCCACAAACTGGTGAAGAAATCTCAATCGCAGCTTCAAAAGTTCCAGCATTCAAAGCTGGTAAAGCACTTAAAGACGCTGTAAAATAATTTAGCAGTAAAAAGTCTATTGCATCAACGTTTCTACATTGTGCAATAGGCTTTTTCTATGTTTAGAGGGCATGAAATCATTTTTTTCAGTTTTTCAGCTACTTTTACATTGAGTTTTTTAGTGATGTGGGTATAGATTGGTGTTGAGGTCTTAGCACCCATGTTGGGATCTCATGGTTCATAAGAGCTGTTAAAGAGATATTGTGTTCAGCTAGACAGATCAAGGTATGGTGAAAGATACGGCTGATAAGATTTTTCTTCATTGCTTTTAAAGCTACTTATCTGCTTTTTTATGAAGCCAGATGGAGTGAATTGGTCTGAATTGAGCTATTGATTTTTTGTTGTGAAAAGATAGACTATTGCCTTCTTTTTTGTTATCATCTAAAGAGTTTAATTGCTTTAACTATTTGGTTGAAAGAAGGCGCGGTCTTGGACTGTTTCCTTAGTATTTTTGGAGAAAATACGTTATAATGATGAGACTAAAGAAGAGAGAAGCGCAATTTATTGGCTGACAAACGAAATAAGCAGGAGGTAGACGGTTGTATGGAGGGAGAAAAGTCTCGTTCCAATTTTGTGTTGCCGTTATGTTTTGGAGAATATAGAACCACTCGGAGCCTTGCTGCATTATTTACGATGGCAGCTCTTTCAGCGGGAATGGTATCGGGGCAAGGGTATGCAGATGAGTTAACAGGGTCAGATGAATCTGTTGTTTCTGTAATGAGTGAGACGGCAATTCCAAATAATTCAGAAGAACGCCGTCTTGAGAACGATACCAATCAAGATGCTTCTAAAATGGTAGAAAACACCATTGAGTCGACCGCTGATGAGAAGATTTGGAGTGATGATAAGAGCTCATTAGCTGATCAAACATTATCTGAACATACTGCTGAAACAAGTAATGCTTCAGACTTAGTAAGTGAATCTTCTACTCAAGATACAAAAACGATAACGGATAAAGAAGTAAGCCAATTTGATTTGTGGGACGCGGTTGGTTTTGATCAAAAAGCTGCTAGTGATCCCACAAAAATAGCATTAGCTAATTTTCCAATTTCAACAACTAGATCTGATATTCCTTTATTAATTTCGCCAAATGTCAAAGCCATTGTTCTTGAGTTTTCAGGCGCTAGCTATTATTCTGAAACTGACGGTACATTGGTTGAAAAGGATAATAGACATGACCTGCTAATCACTTATGATGAGGTCACAGACACCTGGCGAGGGCAGCCTTATGTGCATCAGTCTCAAATGGGAAATAGCACATTTGTTGTTAAATCTATTCAAAGGGAGAATGGCTCAATTGCCCTTTATGTTCCAGTGACGAAAGAGCAAATCTCCGTTTTTCAAAAAGGTTTATATACAGTGACAGCTACGTATTCAGAAAAGTTGTATGCTACTGTTAGTGATTGGATTATAAATACGGCACCTACTATTGGCATTGCTACGAAAACAGTTACGGCAAAAGTTGATGAGGTTGTTGATTTATTGTCGGCAGTCACAATCTTTGATAAGGAAGATGATTTTTCAAATAGTGATAGCTACACAACACGTCTTGAAACCTTATCGTATGAAAATCTATCCACAGGTGAAATTACTAGTCTAGAAGGTGGCACGACTTCAGTACAATTCCGTAATCCTGGGGATTATCGCGTGCGGATTTCTGTCAATGATTCTGATGGTCAAAGTGCTCAAAATGAGTATGGTTTGACTATCTTACCGCCATTACTTTCGGACAATCTTCCTGACTTATCAGAAGACGAAAATCTAAAGGATGCTGGCGACGCAGAGGATCCTCAGTCTCCGCAGGATCCCGACGACGGATCTGAATTCTCCACACCTAGTGATGATGGCTTGATTGATGGCGATCCTCCTGTTTCACCAGAGCATCCCGATACACTCTCGGATGATAAAGATGAAATAGATCTACCAATTGATGAAGCCGAAGTAGAGGATTCTCAGTCTCCGCAGGATCCTATCGACCAACCTGAAGATCTCTCACCTAGAGACGATGGCTTGATTGATGGCGACCCTCCTCGTTCACCAGAGTTACCTAGTACTCTTCCGGATAATGTTCCTGAGCACCCGATAACTACAGACGATGTAGAGGATCCTCAGTCTCCGCAAGATCCCAACGACGGATCTGAATTCTCCACACCTAGTGATGATGGCTTGATTGATGGCGATCCTCCTGTTTCACCATCTCACCCCGATACATCCTTGGATGATAAAACTGATCTACCAATTGATGAAGCCGAAGTAGAGGATTCTCAGTCTCCGCAGGATCCTATCGACCAACCTGAAGATCCCTCACCTAGAGACGATGCCTTGATTGATGGCGATCCTCCTCGTTCACCAGAGTTACCTAGTACTCTTCCGGATAATGATCCTGAGTACCCAATAACTACAGACGATGTAGAGGATTCTCAGTCTCCGCAAGATCCCAACGATGGTTCAGAAGTCTCCACACCTAGAGACGATGGCTTTGTTACTAATGAGTCTCCTATTTCACCATCTCACCCCGATACATCCTTGGATGATAAAGATGATAAAACTGATCTACCAATTGATGAAGCCGAAGTAGAGGATCCTCAGTCTCCGCAAGATCCCAACGACGGATCTGAAGTCTCCACACCTAGTGATGATGCTTTGATTGATAGCGATCCTCCTGTTTCACCAGAATTACCTAGTACTCTTCCGGATAATGATCCTGAGTACCCAATAACTACAGACGAAGTAGAGGATTCTCAGTCTCCGCAAGATCCCAATGACGGATCTGAAGCCTCCTCATCTAGTGATGGCTTGATTGATGGCGATCCTCCTGTTTTACCAGAGTTACCCAGTACTCTTGCGGAAAATGACTCTGTTAATAATAGTGATGATTTTGATAGTGGCGAGGGATTCATTCCTGCTAGTTATCTTCATTTAGATGCTGTAGCAGATAGTGACGATGCTGATGAGACGGATAGCCGTTCAGAGGAAGAAATGGAAGCCATCGAGTCTCCTGCTTTGGAAGAAAAGACTTCAATGATAATACCAGTTGGACTTTCTATTTCTGAAGATAATAGTAGTCAAAGGCAAGGCCGATGGTTTTACGTAACAAGTGTTCCTGTAGTCTCTACTTCGAATAATTTAGATGTGTCAGTCAAAATAGCTCAAAAAGTTTTAGAACGCTTTAGTGGTTCGGTTTATTCTTCAGAGGAGGGGAATGATGCTTCCTTTGATCAATCTGAATTAGAGACAATGACAAATGACAAATCGCAACATTCAGCAGAAGCTAGAAAAACCACTATGAGAGATGATAGTGATATAGGCTTATTTGATGGCACAGTAGACAATCTTTTCTCTATAAAAAAGAAGGATGACTTAGGTTCACTGCTAGTTCATCTGTTAATGGTTATCATGATCATTGCCTACAGTTTGGTCGGATTTTATTTTCTGAGGAAAGACCACTAAACGATAATGTTTCCTGTTACGAAGCAACAACATATAGTAAAAATGATAAGGTGAAAGGTAAAGGTAATGATTGACTTAACTGAAGAGTTAGAAGCAGAATATCAGGCTGTTCTAGCGCATTTTCGTAAAAAACATAGTCGCATTACTGAGTCTAGAAAAGCGATTTTAGCGTATATGATTGCTGCCAATCACCATCCTAGTGCTGAGCAGATTTATAAGGATTTGAGTCTCCGTTATCCCAATCTCAGTCTGGCGACTGTTTATAATAATCTCCACGTCTTGGTCGATGAGGGTTTTGTATCAGAGATAAAAGTGACTAATGATCAAACCACTTATTTTGATTATAAGGGACATGATCATATTAATGTTATTTGTGAGATTTGTGGGAAAATTAGTGATTTGGAAATCGAATTGCCAGAGATTGCTCGAGAGGCGGCCTTTCAAACAGGTTATGAAATTACGAAGAGTCAATTTATGATTTACGGTATTTGTGGTAATTGTCAAAAAGAACAGGCAGAAAGGTTATGAGAAACATGTCATCTATTCAAATTATTGCTCTCATTCTACTTGCTTTTTCGATTATTAAAGCTATCGCTTTAGTTAAAGTATTCAATATTTTTAAGCCAGATCCCAATGCTAAGGTAGAGGAAGTACCGTCAAAAACAGAAGAAGAGCGATGCCAAGAAGAGGACGAGTTAGAAGACGACTCCCTATTTTAAGATAAAATAAGAAGAGGTAATGTTGTCTTCTTATGGTTTGAAGTGATCAATAAACTTGAGAGTGACATGCCCCAAACATTAGACGCGATATCTAATGTTTGGGGTGTTTTTTCTACTATTTGTCAAGCGTCGCTTCGTTTTTCGTTGCATTTTTGGCGATAAGTGTCCAGCTTGATAGAGCAGTTTTCTAACCGTCGTATCAGAGTAGTTGATGTTTTCTACTTCAGTTAATAGTTCACAGAAATGAACTAGATTAGGTTCTAACTCCCCATAGCTTTGATATTTTTGATGATTCTCTTCTTAGTGTCTTGGGACATATAGTCGAATGATTAACTTCGAGATAAAGAGCTGAGAGGAGGGCAGCACTTGAGTAGGGCCAGGCGAAAGTGACGATGTCTCAACCTTAATTCAAGAGACTATAACGTGCGTTGTTTTTTTGTCTAGCTTAATTTTATAAATTGGAGCTAGAAATGAAAGCGTTTTTATTGTACAATATTGGTAATATTTTTAACCGTGAGGATAAGGAATATGTGGGCACATTACAATCAAGAAATGAATCAAAAACAGACATTGAAGGAACATTCTTTCAACGTGGCCGTTGATGCTAGACAAAGTGCTTCATCAATTGGACAAGGGGATATCCTCTTTCTTTTAGGCTTGTACCATGACCTAGGCAAGTCTGATCCTTTGTTTCAAACTAAGCTTTGTCAGAAACCTAACTTGCAGGTAGACCATTCTTATGCAGGTGCCAAGTATCTCTATGGTATGATGGTTCAGAGTTTTCCGAAAGAAGCATTCGCTGATAAAAAACGCTGCTTTTTTAGAGACATCGTAACTTATGTTATCGCTGCCCATCATGGCATGTATGATATCCCATTTGACGATGGTCAGAGCGCTCAAAGTTTTCGTTATAATAAAACTTTTCAGCGGATAATGCAAACGCGAGAAAATTACGCTTTTAACCCAGATGTTCTCCAGTATGCAGAGGAGTTGGAAACGTCTTTATCCGATTATGGGTATCCTTATTTGCGAGATCTACTGGAGCAAGCTTGGAATAATTTTCAATTATTGTGGGAAAAATTGTCACCTAGAGATAAGAGTGAGGAAGCTTTTTATGCAGGCTGCATAGTGAGATTGTACCTGTCCTTGCTTAAAAACGCGGATATTTTAGACACCATTAACGCCTACGATTTCATTCTCGAACCGCCTAGTTTGACTAAAAAACGAAAACTCATTCAAGGTTATCAGCAATCAGTTGAAGACTTGTATGCTAGTTTTGGGCAACCTAAGACACCTCTAAATCGTATTCGTACTGCTATTGCGGATCGTGTAAAGGCACGTGGTGCTACGGATACGACAGGTGTTTACCGCCTCAATTTGCCGACAGGTGCAGGAAAAACTAATCTTAGCTTGCGCTATGCGACACAACAGATGACAAAGCAAGGCAAGCAGCGTTTCTTCTACATTACACCATTCTTATCCGTTTTGGAGCAAAATGCTAGCGCGATAAAAGGCGTCATAGGTGAAGAAGGGGTGCTTGAACACCACTCTAACGTTGTGAAAGAAAGCACCGCCAAAGAGGAGCAAGGTGATGAAAAAGCAGCGCTATTGGCTGATTATCTTTTAGATAGCTGGGATAGTCCTGTTGTTTTAACATCCATGGTACAGTTTTTTCAAACGCTTGTTAAGACCAAGTCTAGCAATATCCGTCGCTTTTCTAGTTTGATTGATAGTATTATTATTTTGGATGAAGTCCAATCCTTGCCAATTGAGGTGACTACGCTCTTTAACTTAACTCTTAATTTTCTCAGTCAAGTGATGAACGCAACGATTGTTTTGTGTACAGCAACGCAACCTACATACGGATCTGATGAGGTTAAACACCGGCTTTCTTATGCAAATGAGGCAGATATTGTCACATTGTCAGCGGAAGAATTGGAAGGATTTACACGGACAGAACTTTGGAAATTTGATGACACTGATGGTAAAACCAGTCTCACTGACGTTGCTGATTTTGTATTGAGTGAGGACAAATCAAGCTTGATTATTCTTAATACTAAAAAATCCGTGGATAACCTTTACCGGATTCTGGAAAATCAAGTTGATCGTCCACTATACCAACTCTCAACTAACATGTGTCCTCAGCACCGTCTGGACTTGATTAAGAAAATCAAAGAACTACTCAAAGAGGGGGTGCCTGTGATTTGTGTCAGCACTCAGTTAATCGAGGCAGGGGTTGATGTTGATTTTGAACAAGTTGTGCGATCTTATGCAGGGATTGATTCCATCGTGCAAGCTAGTGGTCGTTGTAATCGTGAAGGTAAACGTCATAAAGGGCGTGTCACTTTGGTTAATCTGACCGAAAATGAAGAAAGCTTGTCGCGTCTGAAGGAAATCAAGCATAAGAAAGATGTGACTGAAGCTATTATGAAGCAGTATCATTCCCCAATTGACCTTGTATCGCTCAACGATTGCTTTTTTGAAACATATTATGCCGATCATAAGAATGATATGGATTATCCTATCGGAGATAACGAAACAGGTTACGATTATCTCAGTTGCAATACGTTTTCTGGTGGTAAAACACAAGCGATGCTGTGTCAGTCGTTTAAGACAGCTGGCCATAAGATTAATCTCATTAAAGATGATAGCGTCAGTGTTTTGGTAAGTTATGGTAAAGCCAAAGAGACAATACCAGTTTTAGAAGATATTTTAAGTAGCACAGATTATCCAACAAATGAAGAATGGTTTCGTATCAAGCAACTTCTCAAGGAATTGCAGACCTATACTGTCAACCTTAGAAATGGCGACGAGCTATTAGCTGCAACCAAATCTTATTTAGATGGAGAAGTATTGATTTTACAAGAGGAGTATTATGACGAAGTCATTGGGGTAAAAAAAGAAGCAGCTAGCTTTATCTTTTAAGAGAAAAAAGCTAGCTGCTGTTACGAAAGGGCATCCATCCCATTCTATTTCAATCCACATAACCAATAGTTATGATAAGGCTAGTATACCACAATAATGACCCCTCTAAAATGAAGTTAGTCACTTGATTACCAAAAACATCTCAGAGAGAGACAATGATAATCTATCGAAATATGCATACTTCCAATTCTGAAGTTCATAATAATTTAAGAAGTGATATAATAGTATTGTGTCATTAGAACTTCTTTGATACTAAAGGTATTTGTTAGTTAAAGAGTATTCGTTTCAACTAAAATGGAGCTTTAACTAGATAGAAAGGGACGTCAATGCTATCAATTGTAATAAAATTATTATTCTTCCTATTTCTTATGGTAATGTCACTAGGTTCTATCATGCTTCTTATTGTCACAGCTAAAGCCTTACTCAATTGGCTGAGAGGAGATTATGATTAAGAGTTAAGATGTGATATTAGGAATCTAACAAGTAGCCTTTTGTGAGCTAGGTGTATCGTATAAGAACATTGAGATGTTAAAAAGCACATAGATTGTGCGACATGTTTTATTAATATAGAGGAGGTAAGATCTTATCGACGACTATCTTTTTCAACTGTTGAGTAAGCTAATTGATAAAATGCCAGCAATCATTATGGCATCAGCGACATTTTTGAAAGTCTATCGCTCTCAATCAGTGAAGAAAAAAAGAGAACGGAAGAGAAGAGTTTAGCACGATTCTCTTCCCAAATTCTTTTTGTCGTTGACATTATTGTCTTTTCTAAATGTCTCTATCAAACTAAGGAGGTATCCAATTTGTATCGTTCACGAAATTTTTACATGCGTGTGAGAGGAGATCTGGCGTTGTTCACCAACCCTGCAACCAAGGGTGGGGGAGAGCGTAGCTCTTACCTGATTCCTACTCGTCAGGCGCTGCAGGGTGTGGTTGATGCTGTATACTATAAACCAACTATCGTTAATGTGGTGACAGAGGTTAAAGTGATTAATCAAATTCAGACGGAATTGCATGGGGTTCGTGCGTTGCTTGCTGACTACGGAGCGGATCTGAGTTATGTTTCTTATCTGAGTGATGTGGAATACTTGATTAAGTTTCATTTTACGTGGAATAGCAATCGTTCCGATCTTGAGCAAGATCGTTTACCTAAAAAGCATGAAGCTATTATGTCGCGGTCTTTAAAAAAAGGGGGACGCAGGGATGTTTTTTTGGGGACACGAGAATGCTACGGACGAGTCGACGAGATTAGTCAAGAAGAGTATGACGCGGCCATTTCTTCTTATCAAGGTCAGACCATTGATTTCGGTATTATGTTTCATTCGTTTGCTTATCCAACCGATAAGAAAACACCACTACGGTCCTATTTCACTCAGACAGTCATGGAAAATGGCATCGTTCATTTTAAGGAGCAAGAAGATTGTGAAATCATGAATACCTTGTCCAGTTATGCCTTTAAGACGCCAGGACAAGTCAAGTCTGTTGATGAAGAATATGATAGTTACCTAGCTGATGAAGCTAAGGAAAAAGGAGGTCACTGATGGATTTCTTTACCTCGCTACTCAAAACCTATGAAAATGCGGAAACTGAGAGTTGGGTTGATAATGCTAGCAAGGGAACGATATTGCTACCAATTTATCATACCAGTCTTAAATCGAATGGAAAAAATATCATTTCAGTTGTTCTCGATAATGAGGGGAAGTTTATTAAAGCCGATTATATAGGGAAAGAAGAAACGATTATTTTTCCTGTCACATCTAATTCGGTGGCACGTTCTGGTAAGAATCCTGCCTCCCATCCTCTGGTTGATAAACTCAGCTATTACGTGTCCGAAATAAACCAAGATCAGTATGATGCTTACCATAATCAATTGGAAAACTGGCGTGCCGCTTGTCGCGATGAGCAAGTCAAAGATTATCTGAGCCTTATCCAAAGATTTATCTTACAACCTGAATTTTTGTCCCAGATTTGTCAATCGTTGTATGGTCAATCTTATACAAGAGAAGGCTTGAAAGTTACCTCTGTTGGGACAGACAATAAGGAAAAGACAGTTGATTTGTCGACGTGTTTTTTGGAATTTAAGATTGATCATTTTATTGGTAATCGGACAGTCTCTGTTACTAATTATCAAGCCTTGCACCAAGCCTTTATCGCTTACGTTGAAAGTCATCACGACGATAAAATTATCTGTAATATTAGTGGACGAAAAGAAACTCTTGCAACCAAGCATCGCGGCTTGATTGGAAATGCTAAACTGATTTCGGTTAGTAACAATAACGAAACCTACAAAGGTCGCTTTAGAGAGCGCGATGATGTCTTTACCGTTGGCACCCAGACTTCTGAGAAGATTCACCTGATGGCGAAATATTTGCTGGAAAATGACCAAACTCATGTTTGGTTGGGAGGAACACAGCAGATGATCAATTGGTTTAGTGATGATATAGCCAATGACAGTCAGCTTGATGTGACGAAGTCTGTAGAAAGTGATGTTTTCAACTGGGACAACATGCTGCCTGATGTTTATGAGACAGAGACACCTGTTTTTTCAATTGATAAGACCAATCGTGAGATTAACCAGTCCTTTATTCACGGAAAGAAGACATTTAGTGACGCTTCAACCTATTACGCAGCTATTTTAAATAAGACTAATGATGGACGAATTGCTCTGAAATATTTTCGTCACCTTCAGGTTTCAGAACTGTTGCAACATTTAGAAAGATGGCAGCACAATTACAGTTGGGAAAGCAGAAAGCAGGGCAATAACTTTGTTATAAAAACACCAAGTTTGAATGATATGATTTTAGCAGCTTACGGAACGGATAGAGAACGTTATCTGGAATTGGACAACGATAGCTTCCGAAGTGACCAGTATCAGCAACTTGTCACGGCTTTGTTAGATGGGCATTCGGTGCCCATTCATCTAGTCAAGAAATTAGAAAGTAATCTGAAACACCGGCAGAGGTACCCTAGACACTGGTATCAGATTCAACAGGTGGCACTGGCTATCTTGCACAAACAAAATGGAGAGGAGTTTACCCCTATGTTGGACCACAAATATAGTAACCGTTCCTATTTATTTGGACGTTTACTTGCTATTTATGAGTTGATTGAAACGCAGCGCTATGCTTTAGAAGGTAATCAGGACCGCATTACAAATGCGGAACGTTATTGGACTGCTTACACAGGACAACCTGCGAAAATGATGACACTTTTGGAAAATAAAGTGAAGCCTTATGAGGAAGTTCTAAAGTTAAATCGCCCAGGTCTTTGGAAGAAATTAGATAAAGAGCGTGCGGAAGTTATTGAATTGCTAACGCCAGCTTTTTCAGCGAAAGAATTTACAGATGCCTTAGATTACAAGTTTATATTTGGCTATTATGCTGAAAAGAAATATTATTATACATCAAAAGCAAACATGGGAAGCGAGGAATAGCAGATGTTAGAAAATAAAATTGATTTTATGGTAACCCTCGAGGTACGTGAGGCGAATGCCAATGGCGATCCCTTATCAGGGAATATGCCACGAACAGATGCTAAAGGTTACGGTCTGATGAGTGATGTCGCCATTAAACGTAAAATTCGTAATCGTATGCAAGATATGGGACATTCTATTTTTGTTCAAGCTAATGATCGTATTGAAGACGAGTTCAAATCCCTTGAAAAACGTTTTTCTCAGCATTTTACAACTAAAACACCAAATGATGAGATTGAAGAGAAGGCTAATCAAATGTGGCTTGACGTACGTAGTTTTGGACAAGTTTTTACTTATCTGAAAAAATCTATTGGGGTACGTGGTCCAGTTTCTATTAGCATGGCTAAATCTCTGGAACCTATCGTGATTTCCAGCCTACAAATTACGCGTAGCACCAATGGTATGGAATCTAAAAATAATAGTGGTCGTTCGTCTGACACCATGGGCACCAAGCATTTTGTCGACTACGGCATTTATGTCGTTAGAGGTTCTATCAACGCTTATTTTGCTGAAAAAACAGGTTTTAGACAAGAAGACGCAGAAGTGCTTAAGGAGGCACTAATTAGTCTATTTGAAAATGACGCTTCATCAGCCCGCCCTGAGGGTTCCATGCGTGTGCGTGAGGTCTTCTGGTTTACTCATGCCAGCAAATTGGGTAACGTTTCAAGTGGACGTGTCTTTGATCTGTTAGAATTTGATAAAGTAAATCCAGACAAAAATAGCTATGAAGATTATGATATTATGCTTAATCAAGAAAAATTAGAAGAATATAAAGCGAAAGGTTTGACAGTTGATATTTTAGAAGGACTGTAATATGGTCTATTCCGAAGAAGATTATTTGATGTTATCAGGTATTCAACATTTTCAGTTTTGTAAGCGTCAGTGGGGATTAATTCATATTGATCAACAATGGGAAGATAATGAGGCCACAGCACATGGACAAGTTTTGCATAAAAAAGCTGACAATCCTTACATTAAAGAAAAGCGCAAAGATGTGATTATTTCACGAGCTATGCACGTTTCCTCTTCTAAGCTGGGACTTTACGGTATTTTAGATGTGGTGGAATTTTACAAGGATGCAGCAGGAGTAGAACTTAAGGGGAGACGTGGGAAATGGCGTCCTACTATTGTTGAATATAAACGCGGACAGCCTAGAAAGGATACGCGTGATATTGTTCAACTGGTAGCGCAGACAATTTGCCTGGAAGAGACATTGAATTGTAGGATTGATGTCGGTTATCTTTATTATCACAAGGTGAATCAGAAAGAGAGAATTGACATAACGCCAACCTTAAGGCAGGCAGTCTTTGATTTAGCAAAGGAGATGCACGCTTATTACGAAGGTAAGCATGTGACGAAGGCAGAATATTTTAAAAATTGTCAACTATGCTCTCTAGTACATATTTGCCTACCGAGATTAAGCAAGAAAGGGCGAAATGTGGATAATTATATCGCACAAGCTTTGAAAGATGAGGACAGTTTATGAAAAAATTGCTGAATACCTTATATTTGACACAGGAAGATTTTTACCTGACCCGAGAGCGGGATAATATCGTTATCAAGAAGGACGGAAAGGTCGTTCAACGTTTCCCCTATCGGATTATTGAAGGTATTGTTTGTTTCTCTTACCTAGGTGCGTCACCTTCTTTGATAAAGTTATGCGCGGAACATCATATTAATCTGTCATTTCACAACCCACAAGGTCAGTTTTGTGGCCGTTTTGTCGGACCAACTAACGGCAATGTATTGTTACGACGGGAACACTACCGTTTAGCTGACGATGAGGAGTCGCTAACGTATGCCAAACGTTTTATTTTAGCTAAGGTATCTAATTCGCGAAAGTATCTTCTGCGCTTTAAACGTGACCACAAAGACCGTATCGATAGGCAGCTATTTGGAGAAGTCAATACGGAACTGGTTTGGGCATTGGAGCAAATTCAAGCTGCACCAGATAAGGAGACCTTGCTTGGAATTGAAGGTCAGGCAGCTAATCAGTACTTCCGGCTTTTCAATGATTTTATCTTGACTAATAAAGAAACTTTTTCATTTAAGATACGCTCACGGCGTCCACCGTTGGACTGCGTCAATGCTCTCTTGTCTTTTGGTTACAGTATGCTGACCTACGAATGTCAATCCGCTTTGGAAGCTGTTGGTTTGGATAGCTACGTAGGTTTTTTCCATACGGATCGTCCCGGTCGAGCCAGTCTCGCGCTGGATCTGGTGGAAGAGTTTCGTGCTTATATTGTTGATCGCTTTGTCTTTTCACTTATCAATCGTAGTCAGTTGAGTAAGAAAGATTTTGAGATTAAGGAAAACGGCAGTGTTCTGCTAACTGATAGAGGTCGTGCTACATTCATTGAAGCATGGCAAAAACGCAAGCACACAGAAGTTGTGCATCCTTTTACTAAAGAAAAAGTAAAACTGATGCTGCTGCCTTACGTTCAAGCTCAGCTATTGGCGAAAGCTATTCGAGGCGACCTAGAGAGTTATCCGCCATTTTTGGTCTAGGAGGTGTTTATGATGGTTTTAGTTACCTATGATGTTAATACTAATACAGCTGCAGGGCGTAGACGACTGCGTCATGTAGCAAAGTTGTGCGTAGATTATGGGCAGCGCGTCCAAAATTCCGTATTTGAATGCTCAGTTACACCAGCTGAATTTGTCGACATTAAGGAAACATTACTGGACATTATAGATATGGAAACTGACAGTATTCGCTTCTATTTGCTGGGGAAAAATTGGCAAAATCGAATAGAGACAATAGGTCGCGATAATAGTTATGACCCTGATGTAGGCGTCTTACTCTTATAAAAAATAGTTGTGCGAACCTGAGTTACTCAGTAAAAACTCATAAGTTCGTTGCTAAAACGGCTTGAAATGAGCGATTTTTAATAAAAATGCCTTGAAAAAGGACTTTTGAATTTGATAAAATAATACAAAACAGTGTCTTCTTGCGCTGTCGCACCCTTCGCGGGTGCGTGGATTGAAATAACATCATCATTAGACTGATATTCAGGTGCTCCAGTCGCACCCTTCGCGGGTGCGTGGATTGAAATGATCTTATTAACTTTCAATTTTCCTAAAAACCAGCGTCGCACCCTTCGCGGGTGCGTGGATTGAAATTTCTGGTGGAAAGCTATCAAGTAACCAAAGCAACCGGTCGCACCCTTCGCGGGTGCGTGGATTGAAATATCCTACGGCAGTAGTACCGCCATATAAACCTGTCGCACCCTTCGCGGGTGCGTGGATTGAAATATTTTTTAGCATTTTTACAAAGTACTCAACATTACGTCGCACCCTTCGCGGGTGCGTGGATTGAAATAAGGCAATCCCCACTTACAAGCGTATGTGCGTCTGTCGCACCCTTCGCGGGTGCGTGGATTGAAATAACTAGGGAGGATGAAGACAGAAAGGAAAATAAAGGTCGCACCCTTCGCGGGTGCGTGGATTGAAATCTTTATGGTATGCAACATAAAAGCTTTATTAACGTCGCACCCTTCGCGGGTGCGTGGATTGAAATTTTGAGTAGTTTCGCCCAGAGCTTATCGTTGTTGTCGCACCCTTCGCGGGTGCGTGGATTGAAATTTTGTCGGTATCTACCTCAATATCACGCCTAATCCGTCGCACCCTTCGCGGGTGCGTGGATTGAAATAAGGTTTGCTTTTTGATTATGTTATCTTTTATCAGTCGCACCCTTCGCGGGTGCGTGGATTGAAATTCGTAGTAATCATGACCTGCTGGGATAACATATCGTCGCACCCTTCGCGGGTGCGTGGATTGAAATTTTAACATGTTTTAGTCGAACTCCAATTTCCCAAAGTCGCACCCTTCGCGGGTGCGTGGATTGAAATATAGTTACGTGTCTGAATGCTGCCTGTAACACCGTCGCACCCTTCGCGGGTGCGTGGATTGAAATGCTTGTTTAAGATCGTTGACGGTAAATTGTCCTGGTCGCACCCTTCGCGGGTGCGTGGATTGAAATATTTAAGACAAGTGATTTATTTAAGACCTCTACTCGTCGCACCCTTCGCGGGTGCGTGGATTGAAATCATTGTTAATGCAGTTATTTTCATTTTTTGTCCTGGTCGCACCCTTCGCGGGTGCGTGGATTGAAATCCACGCTGTCATATAAATGTTAACCGGACGTTTGGTCGCACCCTTCGCGGGTGCGTGGATTGAAATTTTTAGATATTGCATGACTAGATTTAGCATGATGTCGCACCCTTCGCGGGTGCGTGGATTGAAATTTTGATTCTTCTGATGTGATACCTGTTCCAAAGGGTCGCACCCTTCGCGGGTGCGTGGATTGAAATTGCTCTCTGAGCGTTTTATTTTCTTTCGTGGTAGGTCGCACCCTTCGCGGGTGCGTGGATTGAAATTAGGCGGTCGGTTAAGGTATAGGTTAGTGTTTCCATGTCGCACCCTTCGCGGGTGCGTGGATTGAAATTACTTTGAAGAGCCATCTAGTAAATCATTCCCTAAGTCGCACCCTTCGCGGGTGCGTGGATTGAAATCTCTGTTTGATAAACGGTCATGAGTTGCGTTTTGTCGCACCCTTCGCGGGTGCGTGGATTGAAATTAAAGAAAGGAAATAACATGGAAATTAACTGGAGTCGCACCCTTCGCGGGTGCGTGGATTGAAATTCTAATCGACCTGTATGATAATGCGCAATCTGAGTCGCACCCTTCGCGGGTGCGTGGATTGAAATATTTTACCTCCTTTATTAAATTGCCCATGAGATTGTCGCACCCTTCGCGGGTGCGTGGATTGAAATTTCGATTGCAAAACATAACTGCTCTTGGACTCCTGTCGCACCCTTCGCGGGTGCGTGGATTGAAATGTATTCAAATGATGGCTATACTTCTGCGAGTTATGGTCGCACCCTTCGCGGGTGCGTGGATTGAAATAAAAAAGTTTATACAGAGCCAGATGGTTTAAAGGTCGCACCCTTCGCGGGTGCGTGGATTGAAATCAATAACGGCTTATGTTCCCAAAATAGCGAGTTTGGTCTAACGCTTTATTGTGGTAGGCCACGGGTGCGGTGATGAAATATTGTGAATATAGTTGTCTGTTAGGCAGTTCACTGCTTTAGTCGCTGTTTGGATTAGTTTTGCTGATTTTATAGTGTACTAAATGCAGATTCATATTGTTATTATTTTTGATATAATAGACGAATGATATTTAGAACATTTTACCAGTCTCCTTTGGGGCAAATCAGTCTTTTAGCTGATGAGGAGTCGCTTTTGGGGCTTTATTTTGTGGGACAGGCTTATTATGAGCGTGGTTTTGAGTCATTTCAACTATTGAATCAGGAAGTCACTCCTCACCAAGAAGCTAAGCTTTGGCTAGATGCTTATTTTGCGGGGCGTCAGCCAGACCCTAGCCAATTGAGACTGGCTCCGCATGGGACTGCTTTCCAGCATCGAGTCTGGTCAGCGCTAGCGGCTATTCCCTACGGTCAAACGACCACTTATGGCAAACTAGCCACAGAGCTTAATTGCAAGTCTGCGCAAGCTATTGGCTCTGCCGTTGGAAAAAATCCTCTATCCATCATCGTGCCCTGTCACCGAGTGTTAGGTGCAGATGGGAGTTTGACGGGCTATGCTGGCGGGCTTGAGCGCAAGGCGATGCTCTTAGAATTGGAGAAATGATGTATACTTTTTATGAATATCCTAAATGCACGACCTGTAAGAAGGCTAAGAAGGAGTTGGATATGCTTGGAGTGAACTATGAGGCGGTTGACATTAAGACTAATCCCCCACAAGTCAGTCTACTTCAAGAACTCCTGGAGCATTCCGACCTTGATTTGAAGAAGTTTTTCAACACTTCGGGAAATTCATACAGACAGTTAGGTCTTAAAGACAAGTTTGATAGCTTGACAGTTGATAAGGCTTTGGAACTTTTATCTAAAGATGGCATGTTAATCAAGCGCCCTATCCTTATCAAGGATGATAGGGTCCTTCAAATCGGCTACCGCACGCCTTATGCAGCCTTACAGTTGTCTGAGTAAGAATTAATAATCGGCTTTCTAGCCATCAGTTATTATGACCCAGCCTTCCAAGCAAGAAGAAAGTAAACTAACCAGCATCTAGTAGATGATTGGTAGCTAGGGGTAAGAGAGAATCAGATTGTTTCTCTCTTTTTTTCATGATTAAAGAGAGAAGTAACTTGGTTCTAAAGTTTTTGGTGTTTAATGTCTTTGATGAGCTTGTTGTTGGCTTCGAGTTTAGTGCTAGAATAAGGGATATTCAAAGGTGTTTGTGATATAGTCTGTGTATTTCTTGAACGTTTTTAAAAGACAGTCTGGAAGATAGTATTAGCGTGTGTGATATGGTTTTTTATGAGTCAGAGTTTCCCTGAGAAAGCTTAACGTCTTGTTGATAATTTTAAGTACCGTTAAAGGTTTTCGAAAGCTTTGTGAGTAGAACATATGGTCTAATAATTGATAGCAGTTTTTATGGATAATTAACCAGTAATTGTTCATGCTGGATAGAGATGTCTTGTTAAAGACTGCCTTTTCATGGGACGGCTGTCTGATAGTTAGGTAAATCAGGAGTGACCTCTGTTACAAATCGGATAATTATTTGAAAAAAGTGTTAACGATATCTGGCAACCGTTGAAAAAATCTTAGATCCTATGGGAGTGCCTTACAGTCTTCCAGTCTATCTAGATAGACACCCTAACGTTTGGATGTAAGAATTTCTTCAAGTAGAGTAAAAAGTGAAAAATAGTTGATTAATCAATGGTTGAGATATGATTTGAGTTTGGTTGATGCACGCTAGATTGACCAAAGTCTTCTGGCTAATGTTCAATGAATAATCTATTTGAGTCGAACAAAAAGTTAAGGGATGGGATATCTTCTTCTAACGGTTCGTTTTCCAAAAAGCTAGCTTGTTAAAAATTCTGGAAAGTATTGTTCATGCCACAAAGACTAAAATTTTGTGAAGATGTAGTGTAAAAAAGGTTGTCCCCAAAGAGGATGGTAGAGGATCAGCGACAGGGGGATTGTCATGAGCTGGGGTCAAATCCAATGGCGATCGCCGATGATTACCAGGTCAGAATTGTTATTTATGATACTTGGTTCAGCAATAGTAAAAAAATGATTTAAATGATAACTATAATAGGACCATTTTTAATAAGTTGCTTTGTGTCTGAAGACAGCAGTCGTGCTATAATAAGAAAAAAACAAAAAGGAATGTTTATGGTATTATCAAAAAAACGAGCACGTAAGGTTATTGAAGAGATTATTGCTCTTTTTCCAGATGCCAAACCTAGCCTAAATTTTCGTAATAGTTTTGAGTTGCTAGTGGCGGTGACCTTGTCAGCGCAAACAACAGATGCGGCGGTCAATAAAGTGACACCGGCTCTCTTTGAGGCCTTTCCGACTCCTGCTGATATGGCTTTAGCAACGGAAGAGGAAATTGCCGAGTACATTTCACGACTGGGGCTTTATCGTAATAAAGCTAAGTTTTTGAAAAAGTGCTCGCAACAGCTCTTGGAAGAGTTTGATGGGGAGGTACCCAGAACTCGATCTGAGTTGGAAAGTTTGGCGGGTGTAGGACGTAAAACAGCTAATGTGGTTATGAGTGTTGGTTTTGGCATACCAGCCTTTGCGGTTGATACTCATGTGACCAGAATTTGTAAGCATCATGATATTGTGAAAAAATCAGCCACACCACTTGACATTGAAAAACGCGTCATGGAGGTATTGCCTGAAGAAGAATGGCTGCCGGCTCATCAAGCTATGATTTATTTTGGACGTGCTATCTGCCATCCTAAGAATCCAAAATGTCACGAATACCCTCAACTCTATGATTTTTCTGACAGTTAAATCAATGCAATACTTTTTTGCTGATGGAAATTGTCATAAACGCCTTAATAAAAGTATTTCTAGCTGTTTTAGGTAGGAAATATTTAGCTTATCGCTAAATTTTATGCTATAATATAGACATTATATTTACTTTTTAGGAGACTATTGATGGAAGACCCCGGTCAGTCCTTGATATTACAATTTATTTTATTACTTATCTTAACCCTACTCAATGCCTTTTTCTCAGCCAGTGAGATGGCTCTTGTGTCTTTAAATCGATCTCGTGTTGACCAAAAAGCCGAAGAGGGTGATAAAAAATTCATTCGTTTGGTGAAAGTTTTAGAAAATCCTAATAATTTTTTATCAACTATTCAAGTTGGGATTACCTTGATTAATCTCTTGGCTGGTGCCAATTTTGCAGATTCTTTAGGGGAAGTTATTGCCGGTTGGTTTGGAGATTCTAGGCTTGCAAATACTATTGGGAGCGCGGCGTCCTTAATCTTCTTGACTTATATCTCTATTGTTTTTGGTGAACTTTATCCTAAACGGATTGCCATGAATCTCAAGGAAAATCTTGCTGTTGTTTCAGCACCAGTTGTTTTGGTTTTAAGCAAGATTGTCAGTCCCTTTGTTTGGTTGCTATCGGCATCAACCAATCTTCTTAGCCGTATCACCCCAATGAATTTTGATGATGCAGATGAGCAGATGACGCGTGATGAAATTGAATATATCTTAACCAATAGTGAAGCCTCACTAGATGCAGATGAGATTGGTATGCTTCAAGGGATTTTCTCTCTTGATGAGATGATGGCGCGGGAGGTTATGGTACCTCGTACAGATGCTTTCATGGTCGATATCAATGATGATATCAAAGAAATTGTTCAAGCTATTTTACAAGAAAATTATTCCCGCATTCCTGTTTATGACGGAGATAAGGATAAGGTTATTGGGCTTATTCATACTAAGAAAATCCTTAACGATGCATTTGCTAATGGCTTTGATAACATCAATATTCGTCGTATTATGCAAGAGCCACTATTTGTTCCAGAGACTATTTTTGTAGATGATCTGTTGACTCAATTGCGAGCAACTCAGAACCAAATGGCTATCCTTTTGGATGAATATGGAGGCTTGGCAGGTATTGCGACACTTGAAGATCTTTTAGAAGAAATTGTCGGTGAAATCGATGATGAAACAGACCTTGCAGCTGAATCAGTTCGCGAAATTGCTGAAAATACCTATATTGTTCAAGGAACAATGACTCTCAATGAGTTCAATGGTTATTTCGATACAAACTTAGAAAGTGATGATGTTGACACTATTGCTGGATTCTATCTAACAGGAGTCGGTTCGATTCCGAGCCAAGAAGTCAAGGAATCTTACATTGTGGATAGTAACGATAAACAATTGACCCTAATTAACGATAAAGTTAAGGATGGTCGTATTAACAAGTTAAAATTATTGGTTTCTGAAATCCCTGAAGAGGAAGAAGAAGATTAGATGGGAGACAAACGTCCTTTTGGAAGTTTGTCTTTTTTTGCTATCTCAACCATTGAAGTGAAAATGGGTCATAAAGCTGGACTAGACCTAAATAAAAAGCCCTTCCTGCCATCAATTTTCTCGGATTGTTGATAGTGAGACACGCCAAAGTTAGCTCAAAAAACTAAGGATAGGCAGTGTTCACCTCCATCTTCTTGATAGTCTGGCGCATGGAGCGAAACTCATAGAAACATTGAATAATAGAGATTTTGCTTAACATAGTAAGATCCGAACTTGGATGACCATTATCAGAAGAATAGGTGTCGTCAACTAAATCACAAATAAACTCCGAATCAACGACTTGCTCCATTTGAAGGGAAAGCATCTCTCAGGAACCAACTGGTCAAGGATATAATATCTGAATCGCTTGCGATTATAGTCAGTTTTTGTGTGAAACATATGTTACCCTCAGAAGCTCTCTTTCTTTTATTACCCGCGAAAATTAGCAAAAAGCCCCTGGAAACTTAGTTCTAAGGACTTTGTCTTCAATCTCTGATGTTAGGTTCTAGGAAATTAATGGCAAAGCTTGTTGACTGTACTATAAAAGAACTTATTGAATTAGCCGCGTCATTTTCTTGTCACTCTTTTATTTTGATAGTGAAAAGTGTATAATAGAAATTATAAAAACGGTTACATAAAATTTTCATGTATGGGAGGCTGCAATGACTGAAACTGATTATTCACAAGTAACGGGAATGGTTCATTCAACGGAAAGCTTTGGCTCTGTTGATGGTCCAGGTATTCGTTTTATTGTCTTCATGCAGGGTTGCAAAATGCGTTGTCAGTATTGTCATAATCCTGATACTTGGCAAATGGAGACCAATAATTCACAAGAAAGAACAGTCCAAGATGTTTTAAATGAAGCGATGAAGTACCGTCATTTTTGGGGTAAAAATGGTGGCATCACGGTTTCGGGGGGAGAAGCTCTCTTACAGATTGAGTTTGTTACGGCCCTGTTTCATGAAGCCAAAAAATATGGGATTCATTGTACTCTGGATACTTGTGCCTTGCCGTTTCGTGATAAACCAGCTTATCACGAAATCTTTGATAAGCTGCTAGAAGTGACTGATTTAGTTCTTCTCGATATTAAAGCGATTCGTCCTGAGAAGCACAAACTAGTCACAGGTCAGTCTAATCGCAATATCCTAGCTTGTGCTCGCTATCTTTCTGACAAGGGAAAACCAGTTTGGATTCGTCACGTCTTGGTGCCCGGCTTGACAGATATGGATGAAGAATTAGAGGAGTTAGGGCAATTCGTCAAAACCCTTAGCAATGTAGACAAGTTCGAGGTGCTACCCTACCATACAATGGGTGAATTTAAGTGGCGAGAATTAGGCATTCCCTATAAACTTGAGGGTGTTAAACCGCCAACACCAGCCCGCGTTCAAAATGCTAAGGATATCATGCAAACTGAAAGTTACACAGAATACATGAAACGCATGCAAGGTGCTTAAATGAAGTCAGCTGGGATAATGATCCTAGCTTTTTTAGAATAGGCTATGTCAGGGCAGTTCTTATTTGTTAGCAAGTACTTTGGTAGTTAGCTGGACTTATGGTATAATGTAACAGAAGTTAAAATAATAAAGAGGTATAAACATGTCTAAATTTTTAGTTTTTGGTCACCAAAATCCTGACACAGATGCCATTGCATCATCATATGGTTGGGCTTACTTGGAGCGCACAGCTTTCGGTCGCGATGCTGAAGCAGTAGCACTTGGTACACCAAATGAGGAGACAGCTTTTGCACTTAACTACTTTGGTGTAGACGCTCTGCGTGTGGTTGAATCTGCTAAAGCAGAAGGGGTTAGCCAAGTTATCTTGACTGATCACAACGAATTTCAACAGTCAATCTCAGATATTCATGACGTGGAAGTTGCAGCTGTTATTGACCATCACCGTGTGGCTAATTTTGAGACTGCAAATCCTCTTTATATGCGCGTAGAGCCGGTTGGTTCAGCATCTTCCATTGTGTATCGTGCTGCCAAAGAAAACAAGGTAGAACTTCCAAAAGAAGTAGCTGGTCTTTTGCTTTCGGGATTGATTTCTGATACACTTCTTTTGAAATCACCAACAACTCACGAATCAGATCCGCAGGTCGCTAAAGAATTGGCAGAACTAGCTGGTATCAATTTGGAGGAATATGGTCTTGAATTGCTCAAAGCAGGTACCAACCTTTCTAGCAAGTCAGCAGCAGAATTGATCGATATCGATGCTAAAACATTTGAACTTAATGGAAATAGTGTCCGTGTAGCGCAAGTAAACACTGTTGATATTCAGGATGTCTTAGAACGCCAAGAAGAGATTGAAGCAGCTATTGCTGATGCGATTGTATCAGAAGCTTATTCTGACTTTGTCTTGATGATTACTGATATTCTTAATTCAAACTCAGAAATTCTGGCACTAGGTTCAAATATGGACAAGGTTGAAGCAGCCTTTAATTTCAAACTTGACAATAACCATGCCTTCCTTGAAGGTGCTGTTTCACGTAAGAAACAAGTAGTCCCACAATTAACAGAAAGTTTCAATGCTTAAAGATAGTAAAAGGTAGCAATCCTTTTGATTGTTGTCTCTCAGATTGAAGAAAAAGTCCATGTTGGACCTTTTCTTCAATCTTTTTTTCTTTATAACCAAAAATGTCGAAATAACAGCTTTTCTAAAAGTTAAGTGCTTATCTAGGCTTCTGCAAGCTCTATTGAATTGTCAATTGGCAGGGAGGAGTCTATCTTATAGTGGATGACTGATGACTAAGCGCACGAGAGAATCATATTAGTTTTTCTTCTTTTGCATGTTTACACAAGCTATTTTACACTACCAAAAATGACTTTCAAATACGACAGTCGCTTACTGGTTAGTGTCTTATTGTTATGATTTGATGGTTTTAAAAAACACTTTATTTGGAAAATTTTTGACAAAGTGTCAGCATGATTCGGCATGGATAATTTTACCGATTTTAGATTAGACGTCTAATCGTAATGTTTGTAATACGAAGTGAAGTAAAACATTATCTTGACGAGACGAGGTATGAAAGCAATCATGTGTGACTTGGTTGAAGTCGGCTGTGATTATCCTTTTTACGCTGAAAAAGCCCCATAACCTCCGTAGGGAAGTCATCCACTACAGAAAATTAGGAAGCTTTTTTGTTATAATTTCACTCTTGTCATTAAATAAAGGAAATATGGAGCGCCAATCAAGGTGACAATAATTCCAGTTGGAACTCCTGTTCCAACAAGTAATACGCGTCCGATAGTATCAGCAACCAAAAGTAAAATCATGCCAAGAATAATACTGCTTGGGATTGTTAAATGATGGTCGCCACCTAGTAATTGACGTGTGATATGCCCGGCAACAAGTCCGATAAAGGTAATATTGCCAATTAAGACAACACTGAGAGAGGCTAGAGCGGTTGATAGAAAGAGGACAACCACTCGTTCCTTATGAAGATCTAAACCTAGAGTTAGAGCGGTCTGCTCATTAAGGTTCATGATGTTAAGGGACTGACTTCTGGTATAAGTGATGACCCAAAGGAGAAGCAAAGCTGGTGCAAAGCCTAGTATTCTTGGCCATGAGGCTCCAGAAATACTGCCGCTCAACCAGCTGACAATAAAATCAACTTTAAAATCATCAATTCCAGAAACAATGGTAACCATTAGTCCCGATAATAGACTGGACATTCCAATACCAGCGATGATTAAGCGTGTTGGGTTGACACCGTGATTCTTTTTTCGAGAAATCCAGTAAACAAGGACAATCGTTGCTGCCCCACCAAACATGGCTAGAAAAGGAGTCAGTGCCGTGGTGCTAATATCTGATAAGTCAGAGTAGCCGATAACAAGTGCAACCATTAATCCTGCACCAGCATTAATGCCTAGAATACCAGAATCAGCCAAAGGATTCTTAGTAAGATTTTGCAGGAGTAAGCCTGATAAGGCAAGAGAGCCCCCGCCCAAAAGACAGGCCATAATACGTGGTAAACGAATTTGGGTAATAATCAAAGCCATGCCCCTAGAAGCTTGACCAGTTAAGACGTCAACAAGATCCATGATGGAAGCATTGGCATAACCGATTGATAAAGCAAGGAAAAAACAAGTAACGAGTAGGAAAACTAGGGTAAGAAAGGTTGGTTTGGTGCGTTTTTTCTGTGCAATCATAGGTATTTTCCCTTTCTAATAAGCCACAAGAAACAAGGCAAGCCAACAACAGCAATAATGGCACTAATCGGTGTTTCTGTGGGGGGATGAATCATGCGCGAAGCAATATCAACCCAAAGTAGGAAGACTGCCCCAGCGTAAGCTGATAAGGGAAGAATAAGGCGATAATCCTTTGGAACAAAGAGTTTGATGAAGTGAGGAATGATTAAACCGATAAAGGCAATGGAACCTACCATAGCAACAGCACCTGATGAAATAACCAAAACGATTATTAATAAAAATAAAGTCATTAGAAAGGTTTCTTGACCAAGAGCTTTAGCCACTGTTTCATTTAAACTGAGAATCGTTAATTGGTGGGAAAATAATTGCGCCAAGGCAAGCCCTAGAATAATAATAGGAATAATCATGCTAATCATAGACCAGTTGATTTGTGCCAATCCACCTGCCTGCCAACCAATGATAGTTGTCTCCAAGTTAAAATAGATGGTTATGGCTTGACCAATAGCTGAAAATAGTGTGGAAATCATGGCTCCGGCTAAGATTAATCGCACTTGATGATAGCCCTTTCCTTTCTGATAGGACAAGATGAATACCATCAGAGTCGCAAGACTAGAACCGAGAAGACAAATCAATAAGATCTGGAGGTAGTGAAGATTACCAATAAAAGCATAAGCCATAATGAGAGCCAAACCTGCTCCAGCATTGGTACCAAGAAGTCCTGGATCAGCAATAGCATTTCGCGTAATCCCTTGCATAAGAGCACCAGCTTGGGCCATAGCTGCTCCAACAAAGATAGCAGCTAATATACGAGGCAGGCGGATATCGATGACAATATCTTGGATGTTTGAATTCGTGAGAGGGTGTTGCAAGGCAGTTAACACCTCTTTATGAGAAAAATGAACAGCTCCAAATCGTAAACCAAAGTAGATCCCTACTAGCAGAAAGATAGTGAGGATGAAAAAAACAAGCCAAAGTAATCTTGGCCTATTTTGATGAGTCATTAAGGGCGACATAATAGCCTTTCTAATGATTAGTTAGCTTTTTTGACAGCAGTGGCAAAAGCATCTAGTTGCAGTTCGAGTGACATTGGATCAGCGAAGTAGAAGAGGTTATAATCAACAGTTAACACGTGCTTTTCTTTAACGGCAGGAATATTTTTCCAAACATCGCTTTCCTTAAGTGATGAGGCAGCCTTTTGATTATCTTTATTGGTATTGACGACAGCATAGTCACCGATGTAGTCGCCAAGAACTTCTTGAGAGACTCCGAACCAACCTTTTTTGAAAACGTCTTCTTGAACTTTTTGAGGTGCTTTGTAGCCCAAAGCACGGTATATTAACTCACTGCCACGTCCAAATTCCGGACCATAGAGATAGATATTTTTATCATAGAAGTCCATAACAGTAAAAGTGGTAGCTGGATTGAGTTGATGAGCTAATTCCTTTTTGGTTTGAGACACTTTTTTGTCCCAATCTTGACGCCATGCCTTGGCTTCTTTTTCTTTGCCAAAAACTTGACCTAATTGGTCCATGACTTGAAGGTAATCGCTAGCGCCAAATTCAATTGCCAGTACAGGGGCGATTTTTTTGAGTTTATCGATATTTTCATCAAGTGAAAAAACAATGATCAAATCAGGTTCTTGGGCAGCAATAGCCTCAATATCAGCTGAAGTGAGTCGCGGTAATCCTTTTAGTTTATCGCCAAAAGCTGTGCTATTTTTTTCTAAATCAAGAGAATAAGAAGAAACATTGACACCGAGTTTTAAAAGATACCCCGTGTATGAGTAAGCTAAGTTGACGACTTTTTTAGGGTTTTCAGGGACATCACCATAGTAGGTAAATCCTTTTATCTTGGGCATGCTAGAAATATTGACTTCTTCTGATTTTGAAGCTTCTTTTTTGGAAGAGCTGCAGGCGACTAGAAGAAAACAAGTAGTTATAAGAAAAATGAGCGTTAAGAGTTTGCGACCTTTCATAAATCCTCCGAGGGTGATAATAATTGATAAGAAAGTAAAATGGGACGTTTGGAAACAGGATCGTCGATAATATGAGCCTTGATGTGGAAAATATCTTCAATACGTTCAGGTGTAATGACCTCTTTGACAGGTCCTTGATAGCGAATGCTTCCCTTTTTCATAGCGATGATGTGATCTGAAAAACGGGCCGATAAATTGAGGTCATGCAGTACCATGATAATGGTTTTATCAGAATCTTTATTTAAACGCTCCAACAATTCAAGAACTTCAAGTTGGTGGTTGAGGTCTAGATAAGTCGTTGGTTCATCTAGAAAAATAGTGTCTGTGTCTTGGGCCAAAGCCATGGCAATCCAGACACGTTGGCGCTGCCCCCCACTGAGACTATCCACTTCAAGATTGGCAAGTTCCGTTACCTTTGTCATCTCCATTGCCCAGTGGATGCGGCTGCGGTCATGAGCAGTCAGAGTCCCCAGATATCTTTGGTGAGGAAAGCGACCATAGGACACTAATTCATAAACGGTAATCCCTTCAGTTGCTTCTAAAACCTGAGGAAGAAGAGCGATTTTTTTAGCTACCTCCTTAGTAGGCATCTTGGCGATAGACTGACCATCGAGGTAAATATGGCCTTTTTTGACGCTATGAATACGTGTCAAGGCTTTGAGCAAGGTAGATTTCCCGCAACCGTTAGCACCGATAATGGTGGTTATGGCTCTTTTAGGCAGACTGACCGAAAGATTTTCAATGATGGTAGTGTGATCATAGGCCACATCAATGTTGTGGGCTTGAATCTCTGACAAGGTGAGTCCTCCATTTCTTAAAGTAACCTCTTATTGATGAAGTGTACAACGTGTTTTAAAGATTAGAATATCCAATACTTTAACGATTTATTCGGTCTGATCCTGGATAATCTGTGTTTGATTATAGCATAGTAAAAGGGCTTTCAAAAGCCCTTTTTACCTCTTTTTGCAGAAAATTTTCTTAATAATAATCATTCAAAAAAGTATCAAGAATGATTATAAAAATGATTTTGCGATTTCTAAATCACCAGCGTATTCAGCGTGTTTACCTTCGACGATTTGATAAGCATCTGCTCCCTTGCCAGCAATGATGACGGCATCGTCTTCATTGGTTGTGTGTGTCAAGGCAGCTTGAATAGCCTTCTCACGGTCAATTATGATGTTAACAGGTCGATCAATATGGCTGGCGATTTCTTCAGAGATGGTTTGTGGGTTTTCGAAGTTGGGGTCATCAGCCGTTAAGATGACCGCTAACTCGGGGTACTGATTGATGACATGACCAAAGTCAGCACGCCGGCTTTCACCTTTGTTACCCGGAGCGCCTAATATTAACGTAATCTGCCCTTTTTGATGCTGGCTGACAACATCTAGCAATTTGGTTAGACTATCGCCATTATGGGCGTAATCGACAAATACTTTAGCACCGTTTGCTTGTGTTAAAACTTCCATACGACCGGGAACACTAGTTTCAGCAATCCCTTTTTGGATATCCTCAAGACTTGCGCCTAGCCGTTGACAAGCTAATCCTGCGGCAATAGCATTCTCTTGATTAAAGTCACCAATTAATTGGATATCGTAATGCCCAGCCAGTTTTCCTTTAGCATCAAACGAAAAAGCAGAGCTGTTCTCAATAGCATTATCAGAATCTTGGCCGTAGAAATCATGAGGACGAGTTTCCACTTGTTCTTTAACGACTTGAAAGTGATTCATACTACTGTTGACAATGACTGCTTGGCTATTAAGCATTAGCAAGCGTTTGTGATAGAAATAATCCTCAAAGGTTGGATGTTCAATTGGCCCGATATGGTCAGGACTAATATTGAGGAAGACGCCAACATCAAAGGTCAATCCATAGACGCGTTTGACCAGATAAGCCTGACTGGAGACTTCCATGATTAGGTGTGTCATACCGTTTGAGACTGCTTCAGCCATCATTTTAAAGAGGTCTAAACTTTCAGGAGTGGTCAAAGTTGACTTGAAGAAAGTTTTGCCATCTAAGGTTGTGTTCATGGTTGATAGCATGGCTGGCTTATAATGTTGTTTCAAGATGTGATAGGCAAAATAAGCAGCAGTGGTTTTACCTTTAGTCCCTGTAAATGCCAGTAATTGGAGTTTATCTTGGGGATTGTTGTAGAAAGTCATAGCAATCAGACTCATTGCTTGCTTAATGTCATTGACTAAGATTGCCGGGATTCCTACGTCATAATCCATTTCAGAGATATACCAGCTAAGCCCCTTAGAAACAGCTTGTTCTAGAAATTCAGCTTTGAAGGATGCGCCTTTGGCAAAAAAGAGTGTCTGAGCATTGACCTCTCGGCTATCATAGCTTAAGTTATCAAAACAAACTCCTTGCCAGTTAAAGAAGTAACCATTAGGGTGGTTGATTTGACGGTAATTTTGATCATTTTTTAAGATATCTAATACAGTTTCTATTGTTATCATACTTCTTATTTTAGACCTATGGCTAGAGTTTTACAAGTCTTATGTAAAAGTTTATAATGAATTGAAGAAGATTTAGAAGGATTTGAAAATGTCTGAAAGCAAACCAAAAGTCTCCCAACAGGAGCAGATGATGCGCGGGACTGCCTGGTCGGCAGCCGGAAGTTTCATCAGTCGTTTATTGGGAGTGGTCTATATCATTCCTTGGTATCTGTGGATGGGTAAGCATGCTAATGAAGCCAATGCCCTTTTTACGCAAGGTTATAACATCTACTCACTTTTTCTCTTGATTTCCACATCAGGTTTGAATGTGGCAGTAGCAAAACAGATTGCCAAATATAATGCTATGGATAGGCAGTCTGAGACCATACAATTGATTCGTCAATTCCTAAAGTTCATGCTGTTTCTTGGTTTCATTAGTGCTGGGGTTATGTTTTTTTTGTCTCCGGTTATTGCCAAAATGTCAGGAGCGGGTAATGAACTAGTCCCGGTTATTCAAAGCCTATCTTGGTCTGTTTTTATTTTCCCAATGATGAGTGTCATTCGAGGCGTTTTTCAGGGACACAATGATTTGGCTCCTTCTGCTAAGAGTCAAATAGCTGAACAATTTATCCGTGTTATTTGGATGCTGTTAACAGCCTATTTTATCATGCAGCTTGGTTCGGGTGATTATGTTAAAGCTGTTACTCAGTCAACCTTTGCGGCTTTTCTTGGAATGTTAGCCAGCATGGCTGTTTTGGTCTATTATTTGGCTAAGTCAAACTTGTTGAAGCCAATCTTTTTTGAAAAAACAAAAGAAGTATCTGTTGATGCCAAGGTTTTGTTTGTTGAGACCTTGAAAGAAGCAATTCCCTTTATCGTGACAGGATCAGCCGTTCAAGTCTTTAGTTTGATTGATCAGTTTTCTTATGTTCCTTTTATGAAAATGATAACAGATTATAGCCGTTCGGATTTGCTAGTTCAATTTGCTTATTTTGCTTCAAACCCTAATAAGGTTGTGATGCTTTTGGTATCTGTTGCAGCTTCCATTGGTGGTGTTGGGATTGCTTTATTGACGGAGAATTACGTCAAAAAAGATATGAAGGCAGCCGCTAGCCTGATTACTAATAACTTACAACTGCTCTTTATGTTTATTATGCCAGCGATTGTCGGCATCCTTGTGTTAGCCAAGCCAGTCTATACTGTTTTCTACGGTGCACCTAGTGACATGGCACTTGGTATGTTTGTAGCAGCAATGGTTCAGACGGTATTTTTAGCCCTTTACATCATGTTGTCTCCCATGCTTCAAGCCATGTTTGAAAATCGAAAAGCTATGCGTTATTTCATCTATGGCTTAATAACTAAGATTGTCTTACAGATTCCTATGATTTATCTGTTCCATGGCTATGGCCCACTCTTATCAACTTCTATTGCTTTGTCGGTTCCGATAGTCTTAAGTTATCTTCGTTTGCAAAACTTGACGTCGATCGATGCTTCTGGTTTGACACGGCGTTTGCAGATGATTAATCTGATGACACTTGTAATGGCCCTTTTGACGGCGGTTGTGACATTTGGTTTAAGTTTTGTGCTTGATCCTGCTAGTCGTGTTCATAGCGTGTTTTATGTTGTTATAGTCGGTGCTGTTGGTATTTTTAGTTATGGCTACATGTCGCTTAAAACTCGCATGCTAGATAAGTTGATTGGTGGTCGTGCTGGTCGTCTTCGTGAGAAATTTAAGATTTCATAAATCAATGATCTTAGGTTAGACAGATGTCTAGCCTTTTTCTATTGCTAAGAAGACTTTTGATTAGTAATGATCTCTTAGTTACCTACAAATCGATTAGAGTGGTGGTCCCGTCTTGTTTATACTCAATGAAAATCAAAAACAAACTAGGCAACGCCGATACAGATAGAACTAAAGTTCATCAAATCATGTCAAGAAGGTCTGCCTTTGATTTCGAAGAGTATTAAAAACCACCGTCAACAGACAATGGTTACAGAAAGTTAGTTTTTGATTTTGGATGAGTATTAGTTGCTATAATGCTAAACTATATCCCTCTATCATAAATCGGTATAATCAGCCATCTGTTATCTTTTCTGAGAAATGTTAGAATAAACGTACTTGATTAAAGGTGACTATGATGAGGCATTCTAAAACCAGAAAGGAAGATTTATGACAAAAGCTTATCAACTGGCTACTATTCTAGCGCAAGCAGGCATCAAATCAGATGATGCAACCGGATCACTGGTTGCTCCAATCCATTTATCAACCACTTATCAACATCCAGAATTTGGCAAGTCTACCGGTTTTGATTACACACGAACTAAGAATCCTACCAGAAGTGCATTGGAAGAAACATTGGCAAAAATTGAACAAGCAGCGTATGCAATTGCAACCAGTTCAGGTATGAGTGCTGTTGTGCTTGCTTTTTCCGTCTTTGCTTATGGCAGTAAAGTTGTTGCAGCGCGTGATTTGTATGGCGGTTCTTTTCGTTGGTTTAACAATCAGGAGTCAGAAGGCCGGTTTAGTGTCACTTATGCCAATACCGAAGAGGAAATGATCGCTGCTATTGATGAATCGACTGATGTGGTTTATGTTGAAACCCCAACCAATCCTTTGATGGTTGAATTTGACATTGCAAAAGTAGCCAAGGTCGCCCATGATAAGGGGGCAAAAGTCTTGGTTGACAATACTTTTTATAGCCCAGTTTATCAAAATCCGATTCCGCTTGGTGCTGATATTGTCATACATTCAGCGACAAAATACTTATCAGGTCACAACGATGTCCTAGCAGGGGTTGTGATTACAGATAATACAGAGCTTTTTGAAACACTTATGTATCATTACAACACCACTGGACCTAATTTATCTCCACTGGATTCCTATCTTCTCATGCGTGGGCTCAAAACCCTTAAAATCCGTATGGAGGCTGTAACAAAAAATGCTCAAGAGTTGGCTGTTTTTCTAGATAATCATGTGGCTGTTAAAGAAGTCCTTTACACAGGAAAAGGCGGGATGATTTCTTTTAAAGTTAAGGACAAAGGAAAAATTCCTGCACTTTTAAATAGTCTCAAAGTGATTAGTTTTGCGGAAAGTTTGGGTGGTGTAGAAAGTCTGATGACCTACCCAGCTACTCAAACACATGCTGATATTCCTGCTGAAGTACGCTTTTCTTATGGTTTGTCCGATAATTTGTTGCGACTATCGGTAGGAATCGAAGATGTAGAGGATTTGAAAGCTGATTTAGAACAAGCTTTGAGTAAGTGAGGAGTAAATATGACCAAGTACAATTTTACCGATATTCCAGAACGTCTAAAAACCAATGCCATCAAGTGGCAAAAGGTTAAACATGATCCAGAGATTATTCCTCTTTGGATTGCGGATATGGACTTTCAGGTTTTTCCAGCTATGACAAAAGCACTTGAAGAATTTGCTAAAAGGTCCGTTTTTGGCTACGATGCTCCAAAAGATAGCCTCTATCAAGCTATTCAAGATTGGGAAAAAACACAGCATCAAGTTATCCTTAATAAAGAAGACATTGTCTTGATTGAAGGAGTGGTGCCAGCCATTTCAGTGGCTATCAATGCTTTTACACAAAAAGGAGATGCTGTCCTCATTAACACGCCAGTTTATCCTCCTTTCGCACGAAGTGTCACGTTAGCTGAGCGCCATTTAGTAAGCAACTCTTTGGTAGACAAGAATGGGCACTTTGAGATAGATTTTGAGCAATTAGAAAAAGACTTGGTTGATCATGAGGTTAAACTCTACCTCTTTTGCAGTCCTCACAATCCTGGAGGGCGAGTTTGGACCAAGGAGGAGATTGTTAGGGTAGCAGAACTTTGCCGAAAACATGGTGTTTATCTGGTTTCAGATGAAATTCATCAAGATTTAGCCCTTTTTGGACACAAGCATCATAGCCTCTTGTCTGTTAATGCTGACTATCAGAATTTTGCTCTGGTATTGACGAGTGCAACCAAGACTTTTAATATTGCAGGAACCAAAAATAGCTTTGCGCTCATCCCAAATCCTAAACTAAAGAAAGCTTTTAGGGATGCACAGTTGGTCAATAATCAACACGAAGTCTCCACGCTAGGTTTTTGGGCCACAGAAACAGCGCTAAGGTATGGTAAGGACTGGTTAGACGAGTTAAAAAACGTTTTGGAAACGAATATCCATTTACTCACTGAAACCTTGACCACACAAACAAATATCAAGGTAATGAAACCAGAAGGTACTTATCTGGTTTGGCTAGATTTTTCTGACTACGAGATTAACCATAATGAACTAGGAAGAATTCTTCAAGAAGAGGTCAAAGTAATCCTAAACGATGGTTTAACCTTTGGAAAAGAGGGAGAGTATCACTTCCGTCTAAATACGGCAACGCCCACCCACGTGATAGAAGAAGCGCTGACGCGCTTAGTCAAAGCTTTCCCGAAAGGATAGTTGAATTTTGTTGGATTGACCTGCTTAAATCCTCCCCTCGTGGAGGATTTTTTGATATAATAAATAAAAACAATAGAAAGTGGTTTTAAATCATGGGAAAATTCCAAGTCATTTCACATCCGCTCATTCAACACAAACTCTCAATCTTACGTCGTTCAACGACTCCAACAAAAGATTTTAGAGAATTAGTTGATGAAATTGCTATGTTGATGGGATACGAAGTGTCTCGTGACTTGCCTCTTGAAGACGTTGAAATTGAAACACCAGTAACAACAACGGTTCAAAAACAATTGGCTGGTAAGAAATTAGCCATTGTTCCAATCCTTCGTGCTGGTATTGGTATGGTAGATGGCCTTTTGAGTCTCGTTCCGGCTGCTAAAGTTGGTCATATCGGTATGTATCGTGACGAAGAAACGCTTGAGCCAGTGGAATACTTGGTTAAATTGCCAGAAGACATTGATCAACGCCAAATTTTCGTGGTTGACCCAATGCTTGCGACTGGTGGATCAGCAATATTGGCAGTAGATTCACTCAAAAAACGCGGTGCGACAAATATTCGCTTTGTGTGTTTAGTGGCTGCTCCAGAAGGTGTGGAAAAATTGCAAGCAGCTCATCCAGATGTGGATATCTACGCGGCATCTCTTGATGAAAAACTAAATGAGCATGGTTACATTGTTCCTGGTCTCGGTGATGCGGGTGACCGTCTCTTTGGTACAAAATAGCAATAGTGTTGGCATTAGCCTAGAAAGAGCAAGAGATTGCTCTTTCCTTTTAGATGTTGAATTAGCACTCTATCACTTAGAATGCTAAAAAATGAGTTTTTTATTTGACCTTTTTTGACCAAAGTCATATAATGAAATCAGTCATTAAATTGGCAATTGAAATTGCTAACAAACAATGAAATGGAGAAAGATATGATTCCTGTAGTTATTGAACAAACGTCACGCGGTGAGCGTTCTTATGATATTTACTCACGTCTGCTAAAAGACCGTATTATTATGTTAACGGGTCCAGTTGAAGATAACATGGCAAACTCAGTGATTGCGCAGTTGCTTTTCTTGGATGCCCAAGACCCAACTAAAGATATCTACCTTTATGTCAATACGCCCGGTGGTTCTGTTTCTGCTGGCTTGGCTATCGTTGATACCATGAACTTCATCAAAGCTGATGTGCAAACCATCGTTATGGGAATGGCAGCTTCAATGGGGACTATTATCGCATCATCAGGTGCCAAGGGTAAACGTTTCATGTTGCCAAACGCAGAATACATGATGCACCAACCGATGGGAGGTACTGGTGGCGGTACGCAACAAACAGATATGGCTATCGCTGCTGAGCATCTTTTGAAAACACGTCACAAACTAGAAAAAATTCTTTCTGATAATTCAGGACAAAGTATGGAAAAAATCCATATCGATGCTGAACGTGATCGCTGGATGGATGCTGAAGAAACACTTGCATATGGCTTCATCGATGCTATTATGGATAACAATGAATTAAAATAATTCAGAATGTGAGCTAACCTGCCTTGGCAGGTTTTTTATTTGGGAAATTTTGCTATAATAATAGAAATAAGACTGAATAAGAAAAAGGAAACTATGGAAATCAAAGAAAGAATGAGCCTTGCGGTTTATCTTTACTATAATCGCGATGCTAGAAAGTTAAGTAAATTTGGTGATATTTTTTACCATTCCAAACGATTTAAATATGTCATGATATATATTGATAAAGAGCAGGAAGAAGACATTGTGTCAACTTTAAAAACAATGAAATATGTTAAAAAGGTTAAACCGTCCGCTCTCGATGATATCGATATGAATTTTGTAGGGAATCTGAACAACCATGAGGAATGATAACAAATAGATAGTTCTTAAGGACTGTCTATTTTTTTGTCGATTGTTACTGAAAATAGTGACAGTACAGAAAAAAACTCTCAAGTGTTACTGTTTCTTTTCCAAAGTTCTGAAGAAAGAGACTTAAAAGTCTCTCGGAAAGAAGACAAAACCTCTCGAACATGAGACTATCGAGAAAAGGACCTTTACGTCTGTAACTAATAAATCTCTTAGAAGTATTGATGTGACAGTATTTCTAAGAGATTTTTTGTTTTCTAATATAAAGAAAAAAGGTTGAAGCAAATGGTTCACCATATACTTTTCTTCAATCTGATCGGCTTAGAAGCCTCATAAAGCTATTTTTTTGAAAAATTTAAAAAATTCAGAAATAAAGTATTGACAATATTCTGATAATTCTGTATTATGATGTAACATACTTTAAGGAGATTGTTTTATGAAGAAAAAATTAACTTTTGCAGCTGTTACAGTTATGAGTACAGCCTTTCTTGCAGCTTGTAGCGCTGCTCCTAGTAGTTCAAGTGCAAACGCAGAAGGAACTAAAGTTGGCGATACGCTGAAAGTGGGATTAAACTTTGAGTCAACAGGTGATGTTTCTGCTTATGGTAATGCCGGTAAAAATGGCGCTCAATTAGCGATTGCTGAGATCAATAAAGGTGGCGGTGTTGACGGTAAGAAAATCAAAGCGTTCGTTAAAGATAATAAATCTGATAACTCAGAGTCAGCTACAGTTACCACAAACTTAACAACGGAAAGTAGCGTTAATGCTGTCGTGGGTCCAATGGTATCGTCAGCCGTTGCTTCAGCTAGTCCAAATGCTGAAAAAGCAGCTGTGCCATTGATCGCACCAGCAGCAACACAGGATGATCTGACCGTTGGTAAGGATGGTAAGACACGTCAATACATGTTCCGTACAACCTTTATCGACAGTTATCAAGGTGAGGTCCTTTCAAAATTTCTTAGTAATGATTTAAAAGCCAAAAAAGTAGTTCTTTACTATGATAATTCGAGCGATTATTCAAAAGGGATCGCTAAAGAGTTTAAAAAGCACTATAAAGGTGACATTGTTAGTGAGTCAACTTTCCAAGCCAAAGACACTGATTTTCAATCAGCTCTAACAAAATTCAAAGATGAGGATTTCGATGCTATCGTGATGCCAGGTTACTACCAAGAGGTAGGTACTATCATTAAACAGGCTCGTGAAATGGGAATCGAAGCCTCTATTGTTGGTCCTGATGGCTTTGCGGATGATAAACTGGTCGAGTTGGCAGGAGCTAAGAATGCTTCAAACGTTTATTACGTTTCAGGATACTCAGCTAAAACCTCTCAAAAAGCAGCAGCATTTGCTAAAGCTTACAAGGAAAAATATGGTGAAGAACCATCGATGTTTGCAGCGCTTGGCTATGATTCTGTTTACATGGTAGCAGATGCAGCAAAAGGTGCTAACAATTCTGCTGAAATTGCTAAAAACCTTGCTAAAACCAAAGACTTTGAAGGCGCTACTGGTACAATGACGATTGATAAGAAGCACAATCCAGTGAAATCCGTATCAGTTGTTGGCCTTACAGATGGTAAGGAAAGTTCAGCTACCGTTGTTGAAGCTGACAAATAATATCTAAAATCGTGGTAGGTAAGGTTTTTGATGACCATTACTACCCGACTTGTTTCAGAATTAAAACGCAAGATAACATCTGGGGAGTAACCCTTCTCAGATGTTATCATTTTGATAGAAAGTTTGGTAAACTCTTATGTTACAACAACTGGTCAATGGTCTCATTTTGGGAAGTGTTTACGCACTGTTGGCGCTAGGTTATACCATGGTTTATGGTATCATCAAGTTGATTAACTTTGCACACGGTGATGTCTATATGATGGGAGCGTTTGTTGGCTACTATCTGATCTCGACCTTCCACTTGAATTTCTTTGTTGCTTTAATAGTAACAATGCTGATCACAGCTGCTATTGGGGTTGTCATTGAATTTTTGGCTTATCGCCCCTTGCGACAGTCAACGCGGATTGCAGCTTTGATTACAGCCATTGGCGTCTCATTTCTTTTAGAATATGGCATGGTCTATTTGGTTGGTGCCGAAGCGCGTGCCTTTCCACAGGCAATCAAAACGATTAAATATGATTTAGGTCCTATTAGTGTAACCAATATTCAATTGATTATCTTAACAGTATCTCTTCTGTTGATGCTCGCGCTTAACTTCATTGTTAAGAAAACAAAGATGGGTAAAGCCATGCGGGCTGTTTCTGTTGATAGCGATGCCGCACAATTGATGGGGATCAATGTTAACTCAACGATTAGTTTTACCTTTGCTATTGGTTCTGCTATGGCTGGGGCTGCGGGTGTGCTGATTGGTCTTTACTATAATACAATGAATCCTCTCATGGGGATGGCACCTGGTATCAAAGCTTTTGTGGCTGCTGTTTTGGGTGGTATTGGGATTATTCCTGGTGCAGCTGTCGGAGGATTTATGATTGGGATGCTGGAAACACTGTCTACAGCTATGGGATTGTCAAGCTATAAAGATGCTGTTGTTTATGCAATCTTGATCATTATTCTCTTGGTTCGTCCGACAGGTATTCTTGGTAAAAATATTAAGGAGAAGGTATAAGCAAATGACAAAACGTATCAAATCAATCCTAGCTTGGCTAGGCCTTATTGTAGTCGCTTTTCTTGTCCTCAATAGCTTAGTTAGTACAGGTATTTTAGGGCTTTACCATGTTCAGATTTTAATGGGAATTGGTATCTCAATGATTATGGCTATGGGAACTAATTTAGTTTTAGGCTTTTCTGGTCAATTCTCACTTGGACAAGCTGGATTTATGGCTATTGGTGCTTATGCGACAGCTATTATGACACAAGCTAATCCAACGTATGTCGGTTTCTACCTATCGATGCTTGTGGGGGCGATTGTCGCAGGTATCATTGCAGTGGTAGTTGGTTTTCCGACGCTTCGTCTTAAAGGTGACTACCTTGCGATTGCAACACTTGGTGTGGCGGAAATCATCCGTATCGCTATTGTCAATGGTGGTGACTTGACCAACGGCGCAGCTGGTTTGACAGGGATTCTTCCTTATACAAGCTGGCAAGTTGTTTTTATCTTTGTTGTCATTATTGCAGTGCTTTTGATGAACTATCTTCGGAGTGCAACAGGTCGTCAAGTCATTTCTGTACGTGAAGACGAGATTGCTGCGGAATCAATGGGAGTGAATACAACAAAAGTAAAGGTGATTACCTTTGCTATCGCTGCTATGACAGCAGCTATCGCAGGCTCTCTCTACGTTGGTTACATTGGGACTATTGCCCCTAAAGATTTTACGATTATGCGCTCTATTGATTATTTGATCATTGCTGTTTTAGGTGGTCTTGGCTCAATGACTGGAACGATTGTTGCTGCTATCGTGTTGGGAATTCTTAACATGTATTTGCAGAATGTTGCCGATTTGCGTATGATTATCTATTCTTTAGCCTTAATTTTAGTAATGGTGTTCCGTCCGGGAGGGCTTTTGGGAACTAAAGAATTGATGTTGTCTAAATTCATTCCAAAAAATAAAGGGGGCAACTACTAATGGCTTTACTGGAAGTGAAACATTTAACGAAACATTTTGGCGGTTTGACAGCTGTGGGTGATGTTACCATGGAACTCAATGAGGGTGAATTGGTTGGTCTTATCGGTCCTAATGGTGCTGGAAAGACGACGCTTTTTAACCTTTTGACAGGAGTTTATGAGCCTTCCGAAGGGACTGTAACCCTTGCTGGTAGCTTGCTAAATGGAAAAAAACCTTACACTATTGCTTCACTTGGTTTGTCTCGTACCTTCCAAAATATTCGTCTTTTTAAAGATATGACCGTTTTGGATAATGTATTGCTTGGTATGAGTAATACTAATAAGTCGCATCTTCTGTCTTCCTTATTACGATTACCAAAGTTCTATGCTAGTGAAGACACATTGCGTCAAAAAGCTATGGAGTTGTTAGCGATTTTTGGGCTTGATGGTCATGCCAATCATTTAGCGAAGAACTTACCTTATGGACAGCAACGCCGTCTTGAAATCGTGCGTGCTCTAGCTACTGAACCTAAAATTCTTTTCTTAGATGAACCTGCTGCAGGGATGAACCCACAAGAAACAGCTGAATTGACAGCACTTATTCGTCAAGTTAAGGATCAATTTGGGATTACCATTATTTTGATTGAGCATGATATGAGTCTGGTTATGGAAGTGACCGAGCGTATCTATGTTCTTGAGTATGGTCGTCTCATTGCACACGGTACGCCAGATGAGATTAAAAAGAATCAACGTGTTATTGAAGCCTACTTGGGAGGTGATGTCTAATGGCTATGTTACATGTCGAAAACCTGTCAGTCAGCTATGGGGCAATTGAGGCGGTAAAAAATGTTTCTTTTGAGGTTAATGAAGGAGAAGTTGTTTCTTTAATCGGTGCTAATGGCGCTGGTAAAACCTCTATTCTTCGGACCATTTCCGGACTAGTTCGTCCTAAGGAGGGGAAAATTACTTTCTTAGGAGATGAGATTCAGAGAATGCCTGCTCGCAAGATTGTGTCTGATGGCTTATCACAAGTTCCAGAAGGTCGTCATGTTTTCGCAGGATTAACCGTTATGGAAAATCTTGAAATGGGTGCGTTTTTGAAAAAAGATAAGGACCAGAATCAAAAAAATCTAAAAAGTATTTTTGAGCGTTTTCCGCGTCTTGAAGAACGTAAAAATCAAGATGCAGCGACACTGTCAGGTGGTGAACAACAGATGCTGGCCATGGGGCGTGCCCTCATGAGTCAACCCAAACTCCTGCTCCTTGATGAGCCATCGATGGGATTAGCACCAATCTTTATTCAAGAAATTTTTGATATTGTCAAAGACATTCAAAAACAGGGAACAACGGTGCTCCTGATTGAACAAAATGCGACCAAAGCTCTCTCAATCGCAGACCGTGGTTATGTCTTAGAAACTGGAAAAATCGTCTTATCAGGAACAGGACAAGAACTCCTTGAATCAGATGATGTCAAAAAAGCATATCTGGGTGGCTAAAAAGGTCCAGTGGACCTTTTTAGGTTGTAGATAAGGATTGTGGCACAATCCTCCGTATTTTTTGGGGACAATGTTAATAGGGAAATGACAATTGCTTTAGCAATTATCCTTGCGTCCACTGGACCTTTTTAGGTTGTAGATAAGGATTGTGGGACAATCCTCCGTATTTTTTGGGGACAATGTTAATTGGTAATTGACATTGCGCTAGCCATTATCCTTGCGTCCACGTCCACAGACGCTTTTAAAGTCGTAGATTAGAATTACCTAGCCATCGTTCGCTCCTACCCAGTGGATAGTTTTAATCAAGAAATGATAATGTTACTAGTGAATGATAAGGCAGCTAGGTAGCCTTTCTGAGCTAGTAGATGATAGGCAATGATTGTTTTTACTTTTGGTTGTCTAAAAATATTGAACAAGTTGAAGGAGAACTCTATGCCCGTTAAAGATTTTATGACCTCAAGGGTCATTTACGTATCGCCAGATACGACGGTTGCTCACGCTTCAGATAAAATGAAGTCTCACGATTTGCGTCGACTACCTGTTATTGAAAATGATCGTCTGGTTGGTTTGGTAACAGAAGGAACCATGGCTGATGCAACACCTTCAAAAGCAACTAGTCTCTCCATTTATGAAATGAATTATTTGCTAAATAAAACAAGCATTCGTGATATTATGATTCGTGATGTCATTACCGTTTCACAGGATGCCAGTCTAGAAGACGCTATTTACATCATGATGAAACACAAGATAGGTGTATTACCTGTTGTGGATAATGACCAACTTTACGGTATTATCACGGATCGCGATATTTTCAAAGCTTTCCTTGAAGTATCTGGTTATGGAACAGAAGGTCTTCGTCTTAACATTCTTCTAAATGATACCATTGGGAGTTTGGAAAAGGTAGTTCGTGTGATTAGTGATGCCAATCTTAATATTCACCGTACTGTTGTGGCTAATCATAAGTCTGGAAAAACCTTGGTTGAAATTCAGATTGAAGGACAAGCAGATACTCATACCTTACAAAAAGCATTGGAAAATCAAGGTATCACAGTGCTAAACATTATCAAAACAGAGGCTAAAGCTGGATTTTAAAAGACAAGAAAACGACAATAATTCCTGTCGTTTTTTTTCATAAATTCTGCTAAAATAGAAGTACTATGACTAATGGATTTTTAATTTCCTTTGAAGGCCCTGATGGTGCTGGAAAGACGACTGTTTTGGAGCAAGTTATCCCTAAATTACAGCAATTATTCGATCAGGATATTGTGGCAACTCGAGAACCTGGAGGTGTTGACATTGCTGAAAAAATTCGCGATATTATCTTAGATGTCAATCATACGGCGATGGATGCGAAAACAGAGTTATTACTTTATATCGCTGCACGTCGTCAACATCTTGTGGAAAAAATACTACCAAATCTTGAGAAGGATGCTTTTGTACTAGTAGACCGCTTTATTGATAGTTCAGTAGCTTACCAAGGCTATGGACGTGGGTTAGAGATAGCAGATATTACTTGGTTGAACGCTTATGCAACAGACCACCGTCAACCAGATTTGACGGTGTATCTGGATGTTAGTTCAGAACTTGGTTTAGAGCGTATTTCTCAAAATGCTGATCGAGAAGTGAATCGCTTGGATTTGGAAAAATTGGAGTTGCACCAAAAGGTTCGCCAAGGCTATTTGGCACTTCTTGAGGAAAATGCTGAACGTATTGCCTTGATTGATGCCAGTCAGTCTGTGGACAAGGTTGTCGATGATACCTTGGCTGCTATTATACAGAAATACAAGGAACTAAAGCATGTCTAAAAATCCTCTGACGACGGTATTGGAGCAGCAACAACCGCAATTATTAACAGAGATGCGCCAGATTCTTGCTAGTGGAAAACGCAGTCATGCCTATCTATTTACAGGTGGATTTGCGTCTTGGGAGATGGCTATTTGGATGACCCAGTATCAGTTTTGTGAAGATTTTAAGGGTCATGAGCCGTGTGGACAATGCCGTTCTTGCCGTCTCATACTAGACAACGATTTTGCGGACTTGGCCATTTTGGAACCCACTAATGGTCTGATTAAAACAGATGAAGTGCGTTCGTTATTGAGTCGTTTTTCCAGTTCTAGTTATGAAGGGAAGGAGCAAGTTGTGCTTATCCGTGGAGCGGATAAGATGCATGTCAATGCTGCTAATAGTCTTCTTAAAGTGATGGAAGAGCCACAAAGTCAAGTTTACTTGGTTCTTTTGGTCGAAGATGATAATCAGCTCTTAGCAACCATTAAAAGCCGCTGTCAACAGTTCCATTTTCGCAAAAATAAACAAGTGATTATGGCTGATTTGGAACAAATGGGCTTGCTTCGCCAGCAAGCAGTCCTTCTTTCAGATGTCGCTTCATCTGTTAGTGAGGCTCGACGTTTAGCGGAGGATGCTAAAGTTTTACAATATTTAAATTTACTGGAGCGATTGGTAAACTTATTAGTAACAGACAAAGGAAAAGCCTACTTAGAAATAAGCCGTTTAGCAAGTCAATTGACAGATAAAGATTCTCAAGCTTTGGCATTTCAATTGCTGGTTTCTCTTTTGGGACAAGATTTGAAGAATCAAAAAGCGCTTGACTATTTGGATAAGGTGATTCTTGCTAGAAGGATGTGGCGATCTAACGTTAGTTTTCAAAATGCTTTAGAATACATGATTTTACAAGCATAATGAATGAAGGTTCATGAGGAGGTAGCTGTGGTGGCTAAAAAAGATTTATTTGATGCATTTGATGGGTTTTCGCAAAATCTCATGGTTACCTTAGCCGAGATTGAAGCCATTAAAAAGCAAGTGCAGGATTTGGTAGAAGAAAATACGCAACTACGCTTGGAAAATAGTAAGTTGCGAGAACGATTGTCCCATGTTAGTGAGCAACATTCTGAAAAAAATCAGCATCAAACCAAACAACACTTGGATACCATTTATGAGGAAGGGTTTCATATTTGTACCGATTTTTACGGTCAGAGACGTGAAAATGATGAACAATGTGCCTTTTGTTTAGAGTTACTTTATAGGGAGTAAGCATGCAAATTCAAAAGAGTTTTAAAGGACAAGCTTCCTATGGAACCTTATTTTTAGTTCCAACACCGATAGGTAATTTATCCGATATGACATATCGCGCTGTTGAGACCTTGAAGACTGTTGGCGCCATATGTGCAGAAGACACTCGTAATACTGGTTTATTGCTTAAGCATTTTGACATTGAGACACGGCAAATTAGTTTTCACGAACACAATGCTTTTGAAAAAATCCCGGCTTTGATTTCTCTATTAAAAGAAGGAGTGTCCCTAGCGCAAGTGTCTGATGCGGGTATGCCATCCATTTCAGATCCAGGACATGACTTGGTCAAGGCGGCCATTTCAGAAGGCATTTCAGTGGTGGCCCTACCGGGAGCTTCAGCTGGCATTACCGCCTTGATCGCTAGCGGGTTGGCTCCCCAACCTCATATTTTTTATGGTTTTTTACCTCGTAAGGCTGGACAGCAAAAGGCCTTTTTTACTGACAAACAAGGCTATCAAGAGACCCAAATTTTTTACGAATCCCCTTATCGTGTGGTATCAACCTTGGAAAATATGCTTGCTATCTACGGAGATCGGCAGGTAGTTCTCGTGCGAGAGTTGACCAAACTTTACGAGGAATATCAACGTGGCTGTATTACAGAGGTATTAGCTTACTTGACTGAGCATCCTTTAAAGGGGGAGTGTCTATTAATTGTTGAAGGTGATGATGGCTCTAGAGTATCTGAAGAACAGGACGTTCTGTCTCCTTTAGAGGATGTTAGAGTACGAATAGCGTCAGGGACCAAGCCTAATCAAGCGATTAAAACCGTTGCCAAAGAGCGTGGCCTCAATCGACAAGAAGTTTACAATGCTTATCACGCGCTTAGTTAAGACATAGTCTAGAGCGAGCGTTTTCGAAAGAATAACATGTGATTGATCTTCTTACTGCATGAACAATAAATGTTCAAAAGAGTTTTAGAAGATGTTATGGCTTATTCCATATTAAGAGTCATTTATGGTTTTATTTTTCCCATAATGATTTCTGCTTTGCTTTCTTTGATTGGCAATTGGCGATTGTTTCAAAAAGCAGGTCAGAAAGGTTGGTATTCTCTGATTCCTTTCTATGGTGGTTTTGTGAAACATAAGATCACATTTGGAGAGTCGGACAAATGGTATTATTTTATCGGCTGGGCGATTGGTTTGTACTATCTATACACACAATTTTGTTATGTTAGGGCTTTTGATGGTTTCAAGGGGCTTGCTGTCCTAAGTCTGTTTTTCCTAGGCATTACTAGGCTAATTCTTACCTTTGGAAGGACTTTCCAAGAAGATAACTATCATACCGTTTCCCACGTGCTAGGGTAAATGACAATCTGCCTTATTATGAAATGAAATAAAGAAGAGAGACTGTGCCATTGTAATAACTGTACAGTCTCTCTTCTTTATTTGGTTTATGATAGCAAACGCGTTCCATGAACTTGCTTAGCGCCTGTTAGCTTGACTAGTTCTTCGAAATTGTCCTTAGTGACCCCTCCGCCAATTAGGATCTCGATTCGATCTGCAGCATGTTCAATTAAGGCTTTTAAATGTGTGAGGTTGTTAAAGATGTCTGACTTGCCATCAGGATTTCCATGAGTGAGGATGCGCGTAAAGCCATAGTCGATTAAGTCATCCATAGCTTGAAACTGATCTTCTTGAGGAATTTGATCAAAAGCCATGTGGAAAACCAAAGGAAGCCCTTGGGTGGAAGGCAAGAGTTGTTCGATGGCGTCCTTATCTAGTTGGTTGTCCTCTGTCAATAGGCCTAAAACGAGAGCATCAGATTCCAACTCAACTGCCTGTAAGATATCTTCTTCCATGGCACGAAGCTCAAGATCATTATAGATAAAGTTGCCACCACGAGGACGGATCATAATAGCTGTGGTAATCTTTTTTTCATGGAGATAGCGATTGGCTTCTTTGATAACACCGTATGAAGGTGTTGTTCCACCAACAGCCAAGTTATCACATAGTTCAACCCGAGTAATGTCTGGGCTGGTTAGTCTATGTAAGTCGGTTAAATTTTCAGCACAAAATTCTTTCGTAATCATAAGTATCCTTTCAAGATGAGATGATTTTATTATATCATGATTGTTTGTGTTTTCCTTTGGGAATGATGCCATAAAAAAGGGCGCCATTACACAAAAATTCTGACAATATTGTAGGAATTTGTGATATAATGAATTAATTTTCAAATGGAGGTCGTGGTTATGACAATTTATAACTTTTCTGCAGGTCCTGCAGTATTGCCAAAAGAAGTCTTAAAAAAGGCACAAGCTGAGTTTTTAGATTATGCCAATTCGGGCATGAGTGTTATGGAATTGTCCCACCGTTCCAAAGAATTTGATGGCATTATCAAAGAAGCTGAACAACTGTTAAGAGATTTAATGCAAATTCCAGATAATTATAGGGTGCTGTTTTTACAAGGAGGCGCTTCAACTCAGTTTTCTATGTTGCCTTTAAACATGGCCAGAGGTAAAAAAGCTTATTATCTTGTTGCAGGGTCTTGGGGCAAGAAAGCTTATACTGAAGCTGTGAAGCTGTCTAAGACAATTGCTTTTGAACCCATCTGCCTAGCTTCTTCTGAAGAAACAGGTTTTAATCGTATTCCAGATTTTGATGCGAGCCTTATTGATCCTGAAGCAGCTTATGTTCATCTAACAAGTAATAATACCATTGAGGGAACTAGTATCTACGACTTGCCAGATACTAATGGTGTGCCAGTTGTGGCGGATATGTCATCTAACATTTTGGCTGTTAATTACAAAGTGTCAGATTTTGCGATGATTTATGCTGGTGCTCAGAAGAACATGGGTCCGGCTGGTGTAACGATTGTTATTATCCGTGAGGATTTCTTGAATGATGAGCCTGCTCTTTCTAGCATGTTGGATTATCGTCTCCAAGCAGATAATGCCTCTCTTTATAATACGCCGCCAACTTTTAGTATTTATATGGCCAAATTAGTTTTTGAACACGTCAAATCTCTAGGGGGCGTTGCTAAAATGGAAGAACTAAATCATCAGAAGTCAGGCCTTCTTTATGATTTTATCGACGCTTCTGATTTTTATAAGAGTCCAGTTACGGTTGTCAAAGACCGATCATTGGCTAATATTCCTTTTGTGACACCAAGTGAAGAATTGGATAAAGCCTTTAATGAAGCAGCGGATGCAGCAGGATTCAAAAACATTAAAGGTCATCGTAGTGTGGGCGGTATGAGAGCAAGCCTGTACAATGCTTTTCCACTCGAGGGTGTCAAAGCATTGATTACGTTTATGAAAGCATTTGAGGAGGAACATCAGTAATGGAGTTGCGCTTAGCACATCCCAACGAAGTAGAGACCATTATGGTCATTATTGAAGAAGCGCGAGCTTTTTTAAAAGCATCCGGGAGTGATCAATGGCAAGGAAAATACCCAGAAGTCAGCGATATCATTGATGATATTTTGCAGGGACGGGCTTGGGTTGGGCTCGTGGATGGCGAGATTGTAGCTTATGCGGCAGTCATTGTGGGGCAAGATCCCGCTTATGAAAAAATCACAGACGGCAAATGGAAGCATGCTAATCATCAATACACTGTTTTCCATAGAATTGCTGTCGCTAAGAAAGCTAGTGGTCAAAAGATAGCACAGACCTTCTTGCAAGGTTTGATTGAAGGTCATAAGGGACCGGATTTCCGTTGTGATACACATCCTCAAAACGTGATCATGCAACACATTTTAGAAAAGCTAGGGTATGTTTATTGTGGAAAAGTCATGTTTGAGGGTGAACGACTAGCCTATCAAAAAATGAAGAGTAGATCTGAGACGGCTGACTATCAAGAAGTCGATGAGGGGCTTCGTTACGATTTCTAACGTTCTAGCAGGCACTCACCAGAAAGAGTGAAGTGTATGAGTCCATTTAAATAGAGCAAGATAAAAGGAGATTAGTATGGTCTTTAGCGTAAAGACATTTAATAATATTAACAAGCTTGGTTTGAAAGAATTGGGCAACGCCTTTCAAATTGATGGTGATTTGGCGGAAAATCCAGATGCCTATATGCTACGTAGTCAAAATTTGCATGACAATCATTTTCCGGACAATCTTAAAGCTATTGCGCGTGCGGGGGCAGGAACGAACAATATCCCAATCGATAAGGCGACAGAAGCTGGTATTGTTGTCTTTAATACACCAGGGGCTAACGCCAATGCGGTAAAAGAAGCTGTTTTGACCGCTATTCTTTTATCAGCGCGGGATTACCTATCAGCTAATACTTGGGTCAATCATCTATCAGGTTCTGATGTGCCTAAACAAATAGAAGCTGGTAAGTCTCAGTTTGCTGGAACAGAGATTTCTGGTAAAACGCTTGGCGTGATTGGACTTGGTGCTATTGGCGCTAGAATCGCAAACGATGCGCGCCGTTTAGGGATGAATGTATTGGGGTACGATCCTTATGTATCTATTGAAACAGCATGGAACATTTCTAGTCATGTGAAACGTGTTAATGATTTAAAAGAGATTTTTAGTCAGTCTGACTACATCACGGTTCATGTGCCTTTGACTGCAGATACCAAGCATACATTTGACAGTAAAGCATTCGCTCAGATGAAAAAAGACACTGTTATCATCAACTTTGCCCGTGCAGAACTTGTGGATAATGCTGCTCTCTTTGATGCTTTAGAAACAGGAGTCGTGAAGCGGTATGTGACTGATTTTGGGACAGAAGAATTGCTCAATAAAGATGGGGTAACTGTATTTCCACACGTGGGTGGTTCAACCCAAGAAGCAGAGCTCAACTGTGCCATCATGGCAAGTCAAACTGTTCGCCGTTTCTTGGAGACGGGTGAGATTACCAATTCCGTTAATTTTCCTAACATGCATCAGGTTCAAGAGGCGCCTTACCGTATAACCTTGATTAATAAAAATGTCCCTAATATTGTGGCAAATATTTCAACAGCCGTTTCGGATTTAGATATCAATATCGATAATATCCTCAATCGTTCAAAAGGCGATTATGCCTATACCTTGCTTGATTTGGATGAAGACGACAGAGCGAAAATTGATCAGCTAGTCGCTAAATTTGAAACAAGTGATAACATTGTACGCGTACGCTTGATTCCGCTGGTAAAATAAAAAAGCTAGTCATTGAAATCATTCTTTGGATTTGTTACCATAGATTTAATCGATTGATGAAAGGTGTGCTACTATGGTAAAAAAAATAATGAACCGTTTTGAGTATTTGACAGATTCTTCTGGATCCACTATTATTGTGGATTTGGAAACTGGAGTGGAATACCTTAAAAATGGTAACCCTCCCATCCTGCTAGTAGATGCGGATGGCAAGCCAAAAATAAATAAAGACTGGTATGACAGTCACTAAATCAAGGCTGCTCATCTGAGCGGCTTTTTTGCACAATGGAGATAGTATGGACATTCGAAAAATATCCCTAAGTGATCAACTGGCTTTTCTCGATTTTGAAGATGAGCTGTTAGAAGATAAGCGCCATAATCCATTTGTAGAATGGTGGCCGGTTGAGGATTTCGAAGATTTTGTAATGAGAAGCGATATGTCTGACATCAAGCAGTCTGGTCAACATAATCCAACCTATACTCGATATTTTGCTTTTGTAGAGGGTGCCATTGCAGGTTTTGTGATTTGCTTTTGGGAAATGACACATCCCGATTGTTTGAAACTGGGGCATATTGGTTATATAGTGGCTCCTTCTTTTAGACATCAGGGAGTTGCTCAAAGCTTAATAGCGTTTGCGTTAAAACAGTATCGTTCTCTAGGCATTGATAGTGTACTTGTTGTAGCACACGAAAAAAATAATCCTTCTCGTCGATTGATTGAAAAATTAGGTGGTCAATTGCTGGCCTTAGAGATGGTCAACCACTTAGGCAGAAATCTTGAAACAGCAAGGTATGAATTGCAGGGGGCGTCTCTAAAGTATGATGAATGAAACCCATAAAAACGAAAGGAAGATTATGTCATTTGAATCTGAGTTTTTTAAGAAAAAAAGTGTTCGATTTGAGCAACTAGAGAAGTTTGGCTTTGTCAAGGAAGCTGGTGCTTATGTCTATCGAGAACAGTTCTTGGATAACCAGTTTCAGGCGGTTATTAGGGTAACACCTGATGGTGCTATTTTTGGTCAGGTGTTAGATGTGGATTTGCAAGAAGAGTACGATGCCTTTCGTGCGAGTACAGCTCAGGGAAACTTCATTGGTCAAGTTCGTGAGGCTTATGGTCAGATTTTGACACGAATAGCTGAAGCGTGTTTTGTGATGACTCTCTTTCAATATGATCAAACCAATCGCTTAGCCCATTATGTAACAAACACATTTGGAGATAAGATGGATAACCCTTTTGCTAAATTTCCAGGCTTTACCGTCTTTAGACATCCTGATAATTCAAAATGGTATGGGCTGATAGGAACAGTTACGAGGGGGAAATTGCAAGTTGATAGCGAAAAGTGGTCCCAGAAGGCTCTGCATGAAGAAGTGGAATTCATCAATGTCAAAGTTGACCCAAACCATTTACCAGAGTTATTGAAGAGGTCGGGCATTTATCCTTCCTATCATATGTCTAAGAAAACTTGGATCACCATTGTTTTAGATGACAGTCTTTCAGATGAGGATTTATTTCATTTAGTTGAAAATAGTCGTGCGCTTGTAGCTCCTACAACCCTATCAAATCCTAATGGGCCTGATTATTGGGTGATTCCAGCTAACCCCAAATACTATAATATCGACGCTGAATTCTCGCAAAGTCCTGAAATCCTCTGGACACAAAAAGCCAGCATCAAGACTGGCGATTGGGTATTGATTTACATGACAAGCCCAATTAAGGCTATTCGATATGCTTGTAAGGTTTTAGAGACCAACATTGACCAAAAAGAGAATGAGGATAAGCCTCAAAACAAGCAGTTGATGAAACTATCGTTAAAAGAGACTTTTTTGGATGACCAACTGCCTTTGGAACTGATGGTGGAAAAAGGAGTCAGGGCAGTTAGAGGCCCTAGACGTCTAAGTAAGGACTTGGTCGATTACCTTGAGAAGGAATTTTCTCAATTCAAAGCTATTAATCCAGAACGAACTGACTCAAAAAGCTGAGTCAATAATGGCTCGTAAGAGGGAGTATTAACTGGTACAATTTCCTCTTGGTTTGATAGGTTTGTTATCGCAAATCAATTAGCCGTTATGGTTTATCCACGGTTATCAAAAGCTTCATTTGGGGTTTTAGATGTGATTGAGGTTGTGGCTATGGCTAATAATTTTTGTCAGTCAATAACAGGATAAAAGCACTCTAATGGTTAGATTACTGGTCTAACAACTAGAGTGCTTTTAAGATACAGAAATTATTTTTGTGGAACGATAACAGTAATGGCTTTTGGAAGCATCTGAATAAGGACAGGTAGTTTTCCAGCGACATCCCCATCGATACGAACATTGGGATTATTTTTATCTTTTTTTCGCACATTGATTAAACGCAATTCAGAAGCCTGGAAAGCATCCCAATGCCTGAATCGACTAAATTTACCAATGCGGAAAAAGAAGTAAAAAAAGAATCGGATGAAGTGGGTTCTTCTTAAGGTATAAACGGTAAAGAGTCCATCGTCTACGGTGTCTTTTTGATTAAAACCAGGGAGTCCTGCAACCGTATTACTCATAGTGATTAAAAGTAATTTTGTTTTGATATATTGTGTTTTTTGATCCGATATGGCTTGTACGCGGTAGGAGCGTCGTCGTAGAAAAATTTTCCAACCGGCCTTAATAAAGGCTAGGGCACCGTAACGACGCTTCTTTTCAGGTGTGACACCAAGAGCCATGTCAGCCATTAGGCCTAACGTTAAACTAGAAATCATGTATTGATTATTAACCCTTGCGATATCAATAGCTAGTTCTCGTCCAGAAAAGAGATTTTCTAAGGCTTTTTTAGGATTTAAGGGGATGTCAAGAGATTTGGCCAAATTATTGACAGTGCCAGTCGGGATTAGTCCTAAGCGAGAGTAACTGCCACCTTCATAAATACCCGCACAAACTAGTTTGATGGTACCATCTCCTCCTAGTGGAATGATGACATCGGTTTTATCCAGACAGGCCTCTTTAGCCATTTCTCTCGTTTGATCGGCAGATTTCGGGTAAAAATAGGCGATATTTTTTTCAGGGATCTCTTTGTCGATTAAGAAGTTTTTTATGGTTTCAATCAACTGGTCTTTGTCACCTTTACCAGATTTTTGATTGATGATGAGTGCAAATCTTGTCATAGTTTTCCTTGTTATCAAAAATTTAAGATTTATTATAGCATTTTTTGAGAGAATTATCCCAAAGAAATCTGCTATAATAGAAAACATTATGAGAGTAGTAGCAGGTGAATTTGGTGGACGTCCTTTGAAGACGTTGGCCGGTAAGACGACACGCCCAACAACTGATAAGGTTAAAGGGGCTATGTTTAATATGATTGGCCCTTTTTTTGATGGTGGTCGGGTTCTAGATTTGTACGCTGGTAGTGGTAGTCTGGCTATCGAAGCTATTTCGCGTGGCATGGACCATGCTGTTTTGGTTGAAAAAGATCGCTCAGCCCAGGCCATTGTTCAAGAAAACATTAAGATGACTAAATCTGAACATCAATTCCAGCTCTTGAAGATGGATGATAAAAAGGCTATTCGTCAGCTTTCAGGTACCTTCAATCTTGTTCTTTTAGACCCTCCTTATGCTAAGGAACAAATTGCATCAGTCGTAACAGACTTGGAAGACAGAGGGTTACTGGCTGAGGAGGTTATGCTTGTTTGTGAGACCGATAAGGCGGTAGACTTGCCTGAGGAAATATCAGCTTTTGGCATTTGGAAACAAAAAATTTACGGAATTAGTAAGGTAACGGTTTATGTCAGATAAGAAAATTGGCTTATTTACAGGGTCTTTTGATCCGGTAACCTTGGGACATGTGGATTTGATTGCGCGTGCTAGTCAACTATTTGATCAACTGTACGTTGGCATTTTTTACAATAAGGAAAAAGAAGGCCAGTTTAGTATTGATCAACGATGCCATATGCTTGAAGAAGCAGTAGCGAATCTTGATAATGTTAAGGTTCTTACGGCTAATAATAGTCTAGCTGTTGACATTGCAGCAAGGCTTGAAGTGACGCATCTCGTACGAGGACTACGTAACGGTAATGATCTGACTTATGAAGCTAATTTAGAGTTTTTCAATAAGCATTTGAACGATAAGATTGATACCGTTTATCTCATGTCAGCTAATCAATGGCAGGAAGTGAGTTCTAGTCGCATTAGAGAATTGATTTATTTCAAAGCAGATATCTCGGATTTTGTTCCTGAATCTGTCGTTAGAGAGGTAGAGAAAAAACATGAACAAACACGAATTTAGAATCATCGAGGAGACTCCTCAAAAGAAATCTCCTTTGAAATGGTGGCTATTGGGAATTGGAACAGCTATTTTGTTAGCAATTGCTTTTTTACTACCATTGCCTTATTATATCGAAATGCCTGGCGGAGCCTATGACATTCGTGATGTTCTAGAAGTTGATAAAAAAGAAGACAAGGCAAAAGGATCTTATAATTTTGTAGCTATTTCCCAAATGCAAGCAACACCAGCAGCTCTTCTTTATGCTTGGGCGACCCCTTTTACAGATGTGTCAACTGCCAAGGAGAGCTTGGGGAACTATACTGAAGATGAGTACATCCGTCTCAATCGATTTTATATGCAAACGTCTCAGAATGAAGCCATTTATCAAGCCTTTAAATTGGCTGGGAAATCGGTGAATTTAAAATACCTTGGTGTCTATGTGCTTGACGTGGCCAAAGATTCAACCTTCAAAGGGATTTTAGATCTTGCAGATACTGTAACAGGCGTCAATGGCAAAACTTTTGAAAGTTCTAAGGAGCTCATCAACTATGTGGCCAAGCAAAAGATTGGTGACAAGGTGACGGTGCAGTACCTATCAAATAATAAGAAAAAAGAAGCTTCAGGAAAAATCATTAAGCTAGGAAATGGTAAAAATGGTATTGGCATTGGACTTGTAGACCATACTGAAGTTGAGACCAAAACACCAGTTCGTTTTTCAACAGGAAACGTTGGTGGACCAAGCGCCGGTCTTATGTTTACCTTGGATATCTTAGATCAAATCAATAAAGAGGATTTGAGAAAGGGTCGTATGATCGCAGGTACTGGTACTATTGAAAAAGACGGTTCTGTCGGTGATATTGGTGGAACTGATAAGAAAGTTGTCTCAGCAGCTAAGGATAAGGCAGACATTTTCTTTGTGCCCAACAACCCTATCCCTAGAGCTTACTTGAAAGAGCACCCTAATGCTAAAAACAACTATCAGGAAGCTAAAACAGCCGCTAAACGCATCAAAACAAAGATGAAAATTGTCCCAGTCAAAAATGTACAAGACGCTATTGACTATCTTGAAAAGACATCTTAGTCAATGATAAAGTAATTTCGGTTAAACCGAAATTACTTTTTTTATTTGAAAAAATGATTGACAAAATTTTAGAAAGCGGTTACACTTAATATGTGAGAACGGTTCCACATAAGGAAAGGATGATTTTTTGGTAACGATAAAAGAGGTTGCAGAGGAAGCGGGGGTTTCAAAATCAACAGTTTCCCGCTATATTTCTCAAAAAGGGTATGTTGGGCAAGAGGCTCAAGAGAAGATAAAACAAGCTATCAAAAAATTGAATTATGTTCCAAATGTTTTGGCGCAGTCTCTAAAGTCTCAGCGCAATCAATTAGTAGGACTTTTACTCCCGGATATTTCCAACCCATTTTTTCCTCGCTTGGCTAGAGGAGCAGAAGAATTTTTAAAAGAAAAAGGCTACAGGGTCATGCTGGGGAATATTAGTGAGGAAGATGCTCTAGCAGAGGACTATTTAAATGTTCTTCTACAAACTAAGGCAGCTGGGATTATCACGACCCATGATTTTACCAAAACGCATCCAAATCTAGATATTCCGATAGTTGTCGTTGACCGCGTTGATCAGGAAACAGAGTACGGTGTTTTTTCAGATAATCAAGCTGGTGGACGATTGGCTGCGGAACAAATTGTCCAATCGGGTACGGACAAAGTGTTACTTGTTCGAGGCCCATCAGATAATGCGCAAAGTATTAATCAGAGGTTCGAAGCGAGTCTTAGGTATTTACAAAATAATCATATAGCCGTATCAATCTCTGATAGTCACTCTTTTGACTTTGATACGATTCAAAAAGAAGCTTTGATGATGCTAGATGAACATCCTGATTGTGATAGTATTATTGCTCCATCTGATGTGCATGCTATAGCTTATATTCATGAGGTATTAGCTCGTGGAAAAAAAATACCTGAAGACATTCAGATTATTGGTTATGACGATGTTTTGGTTAGTCGGTTCATCTACCCATCGCTCTCGACTATTCATCAATCGTCGTATAGACTTGGACAAGAAGCTGCAGAGTTAATCTATAAGATTGCCAATCAGTTACCTATTGAAGAGAAAAGAGTGCAATTACCAGTTAGATATATTGAAAGAGAAACATTAAGGAGGCCACATGAGTAAAATAGTGATTATAGGTAGTATTTCTATGGATTTAGTCATGGAAACAGACCGTGTAGCCGAGGCTGGCGAGACGGTCTTTGGAAAGCAGTTTTCCATGGTACCTGGTGGAAAAGGTGCCAATCAAGCGGTAGCTGTTGGACGATTGAGTTCCGAAAATGATCATGTCGAGATGCTGGGAGCTGTTGGTCAAGACTCGTTTGGATCTAGTCTTTTAGACAATTTAACTCAAAATCGAGTGATTTCGGACAATGTGGGAACGGTACCATGTTCGACAGGAGTTGCTCAAATAACGCTTTTTGACAATGACAATAGGATTATCTATTGTCCGGGAGCTAACGGAAAAGTAGATACAAGTCGTTTCGATAGAGAATGGGACGTTATCGCGAGTGCAGACCTGGTCATTCTACAAAATGAAATTAGCCATTCCAGCAATCTAGCCATTGCCCAATTTTGTCATCAAAAAGGGGTTAAGGTCCTCTATAATCCGGCGCCATCACGGGATACCGATATCGAAATGCTTGAGTTTGTAGATGTTTTTACCCCTAACGAACATGAAGTAAAAGAACTATTTCCTAATAGCGATTTAGAGGAAATCATCCAAGCTTATCCAAACAAACTTTTAGTAACGCTAGGTACAGAAGGGTCCATCTTTTTCGATGGAAAAGATATTCAAAAAGTACCTGCCATTAAAGCAAAGGTTGTTGATACAACTGGAGCAGGAGACACCTTTAATGGTGCGTTTGGACTTGCGATTTCAAAGGGGATGTCATTTAAAGAAGCCGTGTCTTTTGGAACGCTGGCTTCTCATTTATCTGTTCAAGGATTCGGAGCACAAGGCGGCATGCCTCATTTGAAAGAAATGAAAGAGAGTGGCTATTATGAAGAAACATGGTCTATTAAATAGTAATTTAGCGAAAGTAGCAGCTGATTTAGGACATACGGATCGTGTCTGTATTGGCGATTTGGGGCTGCCAGTTCCTCCAAATATTATCAAAATTGACCTTGCTCTTAGGCATGGTTTGCCAACGTTTCAAGACGTTCTTGATAACTATTTGGACAATATCTTAGTGGAAAAAGTTATCTTAGCAGACGAAATTAAAACTGAAAATCCTAAGCAATTAGCAGCGATACTGGAAAAATTGGACTCTAGTGTAGAGATTCAATATATCAGCCATGAAGAGTTGAAGGAACTTAACAAAGGTGTTAAAGCAGTTATCCGAACAGGTGAGGATACTCCTTACTCAAACATCATTTTACAGTCTGGTGTGACCCTATAGCGAGGTGAATACATGAAAATTGAAATGAGAGACATTTCAAAGTCATTCGGGAATAATAAGGTTCTTGAAAAGATTGATTTGGATTTACAATCTGGACAGGTTCATGCACTGATGGGAGAAAATGGTGCTGGAAAATCAACCTTAATGAATATATTAACTGGCTTGTTTCCAGCAACTAAGGGAAAAATCTTGATTGACGGTCAGGAGATGACCTTTACGAATCCACAAGAAGCAGAAAATTTTGGCATCAGCTTTATTCATCAGGAAATGAATACCTGGTCAGATATGACTGTCTTAGAAAATTTATTTTTAGGTCGTGAAATTAAAAACCACTTTGGTTTGCTTGATCAAAAAGCTATGAAAGAAAAAGCTAATCAAGCATTTGCACGCTTGGGAGTGTCTATTCCTTTAACTGTCGAGATTGGCAAGTTGTCAGTTGGACAGCAACAAATGATTGAAATTGCCAAGTGTTTGTTATCAGAAGTTTCAATCCTCATTATGGATGAACCGACAGCAGCACTAACTGACAGAGAAACAGAAAGTCTCTTTTCAATCATCAATAGTCTGAAAAGGCAAGGAGTTGGAATTGTTTACATCTCTCACCGAATGGAAGAAATTTTTAGAATAACAGATCTGATCACAGTTATGCGTGATGGATTCGTAGTTGATACGACACTAACCAGTGAGACGACTTCAGATGAGTTAGTGAAAAAAATGGTTGGTCGAGAATTAGAAGATTATTATCCTGATAAGGTAGCAGAGATTGGAGACGTCGCCTTCGAGGTCAGTCATTTAACAGGAAATACTTTCAAGGACGTATCTTTCCGAGTTAGAAAAGGTGAAATTCTTGGCTTTTCTGGACTGATGGGAGCTGGTCGGACCGAGGTTATGCGGGCTATTTTTGGTATTGATCCTTTAAAATCTGGTCAGATTAAAATAGATGGTCAGGAAGTTACGATTGCTAATCCGGTACAAGCCATTGAAAAAGGCATTGGTTTTTTAACAGAAAATCGTAAAGATGAAGGATTGATTCTAGATTTTTCGATTAAAGATAATATGACTTTGCCAAGTACCCGAGATTTTAGTAAACACGGTTTCTTTGATGAAAAAGTAAGTACCGATTTTGTTAATCAATTAATTGAGCGACTTCGTGTCAAATCAGGGACTCCCAAATTACCTGTGGGTAATTTATCTGGTGGTAATCAACAAAAAGTTGTTCTTGCTAAATGGATTGGCATCGCTCCTAAAATATTGATTTTAGATGAGCCGACACGAGGTGTTGATGTGGGTGCTAAGCGAGAAATTTATCAGTTAATGAATGAATTAGCTGAAAGAGGAGTTCCCATTATTATGGTATCATCTGATCTCCCTGAAATTTTAGGAGTGAGTGACCGGATTATTGTTATGCATGAAGGGCGTATCAGTGGGGAACTTAGTCAATTAGAAGCAGATCAAGAAAAAGTCATGCAACTTGCAACAGGAGGACAATAGTGTGAAACAAGTAATGAAATATGTATCAGAATTAACAACTCTGATCGCATTAGTAGCATTGATGATTGTTATCACAATGCTTAATCCTAATTTCTTAACAACTAATAACTTGCTTAACTTACTTTTGCAAGTCACGGCTAATGGTTTTATTGCATTTGGGATGACTTTTGTAATTTTAACCGGTGGTATTGATTTGTCTGTTGGATCAATCTTGGCCTTGTCTAGCGCAGTATCAGCTGGGTTTATTGGTAGTGGCATGCCAGTTCCTTTAGCTATTGTACTGGCACTAGTTTTGGGTGGTCTATTTGGTATGTTAAATGGTTTCTTGATTTCCTTTGGGAAATTAGCACCATTTATTGTTACCCTTGCAACCATGACAATTTTTAGAGGTGCGACCTTAGTCTACACTAATGGTAACCCAATTACAGCAGGACTTGGAGATAGTTTTCTTTTCCAATTTTTGGGACAAGGTTACATTGTTGGGGTTCCTTTCCCAGTCATTCTGATGTTTCTTGTTTTTATTTTCTTATATGTGTTACTTCATAAAACGGCATTTGGGAAATCTGTATACGCCATAGGAGGAAATGAAAAAGCGGCGTATATCTCAGGTGTTAAGTTAAATAAAGTAAAAATTATTATTTATACTATTTCAGGGATGATGGCAGCCTTATCAGGATTGATTATCACTTCTCGTTTGAGTTCGGCTCAGCCAACTGCAGGAAGTAGTTATGAGATGGATGCTATTGCAGCTGTTGTACTTGGAGGGACGTCTTTGTCAGGAGGAAAAGGTCGTATTATCGGAACCTTGATCGGTGCCCTTATTATTGGTGTCTTAAATAATGGACTTAATATTATCGGTGTCTCGGCTTTCTGGCAACAAGTTGTTAAAGGTATTGTTATCATTATCGCTGTGCTACTGGATCGTTTTAAAGTAGCTAATCAATAAAGGAGTCTATCATGAAAATCATTAAACAGTTTGGTCGCATTCTTCTTGTTCTAAGTCTTCTTACCATTTTAGCAGCCTGTGGTAAAACAGGACTGGACAACGGATCTGATAAATCAGGTAAAGAAGTTACCCAAAAAGAAGCTAAAGATTTAAATTTAGGTGTTTCTATCTCTACAACTAACAATCCTTATTTTGTAGCCATGAAAGAGGGGATTGATAAATATGCCAAAGATAAAAGCGTTAAAGTAAAAGTAGCAGACGCCCAAGATGACGCTGCAAGACAAGCGGATGATGTCCAAAACTTTGTTAGCCAAAATGTTGATGCTATCTTAATCAATCCAGTTGATTCAGATGCCATTGTGCCAGCTATTAAAGCAGCTAATTCTGCCAATATTCCTGTCATCCTACTTGACCGCGGTAGCAATGGTGGTGATGTTCTAACAACTGTAGCATCAGACAACGTTGAAGCAGGTAAGATGGCAGCTGATTATATTATCAAAAAATTGGGGAAAGATGCTAAAACATTTGAATTGTCAGGAGTACCTGGAGCATCAGCGACAGTTGACCGTGGTAACGGATTTAATGAAGCAGCTAAAAATCAATTAGATATTTTATCAAGTCAATCAGCAAACTTTGATCGTGCTAAAGCCCTAAACACAGCTCAAAACATGATTCAAGGAAATAAAGATGTTCAAGCCATTTTTGCACAAAACGATGAAATGGCTATGGGTGCAGCTCAAGCAGCCAAAGCAGCTGGACTTGACAATGTTTTGATTGTTGGTATTGACGGTCAACCAGATGCACATGAATCTATCAAAAAAGGTGACATGTCAGCAACCATTGCCCAACAACCTGCTAAGATGGGCGAAATTGCCATCCAAGCTGCCATTGATCATTATCAAGGTAAAAAGATCGACAAAGAAACAGTGTCACCAATTTTCCTTGTGACCAAAGAAAATGTGGATGACCATAACTGGTAAAAGAATCTGACTGAAAAGAGAGTATAGAACAAGAATCGAACCCTGCGAGTTACCGATTCTTGTTCTGCTCTTTTTTATTATAGAGTTCGAGAGATAGATGGTTCCCAAAAAATGTTAGTATTATCCTAAATATTTTTCTAGTAAAAGAGGCTGACAGTTGGCAATGGTAAGCTGACTTGATTTTCTGGAGATGTTGCGGACTATTTTTGACCTTAGTTTTTTAATTTCATCCAAGAAGATGCTGTTTCAAAATATGCTATAATGGAATTATGGCAAAAACAAGAACAAAAACAAAAGCTAATGGTAGGAAAAAGCGCCGCCCTACCAAGGCAGAAATGGCGAAGCAAGCTGCTATCAGACGTATGATTATCAGTTTTTTAGCGGCAATTATTCTTCTATTTGGGGTCATTCGACTGGGAGTGTTTGGGGTAACTGTTTACAATATCATTCGTTTTTTTGTAGGAAGCTTAGCCTATCCAGCCATCCTTTTAGTCTTTGCTAGTCTTTTTGGTTTTAGATGGTTTCAAAGACATGAAGGGGTTATGACTGGGCTTGTGACCCTCTTTGTCGGTCTCTTATTAGAATGGCATGCCTACCTTTATACCCAACCATTTTTACAAGGGCAGGAAGTTTTTAAATCTACTTCGCGTCTCATTTACAGAGACCTTAGTCATTTTAGTGTGACTCAGTTTCTGGGTGGAGGTATGTTTGGTGCCCTTTTGTACAAACCCACTGCCTTTTTATTTACCAATATAGGTTCTTTCTTTATTGGACTTCTCATTATTGCAATAGGGATTTTCATTATTAGTTCATGGGATCTTTATGATTTAGTAGAATTTCTTCGGCAAAAGCGTGATGAATGGATGGCCAAACACGAGATTAGTAAGCAAGAGCGCTTTACACGTCGAGAGGAAAAACGCCAGTTAGCCTTAGAGAAAAAAGAGCGGGAAGCAGCTGAAAAAGCTGAGGCTGAACGTTTAGCATCACTTCAGATTGATCCAGAAACAGGTGAAATTCTAGAGACTAACTCTCTTAACCCTGAAGCCATTCAAGAACAAGAGTCAAACCGTGAGATTGAGATTGTAGGCTACACACCAGATGATGGTAGTGACGGGATTCCAACTTTTGATGAGAGTTTATTCGAGAATTCGCCATCTGATGCTTATGATTCTGATAACCAAGAAATGGCAGTCCCTACGGAATCGCTAGCGGTAGATTTGGATCAATTGGATAGTGAGCCTGATTCACCAGTTGTTGTAGACTTCACCCTAAAGCAACATCTTAATTATAAACTTCCTGGAATTGATCTCTTTGCAGCTGATAGGCCTAAGAGTCAAGCTAAAGAGAAAAACATTGTTCGTCAAAACATCAAAATTTTAGAAGATACCTTTAAGAGTTTCAACATTGATGTTAAAGTGGAACGTGCCGAAATTGGTCCATCTGTGACCAAGTATGAGATTAAACCGGCTGTTGGAGTACGTGTTAATCGTATTTCTAATCTGGCTGATGACTTAGCGCTAGCATTGGCTGCTAAGGATGTCCGCATTGAAGCGCCAATTCCTGGAAAATCTTTGGTTGGTATTGAGGTACCTAATTCAGAGATTGCGACTGTTTCTTTCCGTGAGCTTTGGGAACAATCCAGTGCTAAACCTGAAAATCTCTTAGAAATTCCGCTTGGCAAGGCTGTCAATGGAACGGCTCGTAGTTTTGATCTTTCCAAAATGCCTCACCTGCTTGTAGCTGGTTCAACTGGTTCGGGTAAATCAGTAGCGGTAAATGGGATTATTTCAAGTATTCTCATGAAGGCTCGTCCTGATCAAGTCAAGTTTCTCATGGTTGATCCTAAGATGGTTGAGCTTTCTGTTTACAATGATATTCCCCATCTTCTCATTCCAGTTGTGACCAATCCTCGTAAAGCTAGTAAAGCTTTGCAAAAAGTGGTTGATGAAATGGAAAACCGTTATGAACTCTTTAGTCAGTTTGGTGTTCGAAATATTGCCGGCTACAATGCCAAAGTCGAAGCGTGGAATGCTACTTCAGAAGAAAAACATATTCCATTGCCTTTCATCGTTGTCATCGTTGATGAACTGGCTGATCTGATGATGGTTGCCAGCAAGGAAGTGGAAGACGCCATTATTCGTCTCGGGCAAAAAGCGCGTGCCGCTGGTATCCATATGATTTTGGCAACGCAACGTCCGTCCGTTGATGTTATCTCAGGGTTGATCAAGGCTAATGTCCCATCTCGGGTTGCCTTTGCTGTATCATCTGGTACAGATAGCCGTACCATATTAGACGAAAATGGGGCTGAGAAATTATTGGGTCGCGGAGATATGTTATTTAAACCGATTGATGAAAACCACCCAATTCGTTTGCAAGGTTCTTTTATTTCAGATGATGATGTCGAGCGAATAGTGACCTTCATCAAGGATCAAGCAGAAGCTGAATACGATGATTCCTTTGATCCAGGTGAAGTAACAGAGGCCGATATGGCGGGCTCTAACGGGGGAGGAGCTTCTGAAGGGGACCCCCTCTTTGAAGACGCCAAAGCTCTGGTATTGGAAACCCAAAAAGCCAGCGCTTCTATGATTCAACGGCGGCTGTCTGTTGGATTTAACCGAGCGACACGTCTTATGGAAGAACTAGAAGAAGCAGGTGTTATTGGACCAGCTGAAGGAACTAAACCAAGAAAAGTATTGCAGTCACCGCAGTAAAAGGAGAGAAAGTATGAAGGTTGATAGTATTCATCACGTGGCTATCATCGGCAGTGACTATGAGAGAACGCGTCATTTCTATTGTGACCTGTTAGGGTTTGAACAGTTAGATGAACACATTCGCCCAGAGAAAAAGGATATTCTTTTTAACGTTCGCCAAGGTCAATTGGTGTTAGAGATTTTTATCAAACCGGATGCCCCACCAAGACCCAAACTTCCCAATCCTGAACATCAGGGCCTTCGTCATCTGGCTTTTAAGGTTTCTGATGTGGAAGCTTGCTTGGCAGAATTTGACCGTTTAGGTATTGATCATGAAGCTTTACGATGGGATGATTTTGACCAAAAGAAAATGGCCTTCTTTTTCGACCCAGATGGGTTGCCGCTTGAAATTCATGAATAGAAACGTTGATATAATAATATTTTAGCCAACTCTTTAATTTGAGTTGGCTTTCTTTTTATCTTCAAAGGGGCAAGGGAAGGGCAACGTTTCAGAGAGTGTCTTTAGCTTCTTAGCCATCTGACTAGTTATTTTGTAAGCGTTCCATTACAAGGTATCTAGTTATCCTCACAATCCTCCAGTCTACTGTTAGTAGACAACATTCCAGAGGCAGTTCAGACATTTGGAATATTTTTCAATATACCTCGTTATGGGTTGCTTACGATTCTTATGCCTCACACTTTCGTACTTTAGAAACGCCAAAACCACCTCGCTTTGATAAGAAGAGTAATACTAACTTGCTATTTAAAATAGATGTTTTACTTTTTTGTATGCGACCTCCAGCACCTCAAAGACTTACGGTTTAGCAAGACCACCATTTTAACATCATGGAAAAGGAGCAATTACTCTTCTAGCGATGATTTTCTCGCTGATAAGCGTAGCATGTTTTATGTGTTTAACTAATAACGCTTTTTCAAAAGTCAATTATCTAATGTACAATAAATTTATTGTTTTTTTAATTTCATATCATTATTAATTTAAGGCTTTTATTAATGATAGATTTATCTTTAAACGCTTTCAAAGATGACAAAAAGGTAGTGATGAGTCTAGGATTACATAGTGGAAGATTTATCAAAACGCTCTATTAATGATCTTTTAGGTGATTAATAGATTTCGATAACATAATAACAGAATTTTCATGTAATGTTAAATATATATAATTCATATCGTGGATTACCTAATAAAAAAATGATAGAGTTAGAATCTATATGGGAAAAAGCAATTATAACATGACTAAAATATTACAATATCTTTAAGGTGTAGTGACATTAAGAGTTTTTAAAGAAAAAAAGAGTACAATCAAGAGGATAAGATGAGAAGCATCAGTTAATCAAGTGATGATAATTTCTTAAAGTTTTAATATTACAAATGTATAACTAATTTAATTTGGAGAAGTCTTGGATTAGCTTGCATGTCTTGTTAAAATGTCTAAAGAATCGTACCATTAGTTGCATTAAAAGATAGTTATCTCTTACAAACAGTCAATATCATAAAGATTAGGAGAAAATTATGTTTCATGAACAAAAAGATCGTTTTTCAATACGGAAATTTAAAGTGGGCGTTGGCTCAGTGTTCCTGGGGTCATTCTTGTTAGTAGCACCTCAAGTTTACGCTGAGGAGACAGCAAATGTAACTCCGGGTTCAGAACTCATCACAAAACAGGCAGAACTGAAACCTGCAGACCTTACTGAGGAAACTCCAAGCGCAGAGGAGACAACTCAATTAGCTGAAGAAAATACAGCTGCAACTAAACCAGTAAACCAAGGACAACAAGCTACACCAGAAGCGATTTCACCTAATCAAGTAGAAGAACCACAAACGGTTGAAGATAATGATGTCGTAAAAACTGTGGGATCTGATGCAGAAGACCCTGCTACTAAAGTAACAGAAACTCAGGTAGAGAAATCTGCAGAAACTTTTCAGAATGGCACTGATAGCGCAGCCGTCAATGACACAGAAAAAACAGAGGATAAGGTAGAGGAGAGAGCTGCAGAAGCACCTGAAACTCCTGTAAGTCCAAGTGCATTGCAAAGTACAGCGCCACAGTTTGCTTTGGGAGCTGCAGAATATATTGATAAGGCACGTTTAGTTGTTACTAAAAAGAATATGGTAAACCACTTTATAGTGGGTGGTACTGCGCGTGGCGATAATGAAAAACCAGTAACATTAACGGAAGATACACACAGTCAAGCAGGTAGTTTAGCTCTTAGCCGTCGAATTAACATGAATGAGAGTTTTAGACTTGAAGGTAAAGTTAATATTGGGAATAAATATGAAGGTAAGAAAGTAGATGAACGAGTTGGTGGAGATGGGTTAGCTGCGGTATTTACAACGGCTGAACCCGGAACCGTTGGGAAATCAGGAGCTAGTATTGGTTTAGGTGATATTCCAAATTCGTTTGGATTCAAATTGGACACATGGCATAATACGAGTGCACCTGAGGCAGATCAAAAAGCAGGTCCAGATCCTAAGTATGGGCCTGGAAAAAGCTGGGAAAATGGAGCATTCGGGGCGTTCTACAGAACGGATGCAGGCGGAAGAGCCATTACAGAATCGAGAGATGTTCAAAAGCTTAACACGCAACCAGAAAATAATGAATTTAAACCATATGTGGTATCGTATGATGGAACAACGAAAGAAATGACTGTTGAATATAATGGTCAACGATTTACAAAAAACATTAGCAGCTATCTTAATGCCAGTAGAAACACAACTAAACAGCAAGCAGGGAAAGAGCATTTAAGTTTTGCTTTATTTGCGTCTACAGGTACAGGAACTAATAAACATCAATTTGATTTAGAAAGATTTGAATACTCAGCTGGAGGAAGCTATGTAAGTATTCGTCATGTGGATGATGCAACAGGTGAATTGATAAAAGAAACTCTGCTTGAAGGGACAATACAGCAAAGTGCAGATTTAACTGGCAAATTGGCCATTGATGATTACGAACTACTAAGAACAAATGCTAATACTGCTCCAGGATATCAAAGTGACACTAAAATTGGCTTCAAACCAGGTATTCAAACAGTTACGTATACCTACAGAAAAATTGTGAAGGATGAATTGAAAGAACTCGTTGATGCAGCACCTGAGGTGAAAAAAGGTTCTGCTTATGATCTTGCTGAACAGGGTAAAAAAGGCGCTTATGATGCAGCTATTAATGAAGGAACAACTGTAAAAGATACAGCTACAACTCAGAAACAAGTTGATGAATCAATCGCTAAAATTAACAAAGCGATCGATGATTTGAACTTGTCAGCAGCGACAAAAGCGGTTGAAGTAGCCGTAGCAGCAGGAAAAGAAGGTAAGCAAAAGAGAGACTCAGTATTACAACAAGAAGAAATTACTGACGCTGATAAAAAAGCAGTAGACGATTTGAACAAGACTACTGAAAGCAAGAAGGAAATTGCAGAAACCTTGGTTGAAAAAGTAACCAATGTAGAAGAAAAACAAAAACTTCAAGAAAAATTAGATAAAATAGATATAAAATCTGTAGATGTCAAAGAAAAAGAGCAAGTGAATAAAGAGAAGTTGAAAAAACTTGTAGACGATTCGACTGCAATGAAAAACAGTCCAGAATATAAACTTGCAGACCAAGCCCAAAAAGTTGCTTATGATGAAACAATTGAAATTGCAAAAGATTTAGTGTTAAATAACAAGGCAGCGAAGCAAGATGAAGTGGACAAGTCAGTTACGAATATTGAAAAAGGCATTGCTGATTTGAACTTGTCAGCAGCGACAAATGCAGTAAAAGAAGCAGAAGAAGCTGGTAAAAAAGGTAATGAAAAGAGAGGTTCAGTATTAAAACAAGACGAAATTAATGAAGCTGATAAAAATGCAGTAGACGAATTGAACAAGGCTACAAATGAAAAAATAGAACTTGCAAAAGCCTTGGTTGAAAAAGTAGCCAATGCGGGAGAAAAACAAAAACTTCAAGATAAATTAAATAATATAGAAATAAAATCTGTGGATGTTACACCTAAAGATCAAGTTGATAAAGCTAAGTTGAAAGAATTTGTAGATGGTGAGACTGCAATCAAGCAAAGTCCAGAATACAAGCTTTCAGACTCGGCTGTACGAGGAGTTTATGATGATGTAATTTCTATTGGAAAAAAAGTATTAGGGGATGAAAAAGCGTCACAAGAAAATGTGAATAATTCAATTAACGGAATTAAATCAGCAATTGATGCATTAAACATATCGGCAGCTAAAGCAGCAGTAAAAGCCGCAGAAGCCTCAAGTAAAGCAGGTGAGCAAGCAAAAACAAAAGCATTAACAGATAATAAGATTGATCAATCTGAAAAGGACAAAATAGATAAGCTAGATGAAATCACAGAAGCAGCGAAGAAAAAAGCTACTGATTTGGTGAATGCTCTAAAAAATGAGACATCAAAGACTGAACTTCTAGCAAAGCTTGACAAGGTGCAGCCTCAATCGGTGGAAGTTACTTCAGAAGAAAAAGTCGATACAGACAAGTTGCAAAAACTTGTAGATGATGTGACTAACATCAAGCAAAGTAAGGAATATCAACTTGCAGACTTGGCTGTACAAGACGCTTATGATACAGTAATTGCTGTTGGGAAAAAAATATTAAACGATGACACAATGAGTCAAAAACAAGTGGATGGCTCTATTGAGGAAATTGAAAAAGCAATTAATGCATTGAAGATATCCGCCGCTAAAAAAGCCGTGGAAGCAGCCGAAGCAGCAGGTAAAGCAGGTAAGGAAAAGAGAGATTCAGTATTAAAACAAGACGAAATTAATGAAGCTGATAAAAAAGCAGTAGACGAATTGAACAAGACTACAAATGAAAAAATAGAACTTGCAAAAGCTTTGGTTGAAAAAGTAGCCAATGCGGGAGAAAAACAAAAACTTCAAGATGAATTAAATAATATAGAAATAAAATCTGTGGATGTTACACCTAAAGAGCAAGTTGATAAAGCTAAGTTGAAAGAATTTTTAGATGGTGAGACTGCAATCAAGCAAAGTAAGGAATACGAACTTGCAGACCCAGCTGTACAAAGAATTTATGATGATGCAATTTCTATTGGAAAACAAGCATTAGAGAATGAAAAAGCGTCACAAGAAAATGTGAATAATTCAATTAAAGGAATTAACTCAGCAATTGATGCATTAAACATATCGGCAGCTAAAGCAGCGGTAAAAGCTGCAGAAGACGCTGGTCAAAAAGTTCAAGAGAAAATAAAAGAAGTCAAACAAGATGACTTAATTAAAAAAGAAGAAAAAGATGCTGTTGATAAATTAAATGAAGATATCATAACTAAGAAAAACAAAGCTCAAGGTTATATTGATAAAGTAACTGACCCAGCGGTTGAAAAAGAGCTTCGAGATCGTCTTAATAAAGTAACAATCGAAGAAGTTAAAGTCAATGACGCAAACAATAATGGAGCACCAGATAGCGAAGACGAAGCAGCAGCGACAAAAGCAGTTGAAGAATCTGAGGCAGCGAAAAAAATAGGTGATACTAAGCGGGAAGATGTCGTTGCGGACGGAATTATCAATCCAACAGATAAACAAGAAGTTGATGATTTAAATAAAAAAACCAACGATAATAAAGATGCTGCTGAGAAATTGGTCGAAAACTTGCCAGATGGAAAAGCTAAAGAAGCATTGAAAGACAGACTTGGAAAAGTAACAACCAAAGAAGTTGAAGTCAACGACCAAAACAGCGATGGTATTCCAGATGACGAAGCATCTGCTATTGCAGCCGCAGAAGCCGCAGGTAAAGTAGGTGAGCAAGCAAAAATAAATGCATTAACAGATAATAAGATTGATCAATCTGAAAAGGACAAAATAGATAAGCTAGATGAAATCACAGAAGCAGCGAAGAAAAAAGCTACTGATTTGGTGAATGCTCTAAAAAACGAGACATTAAAGACTGAACTTCTAGCAAAGCTTGACAAGGTGCAGCCTCAATCGGTGGAAGTTACTCCAGAAGAAAAAGTCGATACAGACAAGTTGCAAAAACTTGTAGATGATGAGACTAACATCAAGCAAAGTAAGGAATATCAACTTGCAGACCCAGCTGTACGAACCATTTATGATGAAGCACTTGAGATTGGGAAAAAGACATTAAAAGATGGAACCGCGGATCAGAACCGCGTGAATAGCTCTGCTAAGGGAATTGAAGACGCGATTAATGCATTGAAGATCTCTGCAGCTAGAAAAGCCGTTGAGGTAGCTGAAGTAGCAGGTCAAAAAGGTACGGAAGCCAAGGCGAAAGCATTATCAGATAATAAGATTGATCAAACTGACAAAGAAAAAATAGATAAGCTAGATGAAACCACAGAAGCAGCGAAGAAAAAAGCCACTGAATTGGTGAATGCTTTAACAGATGAGCACGTAAAGGCTGACCTTCTAGAAAAACTTGCTAATGTGAAGACCCAATCGGTTCAGGTTACTCCTGAGGAAAAAGTTGATAAAACAGAATTGCAGAGACTTGTCAATGAAGATTCTGGATTAAAGGAAAGTCCTACTTATACGCTAGCAGATGAAGCAGCCCAACGAGCGTATGATAATGCAATTTCGGAAGGTAAAAAGGTCTTAGAGGACACCAAGGCGGATCAAGGCAGCGTAACGAACTCAATTAAAAAGATTAAGGAAGCAATTGATGCCTTAAACAAATCAGCTGCTAAAAAAGCCGCAGAGAATGATGCCACTGCAGCAGTTCAAGAAGCAGAAGATGCAAGCGCAGCAGTTGAAACTAAGAAACAAGAATTTGAACAAAAGAAAGCAATTACTGAAGAAGATAAACAAGAAGTTGATAAGTTGATTGAAACAACTAAACAAAAGAAAGCTGCAGCTGATAAGTTGGTGAAAAGTTTATCAAATGAAAAAGTAAAAGAAGAACTTCAAGCACGTCTGGATAAAATAGTCCCTAAAACAGTTGAGGTCAATGATACAAACAAGAACAACATTCCAGATGATGTGGATGCAGCCATCAAATCTGTTGAAGAAGCAGAAAAGGCAAATGCAGCAGTTGAAGCTAAGAAAAAAGAACTGGAAACAAAAGGAGCAATTACTAAAGCAGGTAAAGAAGCAGTTGATCAGTTAATCGAAACGACTCAACAAAAGAAGGCTGCTGCTGAAAAATTGGTAAATGCTTTAACAGATGAAACTAATAAGGAAATATTAAAAGGTCGCCTCGATACCATAAACCCTAAAACGGTTGAGGTCAATGATGAAGATGCTAATGGTGTTCCAGATGATGTAGATAAAGCCATAAAAGCTGCTGCCGAAGCTGTGAAAGCTGCTGAAGAAGCATCTAAAGCAGGTAAAGATAAAAAGACTGAAGTAGAAGAAGGAGGTGTCACACAATCCGAGAAGAATGAGATAGATCAATTAAATAAAGCCACAGAAGAAGCTAAGAAAAAAGCTGAAGAATTGGTGAAAAAATTACCAGATGATGTAGAGAGAAAATCATTTGAAGATCGCCTTAAAGAAGTTATGGCTGTTGAAGTAAAAGTCACTGATCAAAGGACTCCAGATGCTGCCGAAGCAGCTAAAAAATCCGCAGAATCCGCTGTTAAAGCAGCAGAGGAGGCTGGTCAAAAAGGTAAGGCTGAAGTCAAAAAAGTCAAAGAAGATGGATTAATTAAAAAAGAAGAAAAAGCAGCTGTCGATAAATTGAATGAAGATACCACAGATAAGAAAAATGCAGCCCAAGGCTTAGTTGATAAAGTCACTGACCCAACGGCTAAAAAAGAACTTCAAGATCGTCTTGATAAGGTGACAGTTGAAACAGTTGACGTTAACGATAAAGATGATAATGGTATCGCAGATGATGTTGACAAAGCTATTAAAGCCGCGGAAGATGTGTTAAAAGAATCAAAAGAAGCAGGCGACAAAGGCAAAGCAAAAGTAACTGAAGTCAAAGAAGACGGTCTGATTAATACGGAAGAAAAAGCAGCTGTTGATGAATTGAATAAAGCTACTAACGCTAAGAAAGCTAAAGCAAAAACTTTAATCGAAAAAGTAACAGATGAAGCAGCTAAAGCTAAACTGGAAGAAAAACTGAATCAAATCACCACCGAAGATGTTACAGTCAATGACAAAGATGGCAATAATATCGCAGATGATATTGATGAAGCCATCAAAGCTGCAGAATCAGCTGGTCAAAAAGGTAAAGATAAAGTCACTGACGTCAAAGCAGATGGTGTTGTTAATCCAAACGAAAAACAAGCTGTTGATAATTTGAATGACATCACCAACGCTAAGAAGGACACAGCGACAGACTTGTTGAAAAACTTGCCAGAAAGCGACGCAAAAGCTAAACTTCAAGAACGACTTGACAAAGTAACAACTGAAGAGGTTGACGTTAACGACACAGATGGCAATGGTATTCCAGATGACGTTGATGCCGCTAACAAAGCTGCCGAGGAAGCTGTTAAAGCCGCCGAAGCTGCTGCACAAGCTGTTAAAGCTAAAAAAGCCGACGTTGAAAAAGATGGTCTTGTGGATTTAGCTGAAAAAGCAGAAGTGGATAGCTTGAACCAAACAACGATAGCTAAGAAAGCTACAGCAGCAGACCTAGTCGACAAGCTACCAGCGGGTCCTGCTAAAGAAGGACTCAAAGCTCGTCTTGATAACGTGATGACTTCAGAAGTTGTTGTTAACGATGCTAATAGTAATGGCAAGGATGATAGTCAAGATGACAAAGACGCAGCTCAAGCCCTCGCAGCTGCCGAAGCCGCCGTAAAAGCCGCCGAAGAAGCAGCACAAGCAGGTAAAGCTAAGAAATTCGACGTTGAAAAAGATGGTCTTGTTAACCCAGCTGAGAAATCAGAAGTGGATGGCTTGAACCAAGCAACAACAGCTAAGAAATCTACGGCAACAGATCTAGTCGACAAGCTACCAGACGGTCCAGCAAAGACTGCTCTCAAAGCTCGCCTTGACCAAGTGAAGACTTCAGAAGTTGTCGTCAACGATGCCAACAGCAATGGCAAAGCTGATAGTCAAGACGCCAAAGATACTGCTCAAGCTAAAGCTCTCGCAGCAGCAGAATCCGCTGTTAAAGCTGCCGAAGCCGCTGCACAAGCTGGTAAAGCTAAAAAAGTTGACATTGAAAAAGATGGTCTTGTTAATCCAGCTGAAAAAGCTGAAGTGGATAACTTGAACCAAGCAACGGCAGCTGAGAAATCTACGGCAACAGATCTAGTCAACAAGCTACCGGAAGGTCCTGCTAAAGAAGGTCTTAAAGCCCGCCTTGATAAGGTGACAACCGAAACTGTTGACGTTAACGACAAAGATGGCAACGGTATTCCAGATGACGTCGATGCTGCTAACAAAACTGCCGAGGAAGCCGTTAAAGCTGCCGAAGTCGCTGCACAAGCTGGAAAAGCTAAGAAATCCGACGTTGAAAAAGATGGTCTTGTTAACCCAGCTGAGAAATCAGAAGTTGATGGCTTGAACCAAGCAACAACAGCTAAGAAATCTACGGCAACAGATCTAGTCGACCAGCTACCAGAAGGTCCTGTTAAAGAAGGTCTTAAAGCCCGCCTTGACAAGGTGATGACTTCAGAAGTTACTGTCAACGATGCCAACAGCAATGACAAAGCTGATAGTCAAGACGATGAAGATGCTGCCCAAGCCCAAGCCCTCGCAGCCGCAGAATCCACTGTTAAGGCTGCCGAAGAAGCAGCACAAGCTGGAAAAGCTAAGAAAGTCGACGTTGAAAAAGATGGTCTTGTGAATCCAGCTGAAAAAGCAGAAGTGGATGGCTTGAACCAAGCAACAACAACTAAGAAAGCTACGGCAACAGACCTAGTCGACAAGCTACCAGACGGCCCAGCGAAGACTGCCCTCAAAGCTCGTCTTGACCAAGTGAAGACGTCAGAAGTTATTGTCAACGATGCCAACAGCAATGGTAAAGCTGATAGTCAAGATGACAAAGATGCAGCTCAAGCCAAAGCCCTCGCAGCTGCAGAAGCTGCTGTTAAGGCTGCCGAAGAAGCCGCACAAGCTGGAAAAGCTAAGAAATCCGACGTTAAAAAAGATGGTCTTGTTAACCCAGCTGAAAAAGCAGAAGTGGATAGCTTGAACCAAACAACGATAGCTAAGAAAGCTACAGCAGCAGACCTAGTCGACAAGCTACCAGCGGGTCCTGCTAAAGAAGGACTCAAAGCTCGTCTTGATAACGTGATGACTTCAGAAGTTGTTGTTAACGATGCTAATAGTAATGGCAAGGATGATAGTCAAGATGACAAAGACGCAGCTCAAGCCCTCGCAGCTGCCGAAGCCGCCGTTAAAGCCGCCGAAGAAGCCGCACAAGCAGGTAAAGCTAAGAAATCTGACGTTGAAAAAGATGGTCTTGTTAACCCAACTGAAAAAGCTGAAATGGATAACTTGAACCAAACAACGATAGCCAAGAAAGCTACGGCAACAGATCTATTCAACCAGCTACCAACAGGTCCTGCTAAAGAAGCCCTCAAAGCCCGCCTTGATAAAGTAATGACTTCAGAAGTTGTCGTCAACGATGCCAACAGCAATGGCAAAGCTGATAGTCAAGATGACGTCGATGCTGCTAACAAAGCTGTCCTCGCAGCAGCAGAATCCACTGTTAAGGCTGCCGAAGCGGCTGCACAAGCAGGAAAAGATAAGAAAGCAGCCGTTGAAAAAGATGGTCTTGTTAATCCAGCTGAAAAAGCTGAAGTGGATAACTTGAACCAATCAACGGCAGCTAAGAAAGCTACGGCAACAGATCTAGTCAACAAGCTACCGGAAGGTCCTGCTAAAGAAGGTCTTAAAGCCCGCCTTGACAAGGTGATGACTTCAGAAGTTACTGTCAACGATGCCAACAGCAATGGCAAAGCTGATAGTCAAGACGATGAAGATGCTGCCCAAGCCCTCGCAGATGCAGAAGCTGCTGTTAAAGCTGCAGAAGACGCCGCTCAAGCAGGCGCATCTAAAAAAGCCGACGTTGAAAAAGATGGTCTTGTTAACCCAGCTGAAAAAGCAGAAGTGGATAACTTGAACCAAGCAACGACAGCTAAGAAAGCTACGGCAACAGACCTAGTCGACAAGCTACCAGACGGCCCAGCGAAGGCTGCCCTCAAAGCTCGTCTTGACCAAGTGAAGACGTCAGAAGTTATTGTCAACGATGCTAATAGCAATGGCAAATCTGATAGTCAAGAGATCGAGAAGCCTGAATTGGATCCAAAAGTTGATGATTCAGAAAAAGGCAACTCCGCTAAGACAGGTCACAAAGTTGTCCCAATGGGAACAAAACCTGCTGGACGGATAGTGTCGTCTCAATCAGTTAAGACATCAACGCCATCTCAAACGAAGAGTGACGAGAGTCTGCCAAGGACAGGTGAAAGAAGCAACTCATTAGCTACCATTTATGGTGGTGTGACCATTGCCTTAACCGCCTTGTTTGCCTTTAAAAAACGTAAAAGAGATCGTGAAGAATGATGACTGACTATCCCACAAACTAAGTTTTGATGAATCGACTGAATCAAAATGAAAAATTATGGGTAGGTCCCGTCGAAGCTGAAAAAGCACCTCAAAGTTAGGTATTCCTAGCTATTGAGGTGCTTTTCATTATAGTGCCTTTTTGACAACCATAGTGGTAGCCTTATAAGGCAAGCGTCCGACAACAAGGGGCTACTCTTGAACTTTTTCCATCACTATACTGGTAACGAGCACAGCGCCGATAGACACTATCATATCATAACCTATTGCCTTGTCTCTTTGTCACCGCCCATAGTTGTGGTAGTTGAAAGGCCGGATTCTGGAGGAGAACAGTGTCATTGTCTACTCTGATGACTTATGCTCCTTAAAAAGCGTTATTAGGATAAAGAGAGACATCAAGGATAGGGTCAGAAGATAATCTGTCCGATGCAAGATGTCATGTGGAAGGTAATACTCCAGCGAGCTTAATTGCAAGGTAGGTCAATAAATGATATACTTTCAAGTAACTAACAAAGCCTTTGAGAGATGGAGATTGACCGTTTTGACACGATTTTTAATACAACATAATTTTACAAGGAAAGTTTTGGTGACCTTTTTCTTTCTCTTGATTTTTCTGGTTGGGAGAAATGTTCCTATTCCTAATGTTGCCCTTGATGCTTACTTGTTTTCACAAGACTCTTCGCTAGGATTTGGAGCAGCTGTTACGGGAGGGAATTTATCCCAAATTAGCCTGTTTTCACTTGGTTTGGGACCATGGATGTACGCCATGATTTTAAGCCGTGTTTTTAATTTAGGAAAGAAAAATGACCAGTCTGTTTCCAAAAAAATTCAAGACCGCAGACACAGTACCATCATGTTAGTGATTGCGATTATTCAGGCGCTTGGTATAGCGATTAGCTTAGATTATCAAAAAAGTTCTATACCTAGGTTAGAGTTGGTGTTTATGACAAGTCTTATCCTGATTGCTGGTGCTTTTGTCTTGGTTTGGATTGGTAACCGTATTTCTGAAAAGGGTATTGGTGGGCCATCCATCTTGGTTATGGTTAATATCTTACTTTCACAGGAAAGTCTGATGAAAGAAGGGATTACTTTTATAGAAAACCGAGAATTCCTTCTCATAGCTGGTCTTATTCTCTGGAGCTTATTTGCGGTATTTTTGATGGTGTTGTTTGAAAAAGCAGAATATCGTATTCCGGTTAAACGTGTTGGCATTAACAATAGTTTGTCAGAGGATACTTACATGCCAATAAAAGTCAATACGGCCGGAGGAATGCCTGTAATGTATGGCTTTTCGTTGTTGATGTTGCCCCAATATGTGATTTTACTCTTAACCTATCTGTATCCTGATAACCCAGCCTGGAAAAAAGCCACTTCCTTCTTTGCTATTACGAGTACATCAGGTGTTTTACTCTACATGTTGATTATCTTTGTCCTAACCTTAAGTTTTGCTTATATGAATTTCGATACTGTAAAAACAGCTGAAAACATGCGGAAGTCTGGAGATTACATCGCATCGTTAAGACCAGGTTCTGCTACAAAAATCTATCTATCAAAAATAGTTGGGCGTCTAGGGATCTTTAGTGGCTGTGTGATGGCCATTTTAGCGAGTCTTCCTTTGATTTATGCTTTAAGCGATCCTAGTTTTCAGCGGATGGCTATGTTGACTGGGATCGCTATGATGATTGCAGGGATTTTGCTTAACCTGATAGATGAAGTCAAAATCAGTCGACTCAGTAAGCAGTATCAAACACTATTTGAGTAAAGGAAGGCTATATGTATTATTTTATCCCAGCTTGGTATGATTCTGTCCGCCCTTTCTACGACACAACTCAGCCTTGGTATCGTAAAAAACAAGGACTTTCCTTTAATGATACGATCAATCATCTTCGTATGTTTAAAGCGACAGAAGCAGAAACACAGCTCACCATTTTTAATTATGCCCCAAATCTAAGGTATTTTTTGCACGAGTATGATCTTTATGAAACGTCTTACTGGTCTTTATTTGACTATCTTCAAGATATTGAGGATGTTGCAACCAGGGGCTTGAATTTTAGAGATTTTGATTGGCCTAAGGGGACGTCATTTGTCTATACCCCATTCATGGTCTTGGCTTATGTCAATCAAACCTTAATAGCTAAAGTTGAGTTTGGCAATGATGGACAGCTTATTTGGATTGATTATTATGAGGACTCAATTTTAGAGAAGCGTTATGTTTTTGATGACCGAGGCTTTCTGTCTAGTATTGTATGCTTTCAAGATGGGCAAGCTTATTATCAAGATTACTTAAACCAACGGGGTGATATCCAATTTCGTGAATACCTAACGGCAGAGGATAAGCATGTTCAAGTCATGGTTTATGATGAGCAGCGTTTTTGGCAAGAACAGTATGGCTCGATGGCTGAATTAGTGGCAGAAGTGGCTTACAGATACTTTTTAGATCACGATCAAGTGGGCGATGTTCTTCTTGTCGCCTTGTCAGAACATCATAATCAGATAGTAGAAGCCTGCCGTGGTGTGAAAGACTTGGTTGTGTCGTTTTTCCAAGAGCGGTACCCAATTGAACTCATGTCTACTGACTTTATCAATCAGAGTGATCTGATCTTGGTGGATCAAGCATCAACAGAATCACTATTGAAAGACCGTGTTCATCCTAAGGTGCTTCATCTTAGTCTGTTTGACACAAGGCTGTCGCTTGGTAAAAGTCAACGGCTACGTGAGTTAATTGTCTATTTCCAAATTGATGGGATGACGCGTGATGACTTGACTCAGAGTTTGGAGTATATTTTTGAGTTGATGTCTGTCAACGACAACGTCATCTTAGCTATTGTGTCTTATGAACAAGATTTGACGAAAAAAGCTGAACTCATAGCTTATGTCGAGCAATTGCTAGGTAGTCGTGAAGAGGATTACCTAAAGTTGATGGAAGAAGTGGATGAAAGTTATGAGGTTGATGATGAAGAGGATGAGGATCCTGCCCGTGTTCAACTCCATTTCTTAGTAACAGAACTTGATATCATTGACGTTTTAGACTCAGCACGATTGATTTTGGATATGAGCCAGACACCTGATCTCTATACGCAGATTGCGGGCATCAGTGCCGGTATTCCACAAGTCAATTGTGTGGAGACAGAGTTTGTAGAACATCAAAAAAATGGCTACCATGTTACTAGCATTGCTGAGATTCCAAAAGCTTTAGCTTACTTTCTAGAGGGTCTTAGTCACTGGAATCACTCGTTAGTCCATTCGGTTCAAAAAATTGGCGAGTACACAAGTGGTAATTTGGCTCAAAAAGTAATGGAAAGTGTGGTGGATGTTAATAATGACTGATGATAAGATAACTATTTTACAGGTTTCCTATGACAATTGGCAGGATAGTTATCAGATACCAGAAACGCTACAATGGATACATCTTAAACCAGATGAGATTGACGATTTCATCGCTACTGAATTAGCTAAAAAAGCAGAAAACAAACGGTTACAAAAGGAAAATCTTGAGACACATCCATTGATTAGTTTTCAAGCAGTTTTATATACTGATAGTACAGTCGGCGACGACTTTTTAGCTTTAGAAGACTGGATTGAGCCGCACGCGCTTTATTACCCTAATGACCTTAGCATTCCTGAAAAGTTAGCCTCCTTGTTTCGCTATAAATTAGCCAAGCCATTGGATATGACAGATAAAGTTGTTCTTTTTGATAGGTTGTCAAAAGGTTTGTTTAGTAAACAATATGGTGCTAAGTTGGGGATTAAAGAGTTGATGATGTCAAAAACGCTCCTCAATCCCATTAGTTTTGAAGGCAATCGCTATACCGTATTAAATGATGATTTTGGCGATGACTTTGAACAAGTTGCCTATTATCGCTATAATGTTCCATTTGAATCAGGAAAATATCTGGATTTATGGCAAGAGATAATCCATGATCCGACTGTTGATTTGCAACTGAGAATACAATTGATTCCCTCAGGATCTGTCTCTGAAATAGCAGAAGACTGGTGTTTTGAAGGCGATTTATTGAAGGAACCTCTGACCTTAGAGGCTTCTGTGGATGGAAATTTATTTATATCGATTTTTGCCAAAGGTGAGGGAACTTTAAAACTAGGACCACTCCATTATCGGTTTGCCAGAAAGGGCTTGGGAGAGTATATCCCAGGAGGTGAACGCTTTGCTGACACCAACGGTCAAGAGTTTATGACCTACTTTAATCCTGGTGACTTGAAACCTCCTCTTAATGTTTATTTTTCAGGGTACCGTACTGCTGAAGGTTTCGAAGGTTTTTACATGATGAAACGCTTCGGTGCCCCCTTTCTTCTGATTTGCGATCCTAGAAACGAAGGAGGCGCCTTCTACTTAGGAAGCGAGAACTATGAAAGAGCCATTGTCTCTAAAATTAAAGAAACCCTGGATTTCTTAGGATTTACCTCTAAAGATTTAGTTCTATCAGGTTTGTCAATGGGGACTTTTGGTGCTTTATATTATGGCTCTGAACTTTCCCCTCATGCTATTGTGGTTGGAAAACCCTTAGTCAACTTGGGAAATATGGCCTACAAAGAACGGTTGAGCAGACCGAATGGTTTCGGTACGTCTTTAGATCTACTACAAGCCATGTCAGGTGCTCAGGATAAGAAAGCAATCGAAAGTCTTAACAATCGCTTTTGGGACAAATTTTTAAAAGCAGATTTTAGCCAGACCCAGCTTGCTCTTGCTTATATGAAAGACGATGATTACGATGATAAGGCCTTCGATGACATTATCGAACAGTCACGTGATAAAAAACTAAAAATATACGGTAAAGGCTGGATTGGTCGACACAATGACAATAGTACGGCTGTTGTCGGCTGGTTTGTATCACAGTATCATAAGATATTGAATCGTGATTTTGATAGGGAGTTGAAATGAGATATACGATCACTTGGGATTACGACGCCGGTCGTAGTTACCTTTACGGTTCCGAACTACTATTTCAAGGAACGCGTGTCCACTTTAAAAACCATTTAATGCCTTCGGGTCAGGTGATTAACTGCTGGAAGTCACGAACAAACTTTCAGGCTGATCGCATAGAACCAAGTTTGCCCCTGTTAAGACAAGGACAAACCTACTTTCTATCAGCAAAAATAGACTGTCAACCCGAACAGACATACATGCTGCAAATCACCTTTTACGACCGCTTTGATCGTTCTTTGGAGACCATCACCTTAAAAAACGGTAAGACTTCCTTTGTTTATCCTCAGGGAGCCTATGCTTATGATATCAGTCTGATCAACGCTGGTTGTTCTTCCATGACCTTTGATTTTATCCTCTTATCGGATGAGCCAATCCCATCGGAGCAGCTAACCTTTGTTAAAGACGATGTATTTTATAAAGATGATACCAAACCCTTATCAGTCATTTTTGTAGAGAATCCAACGCAACCCATCACTTCAAATGATCTGTCAATCATAGAACAGATAGCTAATGTTTATCTGGTTTCGGATGCAAGAGCGGCAAAAGATTTCTATTTAGAAGAAGATTTTGCCAAACATTTGACAGATACCCTTTATGAGCTGCAGTACGATCGCTTGCGGTTGATTGGCTATGGGCCCAAGGGAAATCTGGCAGTGCTTCAGATGATGGAGCGTATGGATGATTGTGAGGCTTTTATTACTTCTGATTTAGGGGATAAAGAAACCTATATTGAACATTTTCAAAAAGACGGTCGTAAGCTCGGCTCACCCATTGAAGAATTATTTGAGAGGTACCATTATGCTACCTCACTTACCATATATGACAGAGTGTTAGATAATGGGAGTCATGATTTAGGGATTGTTAAAAATAGATATAACCAAATGGACAAGCTGGCTAGTTTGCCATTTATCACATAAAGAGAGAGTATGAGTAATATCAAAGATTATTTCACCTTAGATTTTTATCGCTTAAAAAAGATTCAAAAGCTTGTTGATGAGATTAATGGACTAGCAGATGAGATGAGCTCGCTATCAGATAGTGAGTTGAAGCATAAGACAGTAGAATTTCGAAAACGCCTGAAAAAGGGTGAGAGTTTGGACAGTTTACTACCGGAAGCCTATGCAGTAGTGCGAGAAGCAGACAAGAGAGTTCTTGGGAAATTCCCCTACGATGTGCAAGTCATGGGGGCGATTGTTCTTCACCAAGGTAATCTTGCTGAAATGAAGACAGGAGAAGGCAAGACCTTGACGGCCACCATGCCTCTCTATCTAAATGGTTTGACAGGGGACGGTGCCATCTTGGTCACTACAAATGCCTACCTCGCTTGTCGAGATGCTGAAGAAATGCGTCCTGTCTATACGTTTCTTGGGTTAACGGTTGGTATTGGTGTTCGTGAAGACGAGAAAAAAATAGAAATTCCCGAGAAAAAGAGAATTTACGCTTCAGACATTATCTACACTACCAATTCGGTATTAGGCTTTGATTATCTTATCGATAATCTTGCTCCTAATAAATCCAAAAAATACATGCGTGAGTTAAATTATGTAATCGTTGACGAAGCCGACTCCGTCTTGCTCGACTCTGCACAGACCCCGCTTGTTATCTCAGGAGCACCAAGGGTTCAGTCTAACCTTTATGAAATTAGTAATCAGTTTGTCTCAACCTTAGTTGAAGGTGATGATTACTATGTGAATCTGGACCAAAAAGAGGTCTGGTTAAAACAAGCAGGGATGGATGCCGCTGAAAGCTTTTTTGCTTTGCATGATATTTATAATGTCACTCACTTTGAGTTAGTTCGTCATGTCAATCTTGCTTTAAAGGCCCACACCTTGTTTACCCTAGGTAAAGAATATGTCGTGGAAAATGGCAAAGTTCAGCTACTCGATCAAACAAACGGCCGTATCCTCGAGTCAACCAAACTTCAGGGAGGGCAACATCAAGCGATTGAGGCTAAAGAAAAGGTCAAAATATCACCTGAGATGCGTGCCATGGCTTCAATCACTTATCAAAATCTCTTTTTGCTCTTTCGAAAACTCGCTGGCATGACCGGAACTGGTAAACCAGCGGAAGAAGAGTTCATCGAGATTTACAACATGGAAGTCATCCGCATACCGACCAATAAGCCTGTTCAGCGAAAAGATTTACCGGATAAAATTTTCACCACCTTACCTGAGAAGGTTAATGCCTGCGTTCAGGAAATCAAGCGGATTCACCGGACAGGACAACCTATTTTGGTGGTGTCAGGATCAGTTCGAATGTCGGAACTCTTTTCTGAGATATTGTTGATGGAAGGGATTCCTCATAGCTTACTTAATGCCTATAACGCTGCCAAGGAAGCGCAGATGATTTCTGAAGCAGGAAGACTTAATGCGGTTACTGTTGCTACCAATATGGCAGGACGTGGTACGGACATTAAATTAGCAGAAGGTGTTCGAGAATTGGGCGGATTAGCAGTTATTGGAACAGAGCGCATGCTTAATGAGCGTATGGACCTGCAGATGCGTGGGCGTTCAGGTAGACAAGGGGATCCTGGTTTCAGCGAGTTTTATGTCTCTCTCGAAGATGAATTATTAACGCAGTATGGAGCTTCTTGGATTGAACAGTATTTCAAGAAACATCGAGATAGCATTGATGAGTATCGTCCGCAAGAACTTCGACAAAAGCGTTTTAAAACAGCCATCACCAAGGCTCAGGCAGCCAGTGAAAGTTCAGGGAAAGAGTCTAGGACAACGATTGTCCAGTACGATGAAAGCATTAAAATTCAACGTAATTTTATCTATCAAGAACGTAATCGTGTGTTAAACGGTAGCAGTGAAGGCTTTGATGTTCAACAGATCATCGAAGACGCTCTGACAGACTTCATTGATAGTCAGGATGAGTTAACGCCTTTTATGGTTGAACGCTATATTTTCGATCACCTCTCTTACGAGTTTACAGACTTCCCCGAGGATTTTGACGCGACAGATAAAGAAGCAGTCAAAGCCTACTTATGGGAACTGATCACAAAAGAACAGACACGAAAAGAAAGTCTCATTACCAAAGATTTTGAGACTTTTCGTCAGACAGCAGTTTTAAAAGCGATTGATGAATCATGGATCGAAGAAGTGGACTACTTGCAGCAACTACGCATTGTTGTTCAAGGACGGCAATCAGCCCAACGTAATCCGGTCTACGAGTATCATAGCGAAGCGATTCAATCCTACCAACGCATGAAAAAAGACATTAGAAACTTGGCCTTACAGTATTTGATGCTAAGCGATGTTTCTTATAATAAGAAAAATAAATTGGAGATTCATTTCGTCTAAAAAGGGAGAAAAAATGACAGTCTATAATATTAATTTAGGGATTGGCTGGGCCAGCTCGGGTGTCGAATATGCCCAAGCCTATCGTTCAACAGTCTTTAACCAGCTAGGCATTGATGCTAAATTTATTTTCATGGATTTTATCTCACAGGATAATATTTGTGATTTGACCCGCAACATTGGCTTTAAAGATGAGCAAGTTATCTGGTTATACACACACTTTACTGATCAAAAAATAGCACCGACTAGCTACACTTTAGCTGATCTTAAAGCTGATTTTCATGGAAATCTCGAGCGGATTGAAAAAAATCAGAAGGTCGTTAAGTATTTTTACCCAGATCAGGACGTCTTTTTGACGGCTTATTTGAAAAATGAGAACGAAGATATCGTCCATCGGGTAGAGTACGTGTCTCGAGGCAGCTTGATTCGAAAGGACTTTTTCAGCTATACTCGAAGTTTTACCGAGTACTACACACCGCGTGATGGAAGGGCTTATCTCTATCAGCGCCGTTTCTTTAATGAAGATGGGTCGGTTGCCTTTGAGGAAATCATTGATGGAGACAACGTGGTTTATCGTCATCAGGACTTTATCTGTTATTCCAAAGAAGAGCTGGTCGCTGAGTTTATGAAGAGCCTATCACTTAGCGATAACGATTTTGTTATTCTTGATCGCTCAACTGGGACAGGACAAGCCGTCTTTAAATACGTTAAACCTGCTCGTTTAGCTGTTGTTGTCCATGCGGAGCATTTCAGTGAAAATGCAGTGACTAATGACACCATTTTATGGAATAATTACTATGAATATCAGTTTACCAATGCTGATAAGGTTGATGTTTTTATTACAGCAACTGATGCCCAAAACCAGCTGCTTGGGGAGCAATTTAGACAGTTTACCAAACATGATCCAAAGATTGTGACGATTCCAGTAGGTAGCCTAGACAAACTCCGCTATCCTGACAAAGAGCGAAAAGCTTACAGTATGTTAACGGCTTCACGACTAGCTACTGAAAAACACGTGGATTGGCTGGTTAAAGCAGTCATTGAAGCTAGAAAAGTCATTCCTGAATTAACCTTTGATATCTATGGCGCCGGTGGTCAGGAAGCCAAACTCCGCCAAATAATTGACGAAAACAAGGCACAAGATTACATCCAACTAAAAGGGCATCAAGACATGACTGATATTTATAAAGACTATCAAGTCTACTTATCAGGGTCTAAAAGTGAGGGTTTTGGCTTGACCTTGCTTGAGGCGGTAGGATCTGGTTTGCCGCTCATTGGCTTTGATGTTCGTTATGGCAATAAAACTTTTATTAAAGATGGAGAAAATGGCTACCTCATTCCAAGATCTGAAACGGATGATGAAGCTTGGATTGTCACTGAGTTTGTGGCTAGAATCGTTAAGCTCTTTAAGGCTAACTCCTTAGAAACGGCTCATGAGGTTTCGTATGACTTGGCCAAAGACTACCTCACAACAGAAGTGGAAGAAAAATGGCGAATACTGATTGAGGAGGCAACACGATGATTAATCTATTTGAAACTTATGACCAAAATAGCTGGGATTTACATTATTCCCTCATTGTATCAGGCTATAACAACCCAACGATTTCCATTACAGATGATGGTTTTCTACCAGATGATGTCACGTCGCCTTTCTTGTATTTCACAGGATTCTCTGAAGCTAGTGGGCGCCCGCTTTACTTCAATGAAGTACCTGTGCCAGACTATTGGGAGATAGCTGGTAATAACACTCAAGGTGAGATCTTGGATTATGAGAAAAAACGGGCGATCATTAACTATGCCAACCCCAAACACCTTCGTCAGGTGAAATCGGTGGATTGGTTGGACGAAAAAGGACGTCTTCGTTTAACGGATCGCTACAATAAATATGGCAGTCGTTTTGCCCAAACCAATTATAATATCGATGGACAAGCGACACTGACCTCTTATTTCAACCAAAAAGGTCAGGAAGTTCTGACGGAAAACCATACCACTGGCGATGTTATTTTAAACTTTGAAGGACAGGTCCATATCTTTAAAAACCGTTCAGAATTTGTCATTTTTTATTTAAAGACAGCCCAGTTTAATCTTGATCGTATTTTCTACAACTCCTTAGCAACTCCTTTTCTTGTAGCTTACCGTCTCAATAAGCCTGGCAATGATGTCTTGTTCTGGCAGGAAGGCCTGGCTGATCAGCTTCCGGGAAATATGACAGTTGCCTTACGCGGCGATTACTCGCGTCAAACGACGGTTATTGCTCAAGATTATACGGCTTATGAAAAAATGCAAGAACTCATGACTCAGGAACAAAAGGAAAAAACGCATTTCCTAGGCTTCCTCTACCCATTTAGAAGACAAAATAACAATCATAAGGAAGCATTGATCTTAACAAACTCTGATCAGCTGGAGAATGCTGAACAACTCATCCGTCAGCAACAACAACTCCACTTCCATATTGGCGCCATTACGGAAATGTCAAGTAAGCTGATGGACTTGGGCCGCTATCCAAATGTCAGCCTGTATCCTAATATCTCACAGAGCAATGTGGCCAGATTGTTTGAACAGTGTGATCTTTACCTTGACATTAACCATGGTAATGAAATCCTTTCTGCTATCCGTGCAGCCTTCGAAAATCGTATGGCAATCTTGGCTTTTGATAATACCTGTCATAACAGGCATTACGTCGCTCAAGAAAACATCTTTGCCTCCGATGACTATGAGGGGATGAACGAAAGTCTAGCGAAAATCCTAACGCAACCAACAGCTATGGCTAATCTTTTAAAAGCTCAGTACGATGGCGCAAGGGTTGAAACTAAGCAACATTATCAAGCAATTATTGGGTAGGTAGAGATGACAAAAAAAAATCCATTGCAAGACAGTATCTCCAAACGGTTATCTGAAGAGCGTTATCAGCCACCAAAAGAGGATAAAACGCCTAAGAAATTTGACTTTCAGCTCATCATCATCCTGACCATCTTGGGAGGGCTGATTGCTAGTATCGTTTCTTTAATCCAATACTTTTTTAATTAAAAATTAAGCATTTTTTAGCCAATAAAAATTAACGATAAGACAATGAAAACCATGACGGATAGCAATCTTTCGTCATGGTTTTGTAATCTCCAAACTAAAAGTGAGATAAGATTGTAAGAATAATAGTTATTTTTGATAAAAAAGGGCAAAAATGGTAGTAAAATTGTCAGATTTTTGTTATACTTCAAAACAGAGAATTCCGACATTTTAAAGAGAGAGTTCTGAATCTATCATACTTAGGAGGATTACATGCGTCGCAAACAATTTAATAAAGAATTCGACGAGGTAAATCGCAAGAGCCGTGTCAAAATGCACAAGTCCGGTAAGAGCTGGGTTAAGACAGTTATGTCACAACTCAGTCTTTTACGTGTAGCAGGTAAGGGAGCAAGTCAAACTGTTCGTATCAAGGATATTGATTCTATCCAAACGTCTAATATGACAGCACTTAAAGCCTTGCTAGCAGCAGGAGCAATCGGTGGGGGCACGATGGTCGCTGATACCGTTGTTCAAGCAGAAGAAGAGATAGGAGATTCAAATGAAGAATCTCATAACAATGAAGATATTGCTGTTATTGAAACACAAGAAACCACAGTAGTTGGAGATGACTCAGAAGCTGCAGTAGATAACATATCTGAAGAAGCATCACTTTCACTTTCTGAAAGCCTCAAAGAGAGCCTCTCTGTTAGCCAGTCAGAAAGTGCAGCATCAGAAGCAGCTTCACTATCTGAATCAGCATCAGAATCAGCTGCAGCATCAGAGACAGCAACTGACGATTCAACAGTAGCTGATAAGGAAGACTCATCATCAGCTTCAAAAACAGCTGAGAGTGCATCAAAACTAGCAGAAAAAGCTGAGGTATCCGTACCAAATGTTGAACCAGAACCAGAGACTGAAGCTCCGGTAACTGAAACTCCAGTACCTTCTGGGACAACTTCAGAAAAAGCAGCTTCTAACCTAGCCCCTAGCGCTTTGGTAGCAAGAAATGCTGCAGCACCTGAAACTGCCGGTGCCTTGGCAGAAACAGAAAACGCCGCTAAGCGTGGTGTTGAAGCAGGTGCAGTAGCACCTTACGCAGGTAAATTTGGTGAAAGAGCGGCTGGTAGCAGTACGCAAGGAACAGCTGTAGATGGATCAGCAGCTAATCCTGATGACGCTACAATCAAAACTGGTACTCGTGCCTATGACAGCGAGTTGCAACAAGCAGCTCAAAAAGACGCAATCTATGCGCCAGGAGAAAAGGGTCAAACACAGGGTTATGAAGGTAAAGCTTGGATTTACCGAGGCGGAAACATTAACAACTTTAATGCCAAAGATGCTGAACCGCTACCAAATACAAAAGTTTACTTGCAATGGGTAGATGGTAAAGGATTTGTATCTCCAGTTTATTACACTACAACAAATCCAGACGGTACTTACTATTTTAATCTTAAACAAAAATTAATTGATCAAACTGGTCAGGAACACCAATTCCAATTAGCAGGTGATGGTAAGTTCGCTGTAAGAACTTGGGTAGAAAATCCAGATCCATCAAAATACAATGTCATTAAACACGGTGACCAAAAATATGGTTTCCATACACGTACAAACCGTACAAATGAATCTTGGGACTTCACAGCTGGAATCAACCGTATCGTTAATGGCCAAGTACTTGTTCAAGAAATCCCACGTCAAAACGACTGGTTAATGAAACCAGAAGATCAATGGACAACAGCACCACATTCAGATGGTATTTGGCCAAAAGAGGGGCTAATGGGTAAAGTTTCAGGTAATGTTTGGTATGAAACAAATGACCCAGCTGGTTCAGATTCACGTGCATGGAAAAAAGACTCAAATGATGTAAATGCAACAGGCGTTAAAGTTATTGCGTCATACGTAAATGATGAAATCACACGTCAATTTGATGCATGGAAGAAAGAAAATCCTAACTATACATTAGATGATTTCAAAGCAGCGCAACAAGAAATCGTGAATGCTTATCAAGCGAAACATGGTAAAGGTTCTCATATTGCTGAAACAGTAGTAGGTACAGTTGAATCAGATGGTTCATACTATATCCCATTCAAAGGTTTATATGGTATTAGTGCTGATCGACAAGGTAACAAAACGACTAATGAACAATATGGTAAAGTGCTTGAAGATGCAGATGTTAATCATAGTTTATTAACCCAATGGACTGGTGGCTTACTTATCCCTAAAGTACACAGTCATATTAACTCTGACTACATGTATGTAAGTGCATTAATAGATAACTACGCGATCTGGAGCAATAACTACCAAAATAACATGTTTACAAAAGCAGCAACAGGTGGAGACTTGTTTGATGCGAAGTTATTAGCTGGTTACAATGCGCCTAACCAAAATTTCATTGCTTTGGCACCACAGCCTATACATGATGTATTGATGTACGACTCTGTAAGGAATTTCGCAGTTCCTGGTGATACTGCAGAAACAACAACTGGTGGTTTACTACCATCACGCGACTACCAAGTTCAATGGTTTAAAGATGGTAAGCCAGTAGGTGATCCAGTTACAAAAACGTCTAATGTAGACGGTACACTTTCTTCAGTACCATTTAAAGTGCCAGAAAACTTAGATAAGAATGCAACATATACATCAGCAGTATTTTTGCCAAATCAAAAAACAGATGATTTATACAGTGCGCTTGCCTTAGATTCATTCACGGCAGTTGTTGATGAAAACACGATCGCCGATAATGTTATCAACGAACCAGCTTACAAAGATACAACCGTTGTAGAAGGTAACACAGCAACAGTATCACCAACATTTACCGGTAAAGATGGTAAAGTAGTCGACTTCTCAAAAGTTCCATTAGCAGAAAATCCATTTGATATTGGTGAAGTAGGAGAAGATTTCCCTAAAACCGACGTAATTGTAAATCCAAAAACAGGTGAAATTGAATATAGCACAAGCGAAGGTGATGCAGGTAAAGAAATCACAGTACCAGTTGTTGTGAAGTATGCAGATGGTACAAAAGATACAGTTAATGCTAAGTTCACTGTTACAGAAAAAGGTAAGAAACAGGCAGACCAATTCACTCCTGAGTATCCAACCAAAGATGCGACACCAGGAACAGAAGTAAGTTCAACACCGACATTTAAGGATGATAAAGGTTCACCAGTAGATGCCCCAGCTGATACCAAATATGAGTTAGGTGAGGGTGCCCCAGATGGTGCAAAAGTTGATCCTAAGACTGGGGAAGTAACCTTCACCCCAACAGATGATCAAGCAAACAGCACGGTTAAAGTACCAGTTAAGGTGACTTATGCAGACGATACAACTGATACTGCAGAATCAGTCTTCACGGTAGGTGAAAAACCAGCAACAAATGCTGATTCATTTGAGCCTTCTTATGTGGAAACACCTGCAACACCAGGTAAAGAAACTAAGGTAAGTCCAACATTTACTGATAAAGATGGTGGAACAGTTACATCTGCAAACGTGCCTCTTGCAAAAGAAAATCCTTTCCAACTTGATCCTAATAACACACCAGACGGTGTAACTATTGATTCACAAACTGGAGAAATCACTTTCACCCCAACCGGTGATCAAGCAAGCAGCACAGTTAAAGTACCGGTTAAAGTAACATATGAAGATGGTACAACGGATACTATAGAATCAGTCTTCACGGTAGGTGAAAAATCAGCAACAAATGCTGATTCATTTGAGCCACAATATCCAAATGCAGGTACAGTGCCAGGCTACAAAACTGAAGTAAGTCCAACCTTTACTGATAAGGATGGTAAGTCAGTTGATGCTAAAGCCGTGCCATTGGCAGAAGATAAGCCGTTCCAAATTGAGGGCAATGTTCCAGGCGCAACCATCGATCAAAATACCGGCCAAATCATCTTTACTCCGACTGATGATCAGGCAGGTACAACTGTTAAAATACCAGTTAAGGTAACTTATGCAGATGGCACAACAGATACTGTAGCAACTGAGATTACAGTTGGCGCAAAACCAGGAACAAATGCAGATGCAAATGAACCACATTATGAAGAGACTCCTGCAACACCAGGTGAAGCAACTAAGGTAAGCCCAACCTTTACTGATAAGGATGGTAAGTCAGTTGATGCTAAAGACGTGCCATTGGCAGAAGATAAGCCGTTCCAAATTGAGGGCAATGTTCCAGGCGCAAGTATTGATCCTAAGACTGGAGAAGTGACCTTCACGCCAACAGATGATCAAGCAGGTAAAGACATTACAGTACCTGTTAAAGTGACTTATAAAGACGGTTCGACTGAGACGGTTGAGTCTAAATTCTTGGTAGATCCTAAGATTATAGATAATACGGATAGTTCCTTATCAGCCTCAGCTTCTGAATCAGACACTAAGTCACTGTCAGTGTCAGCTTCAGACTCAACAAGTGCTGCAGATTCAGCATCACTCCGCAAGTCAACTGATTTGTCAGAATCAATCTCAGCCTCATTGTCAGATTCAGCATCAACGTCAAACTCAACTGTTTCAGATAGCATGAGTACAAGTGATTCAGCATCTGTTTCAAAAGTGGTTTCAGATTCAGTTTCAAATTCTGTTTCAACTTCAGATAGCTTCTCAGAAAGCCTATCAGATCTTGTTTCAGATTCACAACTAGATGCGTCAAGTTCAGAGTCATTGTCACAATCATTGTCAGACTTCAACTCAGCGTCAGCAAGTGCATCAGTCTCTGAATCAAACCGCTTGAGCGAGTCAACGTCAGCATCAGCTTCAGCACATGATAGCTTGAGCAACTCAGCTTCAGAGTCTAAGTCAGCTTCAACTAGCGCTTCAGATTCTAAATCACTGTCAGTTGCAGCATCAGAATCACTTTCAGATTCAGTTCGTGACAGCCAATCAGCAAGTGCATCAATGTCAGTGTCAGAATCACTGTCAGCCTCATTGTCATTATCAAACAACTCAAACGTTGATAGCGATAGCTTGTCAGTAAGTGCTTCAACACGTGATTCACTATCAAACGCAGTCAAAGACTCAGCATCAATGAGTGATTCAACACGCGATTTAGAGTCAGCTTCAGTATCAGCATCAGACTCAATGTCACGTTCAATGAATGCTTCACTTTCAGAATCAGCTTCAATAAGCTTGAATGAATCATTGTCAGCAGTTGCATCAGAGTCAGCGTCATTGTCAGACTCAACATCAGCTTCAATCTCAGGATTGAATAGTGTGTCTGTATCAGCATCAAGCTCAATGAGCGCAAGTCAGTCAGTATCAGCAGCTGCTTCACAATCAGCCTCAGCTTCTGAATCAGACAATAAGTCAATGTCCGTTTCAGCTTCTGAATCAACAAGTGCTGCAGATTCAGTATCGCTTCGCAAGTCAACTGATTTGTCAGAATCAATCTCTGCCTCATTGTCAGACTCAGCATCAACTTCAAACTCAACTGTTTCAGATAGCATGAGTGCAAGTGCTTCAGAATCTGTTTCAAAAGCGACTTCAACATCAGTTTCAAATTCTATTTCAACTTCAGATAGCTTCTCAGCAAGCCTATCAGCTGTTGTTTCTGATTCACAACTAGATGCGTCAAGTTCAGAGTCATTGTCACAATCATTGTCAGACTTTAACTCAGCGTCAGCAAGTGCTTCAGTTTCTGAATCAAACCGCTTGAGTGAATCAACATCAGCATCAGCTTCAGCACATGATAGCTTGAGCAACTCAGCTTCAGAGTCTAAGTCAGCTTCAACTAGCGCTTCAGATTCTAAATCACTGTCAGTTGCAGCATCAGAATCACTTTCAGATTCAGTTCGTGACAGCCAATCAGCAAGTGCATCAATGTCAGTGTCAGAATCACTTTCAGCGTCATTGTCATTGTCTAACAACTCAAACGTTGATAGCAACAGCTTGTCACTAAGTGCTTCAACACGTGATTCACTATCAAACTCAGCAAGTACTTCAGCATCAATGAGTGATTCAACACGTAATTCAGAGTCTGCTTCAGTATCAGCATCAGACTCAATGTCACGTTCAATGAATGCTTCACTTTCAGAATCAGCTTCAATAAGCTTGAATGAATCATTGTCAGCAGTTGCCTCAGAGTCAGCGTCATTGTCAGACTCAACATCAGCTTCAATCTCAGGATTGAATAGTGTGTCTGTATCAGCATCAAGCTCAATGAGCGCAAGTCAGTCAGTATCAGCAGCTGCTTCACAATCAGCCTCAGCTTCTGAATCAGACAATAAGTCAATGTCCGTTTCAGCTTCTGAATCAACAAGTGCTGCAGATTCAGTATCGCTTCGCAAGTCAACTGATTTGTCAGAATCAATCTCTGCCTCATTGTCAGACTCAGCATCAACTTCAAACTCAACTGCTTCAGATAGCATGAGTGCAAGTGCTTCAGAATCTGTTTCAAAAGCGACTTCAACATCAGTTTCAAATTCTGTTTCAACTTCAGATAGCTTCTCAGCAAGCCTATCAGCTGTTGTTTCTGATTCACAACTAGATGCGTCAAATTCAGAGTCATTGTCACAATCATTGTCAGACTTCAACTCAGCGTCAGCAAGTGCTTCAGTTTCTGAATCAAACCGCTTGAGTGAGTCAACATCAGCTTCAGATTCAGCACGTGATAGCTTGAGCAACTCAGCTTCAGAGTCTAAGTCAGCTTCAACTAGCGCTTCAGATTCTAAGGTAATGTCAGTTGCAGCATCAGAATCACTTTCAGATTCAGTTCGTGACAGCCAATCAGCAAGTGCTTCAATGTCAGCATCAGAATCACTTTCAGCGTCATTGTCATTGTCTAACAACTCAAACGTTGATAGCAACAGCTTGTCACTAAGTGCTTCAACACGTGATTCATTATCAAGCTCAGCAAGTGCTTCAGCATCCTTGAGTGATTCAACACGCGATTTAGAGTCAGCTTCAGTATCAGCATCAGACTCAATGTCACGTTCAATGAATGCTTCACTTTCAGAATCAGCTTCAACTAGCTTGAGTGCGTCATTATCAGCCGTTGCATCAGACTCAGCCTCATTGTCAGACTCAACCTCAGCATCAATCTCAGGATTGAACAGTGTGTCTGTGTCAGCTTCAACTTCAATGAGCGCAAGTCAGTCAGTATCAGCAGCTGCTTCACAATCAGCCTCAGCTTCTGAATCAGACAATAAGTCAATGTCCGTTTCAGCTTCTGAATCAGCAAGTGCTGCAGATTCAGTATCGCTTCGCAAGTCAACTGATTTGTCAGAATCAATCTCTGCCTCATTGTCAGACTCAGCCTCAACTTCAAACTCAACTGCTTCAGATAGCATGAGTGCAAGTGATTCGGCTTCTGTTTCAAAAGCGGCTTCAACATCAGTTTCAAATTCTGTTTCAACTTCAGATAGCTTCTCAGCAAGCCTATCAACTCTTGTTTCAGATTCACAACTAGATGCGTCAAGTTCAGAGTCATTGTCACAATCATTGTCAGACTTCAACTCAGCGTCAGCAAGTGCTTCAGTCTCTGAATCAAACCGCTTGAGCGAGTCAACATCAGCTTCAGCTTCAGCACGCGATAGCTTGAGCAACTCAGCATCAGAGTCTAAGTCAGCTTCAACTAGCGCTTCAGATTCTAAGGTAATGTCAGTTGCAGCATCAGAATCACTTTCAGATTCAGTTCGTGACAGCCAATCAGCAAGTGCTTCAATGTCAGCATCAGAATCACTTTCAGCGTCATTGTCATTGTCTAATAACTCAAACGTTGATAGCAACAGCTTGTCACTAAGTGCTTCAACACGTGATTCATTATCAAATGCAGTAAAAGACTCAGCATCAATGAGTGATTCAACACGCGATTTAGAGTCAGCTTCAGTATCTGTTTCAGAATCAGACTCACGTTCAATGAATGCTTCACTTTCAGTTTCAGCGTCAATGAGTTTGAGTGAGTCATTGTCAGCCGTTGCCTCAGATTCAGCGTCATTGTCAGACTCAACCTCAGCATCAATCTCAGGATTGAACAGTGTGTCTGTGTCAGCTTCAAGCTCAATGAGCGCAAGTCAGTCAGTATCAGCAGCTGCTTCACAATCAGCATCAGCTTCTGACTCAGACTCTAAGTCAATGTCAGTGTCAGCTTCTGAATCAACAAGTGCTGCAGATTCAGCATCAATCCGTAAGTCAACTGATTTGTCAGAATCAATCTCTGCCTCATTGTCAGACTCAGCATCAACTTCAAACTCAACTGCTTCAGATAGCATGAGTGCAAGTGATTCAGCTTCTGTTTCAAAAGCGACTTCAACATCAGTTTCAAATTCTGTTTCAACTTCAGATAGCTTCTCAGCAAGTCTATCAACTCTTGTTTCAGATTCACAACTAGATGCGTCAAGTTCAGAGTCATTGTCACAATCATTGTCAGGCTTCAACTCAGCGTCAGCAAGTGCTTCAGTTTCTGAATCAAACCGCTTGAGTGAGTCAACATCAGCTTCAGATTCAGCACGTGATAGCTTGAGCAACTCAGCTTCAGAGTCTAAGTCAGCTTCAACTAGCGCTTCAGATTCTAAGGTAATGTCAGTTGCAGCATCAGAATCACTTTCAGATTCAGTTCGTGACAGCCAATCAGCAAGTGCTTCAATGTCAGCATCAGAATCACTTTCAGCGTCATTGTCATTGTCTAACAACTCAAACGTTGATAGCAACAGCTTGTCACTAAGTGCTTCAACACGTGATTCATTATCAAGCTCAGCAAGTGCTTCAGCATCCTTGAGTGATTCAACACGCGATTTAGAGTCAGCTTCAGTATCAGCATCAGACTCAATGTCACGTTCAATGAATGCTTCACTTTCAGAATCAGCTTCAACTAGCTTGAGTGCGTCATTATCAGCCGTTGCATCAGACTCAGCCTCATTGTCAGACTCAACATCAGCTTCAATCTCAGGATTGAATAGTGTGTCTGTATCAGCTTCAACTTCAATGAGCGCAAGTCAATCAACAAGTGCATCAATGTCAACAAGTGTATCAAGCTCAATGAGTATGAGTCTCTCAACTTCAACAAGTACCTCAATGTCAATGAGTACTTCAAGCAGCTTGAGTGCTTCAATGAGCGCAAATGCCTCAGCGAGTCAATCTCACTCATCATCAGAGTCAGCTGAGACACTTCCAAACACTGGTGAAGAAACCAATAATGGTCTTTTAGCAGGTCTCGGACTTCTTCTCGGAGCAGGTCTCGTTGCTAAACGCAAAAAAGATCAAAAATAATTAGGATTCCATTCACGATAATGGTGATTAGAAAAACTAATAGTTGACTTTAGGACAAACGTTCTAGAAGATACCAAAAAAGCAAGGGAATGAATTCTCTTGCTTTTTGATTTTCTGGTGGTGAGCACAGGGGTGATTGAAATAGGAATAAGACAATAAGATGTCAAGAAGATTATCGCCATTAGACAATAGTGTTCTAATATGCAATGACAATCAAAAGAAGACTAATCGACTCCTATGCCGATAGAACTGAAGGTCACTAAATCAAGTTAGCAATGTCTGATGTTAATGAAGAGAGGTTGAGTTCCGACTTAAATATGCCATATTTTAATGGATTCCATTTGACTGATGATCAATGATCTGATTAAGTCATACGGCTTTTTGGTGCTGAAAATTCTGCCTTTACGACAGTGATAGTCAACGATCAGTAAAAAGAGGTTATCAAGATTTTTAAAAAAAAGATTGACAAACCTTTTTTTAAACCATATAATTAACTAGTTAAGTTTATAGTTAACTAGTTAATTATAATGACAGTTATTTATTTTTTGGAAAGGAGTTTAATCTTGAAGAAAAAGCGTTTAGGTTTCGGTGTGTTTATCATCTGTTGCCTATCTTTAGTTTGTCTCTTTGGATGTCACTCTAAGAAGCAAAGCCACGATAAAGGGTTACATATTGTAACTAGTTTTTATCCCATTTATGCCATGACGAAATACGTCTCGGGAGACTTGAACGATGTCCGGATGATTCGCTCAAGTGCAGGTATTCATAGTTTTGAACCATCACCAAATGATGTTGCCGCTATCTATGAAGCTGATTTATTTGTTTACCACTCTCATACTCTAGAGAGTTGGGCTGGTGATTTAGATGCCAACAGTCATCACTCTGATGTGAAAGTGCTAGAAGCTGGTAAAACCTTAAAATTGCAACGAGTGGCTGGTTTGGAAGATATTAAAGCCGATAAGGGGATCGATCCTGCGACTCTTTATGACCCTCATACTTGGTCAGATCCTTTACTTGCTGCTGACGAAGCAGATGTCATTGCCGCTAAATTAAGTCAAGTTGATCCTGAGCACAAAGCCATTTATCAAAAAAATGCTAGCCGCTTTCGTAAGGAGGCTAACAAGATTTATAAAGATTACGAGAAGAAGTTTAAAACCGTTTCATCGCGTACCTTTGTGACGCAACACACAGCCTTTTCGTACGTGGCTAAGCGTTTTGGATTAACTCAGTTAGGGATTGCTGGGATTAGCCCTGAACAAGAACCAACAGCACGACAATTAAAGGAAACAAGAGATTTTATCAATACTTATAAGGTTAAAACGATTTTTGTTGAATCAAATGTGTCTCCTAAGATTGCCCAGACAGTTGCAAAATCAACTGGTGCTAAGCTAAAAATGCTTAGTCCCTTGGAAGCTGATCCTAAAAATAATCGGACTTACCTTGACAATATTAAGGCAAATTTAGACATTCTTTATCAAGAACTGAAATAAACAGGAGGTTAATATGAAACAGAAACAAGTGCTGACTGCTGCAGCAGCCGTTGCTTTATTGGCGAGCGTCTCTAGTTATCAATTGGGACGATATCAAGCTGAACAAAAACACGATAATCAGGTCGCTTATGTTAATGATTCTAAAGCAAACAAGAGCAAGATAGCTAAGCAGAAGGCAGACAAGTCCCCAGAACAGATCAGTAATGAAGAAGGCATCACAGCTGAACAAATCGTGGTAAAAATCACGGATAAAGGCTACGTTACCTCACATGGTGACCATTATCATTACTACAATGGTAAAGTTCCTTATAATGCCTTAATTAGCGAAGAGTTGATGATGAAAGACCCTAATTATGTTTTTAATGAGTCAGACGTTGTCAATGAAGTTAAAGATGGCTACATCATTAAAGTTAATGGGAAGTATTACCTCTATCTTAAAGAAGGTAGCAAGCGAACCAATCTTCGTACTAAGGAACAAATTGCCCAACAAGTCGAAAAAGGGACTTTAGAAGCTAAACAACATGGCGGTAAACATGGTCGTCATTCTTCTTCAAATGCTGGATCTCCTGAGAAGGCAAAAGCGATTAAAGCAGCTAAGAAGGATGGTCGTTATACGACTGATGATGGTTACATTTTCAGTCCGACAGATGTCGTAGAAGATACTGGCGATGCGTTTATTGTACCTCATGGAAATCATTTCCACTATATTCCCAAGGCAGATTTATCAGCTGGTGAATTAGCTGCTGCGCAGTCTTACTGGAATAAGAAATCAGGAAAATCAAATAGCAATCACAGCTCTAAGACACCTATTTCAGCCGCAGCACCTGCTCACAAGACCAAGCAGAAGGCCCCAAGTTATCACAACGATCACCAGGCAGCTGCCCCTTCATCATCAGCTAAGCCAAATACTTCTCAAATAACGAAGCCAAATGCTGGGGCGACTGTCTCAAAACCAAAAATCACAAAGTCTGAAAAGCCAGATTCAGTAGTGAAAGAATCAGTCTTGGACAAGATTTTAAAACGCCTCTATGCCCAGTCATTATCAGAAAGACATGTGGAAAGCGATGGATTGGTTTATGATCCAGCTAAGATTACAAGCTTTACTAAGACAGGGGTTTCTGTTCCACATGGTAACCATTTCCACTTTATCCATTATAAAGACATGTCTCCTTTGGAACTAGAAACGACAAAACAAGTTGCTATCTATCATGGGATTACCATTGAAGGGCTAACGGATAAGAAAGATGATGCTAAACCTAGCTCAAAACCAACAAGTCCTAAGAAAGACGATGCTAAACCTAGCTCAAAACCAACAAGTCCTAAGAAAGATGATGCAACGCCATCGACAGATCCTAAGAAAGATGATGCAACGCCATCGACAGATCCTAAGAAAGAAGACACAGCACCATCGACAGATCCTAAGAAAGAAGACACACCGTCATCAACAGATCCTAAGAAAGAAGATACAGCTTCTCAAAGTTCGAAACCAAATCCATCAAAAACAGATAGCACCAAGCCTATTAAGCCAATTGTTTCAGCCGAAGAGGAAGCACATCATGTTACGCCTAAAGAGGAACGCAAGGGCAAACCAAATAGCCAGATTGTTTACAGTCCAGAAGAAATAGCAGCAGCCAAAGCAGCAGGAAAATACACCACTTCTGATGGCTATATCTTTGATGCCAAAGACATTAAGGAAGATGCTGGTAGTGGTTATGTCATTCCTCATATGACACATGAGCATTGGGTTCCCAAGAAAGATCTTTCTAAAGAAGAATTAAAAGCTGCAGAAGACTTCCTTGCTTCCAAAGAGGAAGAATCAGGCTCTTCAGATGAAGTAAACAAGGTTAGAAAAACAAAAGAAATTTATGAAGCCATTGAACCTAAAGCGATTGTTGATCCAGACGATTTGATTTATGGAATCGCTCAAGCAACACAATATCGTGATGGTACCTTTGTCATTCCTCATAAAAATCATTACCATTATGTCAAGTTAGATTGGTTCGATGAAGATCCAAATATTCTAAAAGACTTCGATAAGACTTATAGCCTTGAAGATTACCTGGCAACGGCTAAATACTATATGATGCACCCTGAAAAACGTCCAAAAGTGAAAGAATGGGGTAATGATGCCCAAATCGCCAAGGATGCTGATAAAGCTGATAAAAAGGAAACGCCTAAGAAGTCAGATAAACAAGCAAGTAAGAAAGAAGTCAAAAAACTGGCACATGAACTCTTTGAAGAAGCAACTCCTAAAAAAATTGTTCCATTAGATCAAATTAGGGCTCATATGGCTTATGCTGTTGGTTACGAGAATAAATACCTGATTGTTCCTCACCTTGATCATTATCACAATGTGCCATTGCATTGGTTTGATGGTGGAAATGGTTGGGAAGCTCCAGAAGGTTACAGCTTGTCTGATCTCTTTTCAACGATAAAATACTATATGCAGCATAGAGATGAGCTTCCAAAAGAAGATGGTTGGGGAGACGATAGCGATCACGGTAAAACCGATACCAGTGAAAACGAGGCGCCAACAACAGAAACTGACGCTAAGACCAATGAGCAAGAAACGAATGACCAAGCAAGTTCTGAAACTGATGCTAATGCAGAAGCAGAAGATGATAGTGAAGAACTAGATGAGTTTGACTTGGCTCTACGTCAACATGCGCAACAGTACGGGATGGATCCTGATACTTTTGAAGATAAACTTCTAAAAATTGCGCTTAAATATGGCGTCAGCATGGAAAACTTCTCATATCCTGGTAATTCAGTGGTTCAGTTGACCAAAACAGATGGTAGCACTGTTCGCGTTAACATTCAGACACTTGAAGAAATCGCGTCTTAATCCTTTCTCATAATTAGCCGAATTTCCAAACAAAGACTGGTTTTTAAAGACCGGACACAATGATTTCAATCTTTGATTTATCAATAGTGAAATCATTGTGTTTTTTGCTGTCGCCAGGAAGTCTAGGAGTTTGTTTCGCGAACTGAGTCATCCTTTGTCAGGTAGCATCATAGGCATCGAAGGGAGTTACGTTTCAAAAAATGCAAACTGTCAGCATAGTAGCTGTCTTTTACTCTTAGACATGCCCCAAGAGCGTCTTCAGCTTTGATTAGTCTTAAGACGACTAAAGTTATGGTTCCATCAGTTTAAAGGTTGAAAAGCCAAATGTTTTTGATGACTGAATTAGCGACTTATTATTGAGTGCTAGTATCAGGCAGTTGGCGAGCATTGGCAATATTAGATGTTAACGATTGTTAAAAAGTTGCTTTTGATAATGAAAGAGCAGATGATCTCGTAAGAGCACACCACATCGAAGCAAGCCTGCGTTTCTGTTCTTCACTAATGGCAGTATTAGGGGATAAAATCGCGTTTTAGATGCTTGACGGCTGTTTCTATGGAGAATCCGTCAATGCCATTTCATGACTTGATAGATTAGAGACGTCCTATCAAAGAATACTTTGCCGGTGCTTGTTGTCATCATGGCTTTGAGTCGATAACTGGCTTTCTGTCGCCTTTTTAAGGAGTGTCAAGAAGTCTCTCTGATCTGTCATTATTGAGTTGCTCGTCAGAATCAGTCTAATGAAACTTTTAGGATATATAGCAAACAGCCTCATCATCCTTGGAGGGGATCTCCCCACAAGAGATATGATGAAGCTGTTTTTTAGTAATGCACGACATTGTCTGCTTTTTTGATCGTATCAATAATAGCTTTCGCTTGGTCGGATTGAAAAAAATCAAGCGTCGTTTTAGGAACAAGTGTTTCCAGCAGTTGCCAATTGTCTTCTTTGAGAGCTAATCGAGCTGTTGAAGCACTGATGAATTGTTCTTGATTGCTTGTCATTTTTCGCGGTACAACAACAAGGTCAATCTGATGCTGTGCTAATTGCTGCACCATGATGTCATTGTAGATAGCAGTAACTTGACTGCTTGGTTCTTCCCCGACATAGCGTTTCGTAATGCATAATCTTTTAGCAATGCTTAAAAAGATCTCGGTGTCTAACAAGGCTTGACTTTCAATCACTTGACTGACTTCTTTTTGGAAATAGCTGGGAAAGGTAGCTTGGCTAATCAGATAAGGCCCAGTTTCGTGGAAAATGATATTGTTCAAATGCGACAATCCAGATAGGATGAGTTTTTGACGAACTGAGAAAGGGATAAGACTCTTATCCTCGCTAACCATAAACAGATGGACCAAATCGTTTTCTGCGGCAGCTTTTTCTACCAGGTATTGATGACCGAGTGTAAAGGGATTGGCGTTAATAACAAGGGCGGCTATCTTATCAGAATCTTCCATAGGCCCCTCCAAAGAGGATAAATAATCTTGGAATCCTGTCTTTTTGTTTTCTAAAAAGCTAATCTTACCATCAATGCGGGCGATCTCAGTGAATCCTAAATCTTTGAAAAATTTGCTTGAGCAAGTTTTGGTGTAGACGAAAAGATGGAAATTGCCAATGGCATATTCTTCCGCAATCAGATGGCTGACGATGCTGTTGAGTAAGCCTTCACCTTGATAATCACTGGAAACACAAAGACAACGCAGGCTGTTACCAAAATAAGAACCTGTTGCGATGACGTGATTATCGTCATTAAAAATAGCACAGGTGTAGTCTAGGTTTTGATCGAGGCGAATATTTTCTTTTCTTAAAAGGTCTTCCACCTTAGCCATATTGGCAATGTCAAAGGGAAAAACTCTAGAAATCTGATGATTGACCATTCCTTCTCCTAACCGTTCAAATCATTTGTCTCCATTATAACACTTCAGATGTTGGAACTTTTCAGGAATAAAAGGAAAGAACAATAGAAAGACAATTGACGCTGCAAAAGTAGAAGTCACAACAGCTGAAAGGTGATAAAATAAAAGGAGTAGTTTAGAAAGAAGATCGTATGATGATAGTGTTGATAACCCTTTTCATTGGTTTATTAGGAGGTTTTATTGGGAAAATCCTGCGCTTTCCAGCACCTTTTATGCTTGGCAGTATGCTTTCAGTAGGTATTTTTTCGATTTTATATGGCGATATAGAACTGTCTTCTAGTTTTAAAATTATTGCTCAGCTTGTCAGTGGCGCTTATATTGGGCAAAATATTACCAAAAGTGACCTTAAACACTTGCCCAAACTTGGCCCATTGATTATTACCCTAATGCTTATCTTTACACTGAATATGCTTATAGTGGGTTTTAGTTTGATAGTGTTTTTTAAATTTGATGCCGCAACGGCCCTCTTGAGTTGTCTTCCCGGTGGCATTATGGACGTGTCTCTGATGAGTATTGATATGGGTGCAGAGCCTGATGTTGTGGCAACCCTTCAAACGGCTCGCTTCGTTGGCATGATGCTCATTTTACCAGCATGGGTTTCTTATTGGACAAAACGAATTGGCAACAAGACAGGTTCTTCGACTGCGCGTGCATCGCAAATAGTTTCTATTAAAAAAGAAAGAGAGAGGGCGAAACCGCGTTTTTGGCACAATGATGGCTTGATTTTGATTCTGTCAACGCTTGGTGGGGTGTTTGGTCTCTGGTTAGGCTTACCGGTGGGAGCTTTAATTGGCTCTGTCCTTGTATCGTCAATCTTAAAAATGACACGAAATACCCAACCATTACCTAGAAACTATCGCTTCGCTGCGCAAGTGCTTGCAGGATCGCTTATCGGAACTAGTTTTTCACACGATAGCCTTCTTCACATGGGCACACTTGTCATTCCTATTTTGTTACTTTTAGGAAGTTATTTAGTCATCAATGTTTTCTTTGGTAAGTGGATAGCGAAAACAGGTCTGCTAGATGTGCAGTCGGCACTCTTTGCCTCCTCTCCAGCAGGTGCAACAGACATGTCGCTCTTGGCTGGCGATTTAGGCGGAGATATGCCCAAGATTGCAACCATTCAAATTTGTCGTACCCTCTATACGGTGCTGATCATGCCCTTAATTGTTAAGCTTATCCTTAACATCATGATGTAAAAACGTTGTAAGAAGCTAAGATTACAACGTTTTTTTATAAGTTTTTTTAAGAAAACCCTCTGATTTTCGAAAAGCAAGCAAGGACATCTGAATATCATGTTATCGTCACATGAAGCAAGAACAGAGCGAAACGGCATCACAATTAGGTCATGCTATTTTGGGAGATGTTCTGAAAATCTAGTGAATACACCATTCCGATCTTAGATCAAAGTGGTAGGATTTCATTATAGAACAGACAGTTTTACGTCAGACCAATGCAGCGTAGACTGATTTTCTAGAGATGTTACTAAGCCTCAAAAAGTTGGCTACTAGCTGCTTTTAGCACGGAAGTAAGGAGTCTTACCAATGGCTAGGAAGGTAAGTCACTCATGACCTAGGATAATGTACTGGTCCCGTCTCTTGGAGGAAGCCTTTTTATCTTGATATTTATTTTAATGCGTTTAATGGATTATAAATTTTAGAGTATTTATGATGTGTTTGCTTGGATTAAATATTAGAAAAACGCCACTTTTTTTAAGTGATGAGTGTTGATAGAGTAATTCTTATAGTTTTTTTGAAAGTAAGTATAAATTAATATAAATAACACGAAATCTTACTTGTTTTTTATTGAAATTTAATTTAAATGTGGTATGATAGAAAAAAATAAACAAATATAGAGGTGACAAATGAAGGAAACAATGCTCCATACATTAGTGAAAACAGAACTTCATTGCCATTTAGATGGTTCTTTATCTCTAGGGACCATTCGACAATTGGCAGAGATGGCACAGATTTCTTTGCCTCCTCATGATGAGGAGTTAAGGGCCCTAGTGACAGCACCAAAGCAGACGGAATCTCTGCTGGATTACCTGACTGTGTTCGATTTTATTCGTCCCTTACTCCAGACTAAGGAAGCGCTTCGGCTAGCTGCCTATGATGTGGCAGCTCAAGCGGCACAAGAGAATGTTCTCTATATGGAAATTCGCTTTGCCCCTGAATTGTCTAGGGATCAAGGACTAACTGCCTTAGAGACGGTTGAAGCAGTTTTGGAAGGCCTCAAAGAAGCAGAAGCAGAGTTTGGAATTGTTGCTAAAGTCTTGGTCTGTGGCTTGAAACAAAGCCCACCCGAACAGACACAGGCAATCTTTAAAGAAGTTGCAAGCCTAGCCCGAGAGGGTTTGGCGGGATTTGACTTTGCAGGAAATGAAGCAGATTTTCCGACCCAAGCACTGGAAGAAGCGATTAAGGAGACGCAGACACTTGGTTTGCCCCTAACCTTTCACGCCGGAGAATGTGGATGTGTTGCCAATGTCGCTCATGCTATGCAACTTGGTATTTCTCGGATTGGTCACGGAACAGCTCTTTTGAAAGATCGTCAAGTAATGGAAACCCTTGTCCAATCTGGTACGACGGTTGAGATGTGTTTGACGAGTAACTTGCAGACAAGAGCAGCTCAAACGCTGGCAGATTTCCCTTACCAAGCCCTCTATGACCTGGGGGCCAATATCACGATTAACACGGATAATCGCACGGTATCAGACACCAATTTAACCAAGGAGTATGCTCTGTTTGTTGAGCATTTTAACACTAGCAAGACAGACTTTTATCACTTTAACCAGAATGCTATTAGGGCCAGCTTCACAACGGAAGAAGAAAAAGATAAACTCCTGAAAAAATTGGACCAAGCCTACCAAGACTAAATAAGATTAACAGAACATCACGAGACGATCAGATCGTGATGTTTTTATATCCATTGGCTAAAAAATTTATCCGTACACCTTTTTATAGGTTTAAATGAAAGCCTTTACATCATCTGAGATAAAGAGTATAATAAACGAGTAAAGCAAGCGCTTGCACAGATATTATTTTTGGAGGTTTCTGAATGAAACAAGAAACATTTAGCAAGGAACGGCAGCATTTTGGCTTGCGGACGTTAAAATGTGGGACTGCCTCAGTTCTTTTGTCGGTCAGTTTTTGTGCTTTTGGTGGACAGGTTGTCCAGGCGGAAGAACCAGCTGTAGCTAACACCAATCTACAGGTAGAATCCTCGGTAGCTGCTGAGGATACAGCAGGAAGCCCTGATCAGACAGGAGATAAGGAGGTGGTAGAGCCTCTACCTGAAGAGACGACAAGGAACATCAATAATACTTCTGATCAAGCAGTATTGACACAGCCAGAAGAAAAAACTGATACAGTAAAGGCCTCTGCAACTCAGGAAGAAACTTTAGCAACCGCTGATAAGGTCCAAGAAGGTTCTATCCGTATGCATTTCAAGAAATTACCATCTGATAATCCAGCCAGCCTTGGTCTGTGGACATGGGACGATGTGGAGCAACCATCTAGCCAGAAAGGTTCTTGGCCCACAGGGGCAACCAGCTTTTCAGAAGCTAAGACGGATGACTACGGGCATTACTTAGATGTACCACTATCGGCAGAAAAACGAGAAAAAATTAGCTTTTTAATCAATAATACGGCGGGTGACAACCTGACAGGAGATAAGAGTGTTGATCTCATTAGTCCTAAGATGAATGAAGTCTGGCTTGATGAAAAGTATAAAGCCTACCCTTATGAGCCAATCGCAGAAGGGATGGTGCGGATTAATTACCTGCGTTCAGACAAGAATTATGACCGTAAATCCTTGTGGTTGTGGGGAGATGTTGAACAGCCTACGACAGACTGGCCTAACGGGATTGATTTTGCCAAGCAGGGGAAGTATGGGGCTTATGTTGATGTCAAATTAGCTGATCTAGCTAAATCAATCGGCTTTTTATTACTAGATGAGAGCAAATCAGGCGATGACGTGAAGATTCAACCAAATGATTATCATTTTACAGATTTGAAAAACCATCGTCAGCTTTTCTTGAGAGATGTCGATCCTACGATTTATACCAATCCTTATTTCGTGAATGATATCCGCATGACTGGAGCGCAGCATGTTAGCTTAACTGAGATTGAGACGACCTTTACTAACTTTGAAAATCTCAAAAAAGAAGCTATTTTAAAGAATATGCAGGTCAAAAATAAGGACAATCAGCCTGTATCAATCAAGGACCTTATCTTAGATAACAAGGCAAAAAAAGTGATTCTTCAGGGAGAATTTGGGCAGGCAGATGCACCTTATACCATAACTTACGGCAGTGAGCAATTTAAGACAGGCATCAATTGGCAGTTAAAAGATAGCCTCTATCAATTTGACGGTGAGCTAGGAGCTCGTGTGACGGAAAATGGTCAGAAAGTGGCAGTTACCGTGTGGTCACCAAGTGCAGATCAGGTCTCACTAGTGGTCTATGATAAGGTGGACCAGAGCAAGGTTGTCGGACGAGTAGCCATGGTTAAGGGGGAAAAAGGTACTTGGAACGCGACTTTGACAAGCAATAGTGGTTTAGGTATTACGGACTATCGCAGCTATTACTACCATTATGACATTAAGCGAGGTGATAAGTCTGTCTTAACTTTGGATCCTTATGCCAAGTCTTTAGCGGCTTGGAATAGCGATTTAGCAGAGAAAGATCCCTCTTATAAGATAGCCAAAGCAGCCTTTATAAACCCAGCAGAAGTCGGACCAAAAGATTTGACTTATGCTACTATTCCAGGCTTTAAAGACCGCAAAGATGCGGTGATTTATGAGACCAATGTTCGTGATTTTACATCTGATCAAGCGATTGCAACTAATTTGAAGTCACAGTTTGGAACTTTCTCAGCTTTTGTGGAGAAATTGGATTACCTAAAACATTTGGGCGTGACCCACATTCAGTTGCTGCCTGTCCTTAGTTATTACTATGTCAATGAACTCAAAAATGCAGAGCGGATGGATGAGTATGCTTCCAGCAACAGCAATTATAACTGGGGCTATGATCCGCAAAATTATTTCTCTCTAACAGGTATGTATTCAAGTAATCCGACTGATCCGAGTGCGCGCATTGCAGAATTTAAAGAACTGGTCAATGAAATTCACAAGCGTGGTATGGGAGTCATCTTGGATGTCGTCTATAATCATACGGCGAAAACAGCTATTTTTGAGGATTTAGAGCCAAATTATTATCACTTTATGGATGCCGATGGTACTCCAAGAACCAGTTATGGAGGCGGTCGTTTGGGAACGACTCACTATATGAGCCGTCGGGTTTTGGTGGACTCGATTAAATACCTAACTGACGAATATAAAGTGGATGGTTTCCGTTTTGACTTAATGGGAGATCATGATGCTGAAACCATTCAAAAAGCTTATGATGCGGCGAGAAAACTCAATCCAAATCTGATGATGTTAGGTGAGGGTTGGGTGACTTATTCAGGTGATGAAAATAAACCTGTCCAGCCAGCAGATCAGTCTTGGATGAAATCCACTAATTCTGCGGCAGTATTTTCAGACGATATTCGCAATACGATGAAATCAGGTTACCCTAATGAAGGTACGCCTGCCTTTATCACAAATGGTAAGCAGGATATCGAAAAAATCTTCCGTAATATCAAGGCACAACCAACGAACTTTGAAGCAGATGATCCTGGTGATGTCATCCAGTATATCGCAGCGCACGACAATCTGACCTTGTTTGATATTATCGCCCAATCTATCAAAAAAGATCCTGCTAAGCCAGAAAATGAGAAGGAGATTCATCGTCGACTCCGCCTGGGGAATCTCCTGGTCTTGACCTCTCAAGGGACACCATTTATCCATTCAGGTCAAGAATACGGTCGAACCAAGCAATTCCGTCATCCAGACTATCGCACACCTGTTTCAGAGGATAAGGTGCCAAATAAGTCTCACCTTTTGACTAATGAAGATGGTAGTCCATTTGATTATCCATATTTTATTCATGATTCCTATGATTCGAGCGATGCGGTCAATCATTTTGACTGGAGCAAGGCGACAGACAGTACAGCTTATCCTGAACATACAAAAAGTCGTGCCTATACAGCAGGCTTGATTGCTCTTCGGAAATCAACAGATGCCTTCAAACTCCCATCAAAAGAGGAAGTGGACAAACGGGTGACCTTGCTGACAGAAGCAGGCAAAGACGGTGTCGAAAAAGAAGACCTCGTTTTAGGTTACCAGACTGTTGCAAGCAATGGCGATGTCTATCTGGTCTTTGTCAATGCCGATACTAAGGCGCGTAACTTTACAGTTGGCCAATCTCTGAAGGCTGCAGCCGTGCTAGCAGATGGTAACCAAGCAGGTACTAAAGCTATTCAAGTACCAGAGGGTGTACAGATCACCCAAAATGGTTTGACCCTTGCGCCACTGACCGCAACTGTTTTGCGGATTGCAAAAGAAGATGTGCAGGTACCACCGAGTGGAGAAAAGATTGTCAAAGGGTCAGTCATTATTGAATATCGTGATATTAACGATCGTATATTGAAAGACAATGCCCTTGTTCACTATAATGCAGCGGTCGATACTGCCTATGATGCGGAAAAATCCGAACATAAAACACAGACGATTGTGGGCTATGATGGCAAAACTTACAAATTGGTCCCAGCGGGAACTTACAAGGTTGGAGAGGTAGATGACAATAGTCATTTAGTATCATCAGCTCCTACAACTGGTCACGTGGTAGGAAATACTACCCTGATTGTTACCTATGTTTACCAAGAAGTCCTAGAGTTATCGGAGACTCCAGACGATTCACAACCAAGATGGCAGACAGATCCTCAAAAACCGTTACCGTCAAGTTCTATTCAGGAATCCAAAGATTTAGAGACGCTAAAAGTAAGTGAACCGTCACAACCGCAAGACGAGTTAGGATCAATAAACACAGAGCGTCAGAAAGACCTACCAAAAACAGGTAGCGAGTCTTCAGCGACAGGATTCTGGTCAGGTATCTTATCACTCGTAGTAGGACTAGCCGTCATTAAGAAAAATAAAAAGACCGAGTAATGCACTCTTGCCAAAATAGTCTATACTAAAAGTGTTTCATTTTAGAGATTCTTTACTAGCTATGCTTATGAAGTTGATAAGATGATAACAAATGAACGAGATAGTTTTTTCTGTTAAACAGAATGCTATTTTGTTCGTTTTTTTATTTTTTGTCAGGGGGTGTTCCTAGACGTTATCCGAGAAAGTGGTGCACAGGGGAATGCCGTTTCATGAGATTTGACTGGTTGGGCTGACTCATAACCTTGGAACAGGCTGCCGGTCCACATCAGTAGTTTTGATTTTTTGGGGACAGACATTCAAAAGCCCTATCATTTCTGCAGTGGGGTAACCTAGGACAGACATGATAGAGCTATTTTTTTAGATAAGTTCTTCAAGAAAAGCAAAGAAAAGTGTGAGAGCAAGAAGGTCAGCAGAACCACCGGGACTCAGATGACGATTAATCAAGATGGTATTATATTCCGAAATAGCTTTTTTCAAAGCTGCATCAGATAAATGGTGATCCAGAAGTTGCGCAGCTTCTTTTTTGACCGTTTGCCAGGCTGCAATGCCTCCCCTGTGGATAAGATTACCATCTTCGACAAAAGTCATGAGATAAAGTAGCAGTTTTAACTGGACGTCGTCCTTTGGTCCCCTTTGTTGTATCTCATGTCTTAAAAAAGGAAGGGCTTTTGTTATCACGGTTGGAAAACCGGCACTAGCTTCTCCACGAGGACCTGTTATGCCATAGTCTAAATAAAGTCTTTCGCCATAGCTTAGATGTTTTTTAGTTTCTAAATCTTTCAAATCCATGGCTAAAACGTCTGAACAAAGTTCAGCAGCGACTTGGCCTATGGCGCAGCTATCTTCTTTAGAAAAGCGATAATCTTTGGTTAGGTTTCGTCCAGTTTGAGCTAGCCATCTGCCTGTTGCCCCTAAGATAACGGCTAACGAAAAATTAACCCCTTTATGAGTATTGATACCCTTTGTTACCGTAAACATGGCTTTTTCAGCTGCAATCCCAGTTTGCCTTAGTTGCTGAAAGACTGCTTGAGGGGATTGATCGCTGGTATCAAAACCTATGGTCAAATAGGACTCAAAGAAGGGTGCCAGAGAAAGAGCGCTATCTATGAAGGTTTGAAAAGTCATATCGTCATGAGCACCATTGTCAAAACGATCCACCAAGCCTGGTTTTGGGCTAAGGGAAACTTCGTAGAGTAGTGATTTGAGAGCAGCGCGGCTAATGTTATCGAGGAGTTTTCTAGTCATTTGGGTGAGCATCCATCTCTTGTAGGATAAAGGTTAGCGAACGGTCGAGGTGCTGGTGCGTTATTTCCGTAACTTTTTCAGCATTTTGGTCTTTCATATGATGATAAATGTCCCAGTGTTCACTCAGAGCTAGTTGACGACGTTCCGTAGATGAGATTGAAATTTCTCTAAAGTAAGTTAGGTAGGTTTGGAGCTCGCTGACAATTTCCCTTAAGCGGACCATACGACTTTTTTCATAAATACAGTTGTTAAATTGGTTGAAATTGTCTAAAATCTGCTCAACATCGCCATCAACGATAAAAGTTTCGCAATCTGTTAAGATAGCTTTCATATCGTCAAAATCATCTGAGGACATTTTCTTCATAGCTGTTATGCTAGCCAAGGTATCTAAAGACTTACGAATTTCAAAAATTTCCATAGCATCTTCAATACTGACTCCTTTAACAATAATCCCTTTCTTGGGGATGTGCTCGACCAATTTTTCTTCTAAAAGTTGAGCTAGCGCATAGCGGATAGGTGTTCGGCTAATGTTTAACTCCAGTGAAAATTCTTTTTCATTGATCCGACTTCCAGCAGGAATTTCGCGTAGAATAATAGTCTTTCGTAGCGCTTCATAAAAGAGCTGTTTTAAGGGAAGATTTTGATTGAGATCTAGATTTGCTTTAACAGATTCGATAATTGGGTTCATAAGGTATCCTTTCTATCTTTTTATTATAACGAAAATCTATAAAAGAGTGTGTATTTTTGAAAAGTGAGAGCTCAATAACAACCATCATTTTCAAAGAAAGTTAAAAAAATCACAAAAAACCATTGACTTAAAACGGTTTCAAAATTATAATAGTTACTGTAAGTAGCTACTACATTATTAAAAGGAGTCCATATGTTGGTACAAAAAATGAAACAGTTCGGTTATACAGAATCTGAAACCAATATTTACCTTAGTTTGATTGAACATGGCCTGATGACTGGATATGAAGTTAGCAAAAAATCTGGTGTTCCAAGGTCCAAGGTATACAATTACTTAGAAATATTGGTTAAAAAGGGAGCCGTTCTAGTTAATAAAAGTGAACCTAAAATGTACTCAGCCTTATCGCCAGAGGAGTTTGTGGGAATGTTAAAACACTCAACCCTTAGCGATATTGACTACTTAGATGAACACTTGTCAGATATTAGAAGGAAAGAAGCAGACACGCTTTTGTGGCAATTAGAAAGTAAAGAGTCCGTTTTATTAAAAATGCTGTATATGATTGAGCATGCACAATCGAGCCTTTACATTCAAATATGGGATGATACACTTACGCCATCTATTACAAAAGCTTTAGAAGAAGCAGAATCGCGTTTAGATGACTTCGTCTGTATTTTATTCAGTGCAAGTGGGCGTTACAACTTACCCTTCAAACGTTTTTATCAGCATGGTTTTGAAGATGAAAAGCGTAAAGACATGGGTGGTCGTTGGGTGAATTTAGTCTGTGACGATGATATTATTTTATTTGGAACGCTGGATGACCACTGTGATGTCATCTGGACTCACAATGTTGCTATGCGTCTGTTAGCTAAAGAGTACATCAAGCATGATGCCTACACCTTGAAAATCATTCAAGAGCATGGCGTTGATTTGCGCAACGATTATGGTGAAAACTTTGAGGGGATTCGCGATATTTATTAGTGGAGTTACCCTATGTTATTTAAAAATATATTATTATTACTTGTTGTTATTGTAAATGCTTATTTCACTGTTATTTTGATAGCAGATTTATTAAAGCATAGACATGAAGTCATGGCTGAGGAAGCCAGTACCTTGGCTTTACCATTTAGCAGTGCGATAATGTTCTTCTTATCAACTATTGGTATTTCAGACTTTGCAATTAGTACCAGCTTATATCCTAAATTGAACTGGACTAGTGTTAAAAAATTACCTGGAACTTTAAATACCCAATGTACTATACCAGTTGCTATTATGGCATTAGCCTATATTACTAATATTAAAGTCGGTATTATAACCCTTGTGACCTGTATTATCAGCCAGATGATTGGTTCTTATTTTGGAGCGAAATTAGCTGTCAAGCTACCAGCAGATAAGTTAAAAATTTCAATTGGTATTGGTATGATTGTTGCGGCGCTTATTATCTTTGGTGGAAAATTTGGGTTATTACCTGGAGGTGGAACAGCAACAGAACTAACAGGTATTAAACTGGTGATAGCTGCTGTTGCCTTGGCAATTTTTGGCGCCTTAAATAACATTGGTATTGGTTCATATGCGCTCACAATGATTACCGTGTATTTGTTAGGTTTGAATCCAGCAGTTGCTTTTCCAATTATGATGGGTTCTGCCACTTTCTCAGTACCGGTAGGCAGTGTGCAATTTGTTAAATCCGGTGAATATAGCCGAAAAATCACCTTGTTTACGTCAACATTTGGCGTGATGGGTGTGCTTTGTGCAGTTTTTATTGTTACACAGCTAAATACTGAACTATTACAATGGTTTGTAGCATTTATACTCCTGTATAGTGCTTATGGTATGCTAAAGGAAAAAGTCTAAGAAAGGAGAATCTAAACATGCTTATTCTAACAAAACAAGATATTCAAGAATGCTTCTCAATGAAGGATGCTATTTTAGCAGCCAAAGAAGCTTCTCAGCTTTACTCTTCTGGAAAGGCAGTTGTGCCACTTCGTACCAATTTGGATGTTAAGCATTTTCAAGGTCAAAGTTTGTATATGCCAGCTGTCACCGAAGGAAATCAAAATGCTCTTGGTGTCAAAATTGTATCGGTGTATCCTAATAATATTGAAAAAGGCTTGCCATCGGTACCTGCTACCATGGTAGCTCTTGATCCAGAGACAGGTATTGTTTCTGCTATTTTGGATGGAACTTATTTGACGCAATTACGTACAGCAGCTATTCAGGGAGCTGCAACAGAGGAGCTGGCTAATCCAGAGGCCAAGATTGGTGGTCTTATTGGTACTGGTGGTCAAGGTTATCAGCAAGCTATCGCTATGATGACGGCACGTCAATTAGAAATATTAAACGTGTTTGATATTGACTTTGAACGTGCAAAAAGGTTTGCTGATAAACTCGCTCGAGAGATGAAAGACCACTTTAAAACGACTATTGTTGCTGTTGAAACAGCGGAAGAAGCTGTTCGAGATGCTGATGTAGTGACGACTGTAACAACATCTAAAGTAAACACTTTCCAAGCGGATTGGATTAAAGAAGGAGCACATGTCAATGGCATCGGTGCTTATACGCCTGAGATGTTAGAGTTGCCAATGGATCTATTAGTTAAGGCAGATGCAGTTGTTTTTGATACTAATGATGGTGTATTAGCTGAAGCAGGAGACATTCAATCTCCTATCAAAACGGGTTTATTAACTGAAAGTGACTACACTGGTGAACTCGGTCAACTGCTATTGGGGCATATCAAGGGTAGAGAATCAGATAAGGATATTACGGTATTTAAGAGTGTAGGCTCCGCAGTTCTTGATATTGTGACGGCACAGCTGATCGTTGAAAAAGCAAAAGAAAAAGGCATTGGAACAGCTTTTCAATTTTAGTATAATACCCAGTAAGGTTTTAACTGAAATGGTGACAGTTATGGATTAATTTACGCCATAGATTAGTTATCAACGAAACGATTGTAAAAAGGATTGGACAATATTCCAATCCTTTTTAGTTCCTATTATTGTTTACTGTGGTAGGTAAACTGGCATACGTCCCATCAAGATAACGGTTATGATGAAAATGATGAAGATGACAAATGCGTATTTTGCTGAGGTTTTTTGCCATTCTCCCATATCCAATCCTGTTAAACGAAGGAGAAGATAGATGAAGGCAACGAGTGGACTGAGTAGGTGGAAGGCTTGCCCCATGAGGGAAGCAAGGGCCATCGACATGTTATCAAATCCATATTGCGCACCAGCTTGGGCCAAGACAGGCATGATACCGTAGTAAAATCCATCGTTTGAAAGGAAGAAAGTACCTGGTGCAGAGATGAGAGCAATGATAATGCCCCAGAATCCGGCGAGTTGTTTAGGAATGATGGTCGCAAAGCTTTGGGCAAGAGCACCAGCCATACCTGAACCTTGGAAGAGCCCCATGAAAACACCAGCGGCGAAGACCAAGATAACAACTTGAACCGCGTTGTCAGCATTGTCCCCAATACGTTTGGATTGGTCTTTTAATTTTGGGTAGTTAAACATGAGCGCAATACATGTCCCTACTGCGAAAAGAAGAAGTGGTTCAACTTTGACTGCATCAACGAATGATCCAGCAACCAACCAGGCAATTAAAATGATCGTTAAGATACCATTGAAAAGGAAATTTTGAGGACGACGAATAGCAATGGTATCTGGGTCTGTAATGTCTGTTAATTTACGTACTTCAGCTTCCGATAATTCCTTAACACCGAGGCGTTTGCGTTCTTTTTTACCCATGCTACGTGCTACGATAAAGATGACATAAAGAACTGAAAGTATCATACCAGGAGCCAGGTAACCAAGGATTTCGGCACCAACACCAAGGACAGACATGGCGCGTGCTGTTGGTCCACCCCAAGGAAGTAGGTTCATAATAGTATTTTGAAGGATAATCAAAACACCAAGATTCATGACATTCATGTTGAGTTTTTTGTAGATAGGTAAGAAAGCTGAGACAACGATAAGCGTCGTTGTCGTTCCATCACCATTAAGCGAAACAGCAGCTGATACAATGGCTGTCGCCATTAAGACTTTCATCGGATCGCCTTTAGCGAAGCGAATCATTTTCTCAGTGATTGGGTCAAAAAGACCGGCATCAAGCATGATGGAGAAGTATAAAATAGCAAACAGGAGCATAATACCTGTTTTAGCAGTGCCGTTGATACCGTACATAACCATCGGACCGACAGCCGTTAAGTTGTTTGCAAGTTTATTGTCTCCTAAGAATTCTGCGAAACTAGCATCTAAGCCAAAGTCAGCAGCACCAGTATAAATGGCGATGATGGTAAATAGTAATGGGACAATAACCAAGGATGTCAACGGTGACATTTTTTTCTTCATGACCACAAACATGAAGACGATAATCATAGCATAAGCTAATATGGTAAGAAGCATAGTTTTTCTCCTTGAATTTATAATTATTATATTTAGCTAATATATAACAAAATGATTTTACAACCCAAGTATAATTGAAAGCGTTTAATTTTGAAAGACCAATGGACGATAAAAAACACAAAAAGAACATCTTGAAAATGATTCTGTTAAGATTTGGAAGCGTTTTTTCAAAAAAACACAAAAAAGCCACTCATATCAAAAAACATGTTATATAATAATTTTAGAAGGGTTAAGAAATGCTTTTTTAACCACACTTTTTTGGAATTCTATGATGTTAGAAAGGAGAAGCTATGGGGATTTTAAAACGGTTATTTTCAAAATCCAAGGAATCACACAACTTTCCTAAGAGTGAAGAAAACAATCGTAGCTATTCAGTTGTAGAGGAGTGGGAAGACGTACCAGCCTATATACCAGCGACTTCAGAGGACTTTCAACTGGTCAGTGTCATCGCCTCAAGCATAGCTGCAGGAGATAACCCAGATAGTCAGTTTAAGGTTAAACGGATTTTAAAACGAAACCCTGAAAGTTTGATCGTCTCACTGCTTGCCTCAAGTATCGCCGCAGGAGATAACCCTGATAGCCAGTTTGTTGTTAAATCAATCAAACGTAAAAAATAAGAAGAAAAATAAGGAGACAATAATGTTACGCAAATTCAAAATTTCTGTGGATGGAAAAGAATACCTTGTTGAGATGGAAGAAATTGGTGCTACACCGGCACCTGCAACAGTCCCTTCCGCACCCGAACAACCAGCAGCGCCACAAGCTCCAGTTGTAGAAGCCCCAGTAGCGTCGGCACCCGCAGAAAGCTCTTCTGCGCCAGCTGGAGCAGATGCCTTAGCAGCCCCAATGCCAGGAACCATCCTTAACATTTTGGTAAAGGTGGGAGATACCGTTTCTGAAAATCAACCTCTCATGATTCTTGAAGCGATGAAGATGGAAAATGAAATTGTGGCATCATCTGCAGGAACTGTTTCAGCGATTCATGTGACAGCAGGGCAAACAGTTAATCCAGGTGATGGCTTGATCACGATTGGTTAATCGCACGTATAAAGAAAGGAATTGACCTAATGGAAACATTAATTGCTGGCATTACGTCTATTACGATTCCGCAGCTGGTCATGATGCTAATCGGAGCCATCTTGATGTATTTAGGAATTAAAAAAGAATATGAGCCGACCCTGTTGGTCCCTATGGGACTTGGAACGATCTTGGTTAACTTCCCAGGAACTGGAGTCCTAACTCAGGTTGTTAATGGTGTAGAACAAGAGGGGGTTTTCGATGTTCTCTTCAATATCGGTATCGGAACTGAGCTTTTCCCACTTCTTATCTTTATCGGTATCGGAGCCATGATTGATTTTGGACCTCTCTTGCAGAATCCATTCATGTTGCTCTTTGGGGCAGCGGCTCAGTTTGGTATTTTCTTTGTTGTTGTTGTGGCTGTTTTAGCTGGATTTGACATCAAAGAAGCAGCTTCTATTGGTATTATCGGTGCGGCAGATGGACCGACTTCCATCTTTGTTGCCAACCAATTGGCACCAAAACTTCTAGGACCAATCACAGTTGCAGCATACTCTTACATGGCTTTGGTGCCCATTATCCAACCATTTGCGATCAAATTAGTGACGACTAAAAAAGAACGCCAAATTCGCATGACTTATAAAGCAGAGAGCGTTTCTAAGATGACGAAAATTCTCTTTCCAATTGTGATTACCATTGTGGCAGGACTTATCGCTCCGATTTCCCTACCTTTGGTTGGTTTCTTGATGTTTGGTAATCTTCTTCGTGAGTGTGGGGTTCTGGATCGGTTGTCCCAAACAGCTCAAAATGAACTGGTTAATATCGTTTCTATCTTACTGGGTTTGACCATTTCAGTGAAGATGCAAGCGGACTTGTTCTTGAACGTGCAAACACTTTTAATCATCGTCTTTGGTTTGGTTGCTTTCATTATGGACTCTATCGGTGGCGTTGTCTTTGCTAAGATTTTGAATATTTTCCGTAAAGAAAAAATCAATCCAATGATTGGTGCGGCAGGTATCTCGGCCTTTCCGATGTCAAGTCGTGTTATCCAAAAAATGGCAACTGATGAAGACCCGCAAAACTTTATTTTGATGTACGCTGTTGGTGCCAATGTATCAGGTCAAATCGCTTCAGTTATTGCTGGTGGTTTGCTCCTTGCCTTCTTCAGCTAAGAGATAGAAAAAGAGGACATTATGATAAATATGGATCATTTAATCCAGGCTTTTGAACTCATGGGTCTGGGTATGCTTGGAATCTTTGTTGTTTTGGGAATCCTTTATATTTCAGCAGAAGTGTTGATCAAACTTTTCCCAGCAGATAAATAAGTATTTTATAGAGGTGAATCATGGAAATTAAGCAAACAGCAGTTGCTGGTTCATTAGAATCAAGCGACATTATGTTAACCCTATCTCCAAGTGAGCTTGATGGATTTTCAATTTCACTGGATAGTAGCGTTGAAAAACAGTTTGGCACACAGATTCGTCGTGTCATTGAAGACACTCTAACAAGTCTTGGGGTCAGGTCTGCCAAGGTTGAAGCGGTGGATAAGGGTGCTCTGGATTGCACTATTCAAGCTCGTACCATTGCAGCAGCACATCGCGCAGCAGGTCTTGACACTTATAATTGGAAGGAGATTGACTCATGGAACGTTTAAGAAGAACAATGATGTTTGTCCCTGGTGCCAATGCTGGAATGCTTCGTGACGCACCTTTGTACGGAGCGGATTCGATTATGTTTGATTTAGAGGACTCCGTATCCTTAAAAGAAAAAGACACGTCACGCGTTTTGGTTCATTTTGCACTTAAAACCTTTGATTATAGTAATGTTGAAACAGTCGTTCGTGTCAATGGCTTAGATACTTGTGGTGCTTTGGACATTGAAGCCGTAGTGACAGCTGGTGTCGATGTTATCCGTTTGCCAAAAACGGAAACGGCACAAGATATTATTGATGTGGAAGCTGAAATCGAACGTGTTGAGCGGGAGTATGGTATCGAAGTAGGGCGTACGCGCATGATGGCAGCTATTGAATCTGCTGAAGGGGTTCTCAATGCTCGTGAGATTGCAAAAGCCTCTGATCGTCTTATTGGGATTGCCCTTGGTGCAGAGGATTATGTGACCAATATGAAAACCCGTCGTTATCCTGATGGTCAAGAGCTCTTTTTTGCTCGCAGTATGATTCTGCATGCGGCTCGCGCAGCTGGCATTGCAGCGATAGATACGGTCTACTCTGATGTTAATAATACTGAAGGTTTCCAAGATGAGGTCCGCTTGATTAAACAACTTGGTTTTGATGGCAAGTCTGTTATCAACCCGCGTCAGATTCCTTTGGCAAATGAGATTTACACGCCAACTGAAAAAGAAATCGAGAATGCTAAGCAAGTCAAATGGGCAATCCGTGAAGCCGAAAGCAAGGGTTCAGGTGTTATTGCGCTCAATGGTAAGATGATTGACAAACCAATCGTAGAACGTGCAGAGCGTGTGATAATGCTAGCGAAAGCAGCAGGAGTTTTGACTGAGGAGGATATTTAAGATGGTGACAAACACACTTGGCCGAGACATTCCTCAAGAATACGCTGATCAATACGGTGTTTTTGAAGGAGAATTGGCACATATTAAAGACTATCAAGAGTCAAGTCGTAAGATCAAACCAGTAAAACCGGGAGATCATAAATTACTTAGCTCAATCCGTGAAGCCATTCAAAAAACTGGCTTGAAGGATGGCATGACCATCTCATTTCATCACCATTTTCGTGAAGGCGATTATGTCATGAACATGGTTTTGGACGAGATTGCAAAAGCAGGGATAAAAAACTTATCTATTGCGCCAAGTTCCATTGCCAATGTCCACGAACCTTTGATCCAACACATCAAAAATGGTGTTGTGACCAACATCACGTCATCAGGGTTACGTGATAAGGTTGGAGCAGCCATTTCAGAAGGGATCATGGAAAACCCTGTGGTCATCCGTTCTCACGGTGGCCGTGCACGGGCTATTGCTTCCGGCGATGTTCACATTGATGTAGCCTTTCTTGGGGCACCATCGTCAGATGCTTATGGAAATGCCAATGGAACAAAAGGCAAAGCAACCTGCGGTTCTCTTGGTTATGCCATGATTGATGCTAAGTATGCGGATCAGGTGGTTATCATTACCGACACTTTGGTCCCTTATCCTAATACACCAATTTCAATTCCTCAAACAGATGTTGATTACGTGGTTGAAGTTGATGCTATCGGTGACCCAAATGGTATTGCCAAAGGGGCTACGCGTTTCACTAAAAATCCTAAAGAACTCCTAATTGCAGAATACGCAGCTAAAGTGATTACCAACTCACCTTACTTTAAAGAAGGCTTTTCATTCCAGACAGGAACTGGAGGTGCTTCACTTGCCGTTAGCCGTTTTATCCGAGAAGCCATGATTGACAAAGCGATTAAAGCCAGCTTTGCACTTGGGGGCATTACCAATGCGATGGTAGAACTTTTAGAAGAAGGCTTGGTTGATAAAATCATTGACGTTCAAGACTTTGATCACCCATCAGCCTTATCGCTTGACCGTAATGCTGGCAAACACTTGGAAATCGATGCCAATATGTACGCTTCGCCACTCAGCAAGGGCTCTGTGATTAACCAACTAGATACCTGCATCTTGTCTGCTCTTGAAGTGGATACAGACTTCAATGTCAATGTCATGACTGGTTCTGATGGGGTTATTCGTGGCGCTTCTGGTGGGCACTGTGATACCGCTTTTGCGGCTAAGATGAGTCTTGTCATTTCACCTCTTATTCGTGGACGGATTCCTACCTTTGTGGATAAGGTCAATACAGTCATCACACCTGGTACTAGTGTTGATGTTGTCGTAACAGAAGTTGGTATCGCGATTAACCCAAATCGTCCTGACTTGATAGAGCATTTCAAAGATTTGAAAGTGCCTCAATTTACCATTGAAGAACTGAAAGAAAAAGCTTACGCGGTTGTTGGCAATCCTGAACCAATCCAATATGGTGATAAGGTGGTTGCTCTCATTGAATACCGCGATGGCAGTTTGATTGACGTGGTAAAAAATGTCTAAAATGACTGTTTTCGATGGACCAAGCATTAGCTTAGAAGATATGCTAGCAGCACGAGAAGCGCGTCGTTTTAGACAACTCGCTCTAATGGAGAAGTTCCCACAAGCTAGTCTACTCTGTGCCACCATGAATATCCCAGGTCCTGTAAAGACATCAGAAAAGCTAGGGCAAGCCTTTGATAGTATGATTGATTTGATTAAAAAGCAATTATCTCATGAGATTATCTTTGACAAAAAAATAACCCCAAAAACAGGCTGGGAATATTACATGATGTCAAGTTTACCACCTCTTGACCTCAAAAAAGTGTTAATGACCATTGAGGAAGCTAGTGATTTAGGACGATTAATGGATTTGGATGTTTTACAGACAGTCGAATCTGGGGGCTTAAATTCAATCAGTCGAACGGAATTAAACAAAGCCCCTCGTCAGTGTTTGATATGTTCTGAAATAGCCAAAGAATGTGGGCGTTCCAGAAAACACAGTATCGTCCAAATGCAAGAAGTCATTAGTACAATCATTGATCAGGCATTAGCTGATAATCATTAGACACGAAAGCTTGTGAGACTAATCAAGATAAACGCTAGTTGAACGAGTCACGATTTAGGAAATAATGGAGAATAAGATGACAAAAATTCGTATTACCGAAACGGTTTTACGGGATGGTCAGCAAAGTCAAATCGCAACGCGTATGACCACTGAAGAGATGTTACCTGTCCTTGAGCAATTAGATCAAGCTGGCTACTATGCACTTGAAATGTGGGGAGGAGCAACCTTTGATGCTTGCTTACGTTACCTTGACGAAGATCCTTGGGAAAGGTTACGGACCATTCGTAAAGTCGTTAAAAATACAAAATTACAAATGCTTCTTCGAGGGCAAAACTTATTGGGTTATCGAAACTATGCTGATGATGTAGTAACTCGTTTCATTCAAAAATCTGTTGAAAACGGAATTGATATCATCCGTATCTTTGATGCCTTGAATGACCCTCGTAATTTACAAACGGCAGTGCGTGCCACAAAGGAAGCTGGTGGACACGCGCAAGTTGCTATTTCATATACAACCAGTCCTGTTCACACTGTGGATTATTTTGTGGATTTGACGAAACGTTATGCTGAGATTGGTGCAGATTCTATCTGTATTAAGGATATGGCTGGGGTTTTAACGCCCCAAACAGGTTATAACTTGGTGAAGCGTATCAAAGAAGCTGTTGATTTGCCTTTGGAAGTGCACACTCATGCGACAAGCGGAATTGCAGAAATGACCTATCTTAAGGTAGCTGAAGCCGGTGCTGATGTGATTGACACGGCAGTTTCATCTTTTGCTGGTGGAACGAGTCAGCCTGCTACCGAATCAATGGTTGTGGCTCTTGAAGAGTTAGGATTTGACACAGGTATTGACCTTAAGAAAGTGGAAGAAGTGGCTGAGCATTTCAACAAGGTTCGTGACCACTATCGTTCAGAAGGTATTCTCAATCCGAAAGTGAAGGATGTTGAACCCAAAACCTTGATTTACCAAGTGCCTGGAGGAATGCTCTCCAACCTCCTTAGTCAGTTGAAGGATCAAGGTTTAGAAGACAAGTATGACCAAGTGCTCGCGGAAGTTCCTCGCGTGCGGGCAGATCTCGGCTATCCACCTTTGGTGACGCCTTTGTCACAAATGGTTGGTACGCAATCGCTCATGAATGTCATTTCTGGGGAACGCTATAAGGTCATTCCAAATGAAATCAAGGACTATGTGCGTGGGCTATATGGACAGTCTCCAGCTCCCTTAGCTGATGGCATTAAAGAGCTCATCATTGGCGATGAAGAAGTGATAAGGATTCGTCCAGCTGATCTTCTGGAACCACAGTTGCCAACTCTTCGTGAGGAGATTGCCGACTATGCTAAGAGTGAGGAAGACGTATTGAGCTACGCCTCCTTCCCTCAACAAGCACGTGATTTCCTCGGACGTCGTGAAGATCCCTTCTATGATGTTCCTGTCCAAACAGTCACCGTCAGCATTGATATCTGATAAGACTAACTAATCAATGGTTAACCAAAAAATGAACCGTTATCTAGCGGTTCATTTTTGGTGAGATCTCGTTAATTCTTAAAACTTTGGAGATGATGTCAGTCATCTCTGCCGGACTTTCTTTGCCGCCTGTGGCGACCCAATAGGAAATAAGGCTTTCGATACTGGCCAAATAGACTTGAATCGCATATTCATAAGGGACACCGTAATGGTTGGCAATAGCTGTTTTGGATTGGGGAAATTCTAAGAGAAAATCGAGCACAAAGTTCTTGATTGTTTCTGAGAAGTTGATAGAAGAGATGGTTGACATAGCTTCTATGTACTCAAAATTGTCTTGCACATAAGAAAAAGTGTTGATTAAGATAGTATTGATATCCGTTTCAATGTCGCCTTTGTTTAGGATGGTGTAGAGGTTAGACAGTATTTCTTCTTTAAATTGGCTCATCATGTCATACTTGTCTTTATAATGAAGGTAAAAGGTACCACGATTGATCCCTGCTTTTCGCGTGATGTCTGAAATGCTAATATCCTCAAACCGTTTTTCTTTGAGCAGGATGATTAGGGCTGTTTTAATATAGTATTTGGTTTCGGTTTGTCGTTTGGTCATGGTCTACTATCCCTTTTTTAAATCGACACTTTGTTGATTTTTGTTCTTGAAGATTTATTGCTGACATTATATAATATCAGCAAGATTAAATCAACATGTTGATGATTTAAGCAAACGATTGAGAGGTTAACATGTCTTATATTCAAATGAAAAACTCCTATAAACGTTATCAGACAGGGAGTACTGAAATTGTTGCCAATCGCGATGTGTCTTTTGATATTGACAAGGGAGAGTTGGTCATCATCCTTGGAGCATCGGGTGCTGGTAAGTCCACTGTTTTAAATATTTTGGGCGGTATGGATACCAATGATGAGGGGCATGTGATCATTGATGGTAAGGATATTTCTGGTTATTCGGACAAGGAGTTGACTGCTTATCGTCGCAATGACGTTGGTTTTGTTTTTCAATTTTATAATTTGGTTCCTAACTTGACGGCTAAAGAAAATGTAGAGCTAGCTTCAGAGATAGTTCCAGATGCTCTGGATGTTGAAAAGACTTTGGCTGACGTGGGACTTGCTAATCGCATGGATAATTTTCCAGCTCAGTTATCTGGAGGTGAGCAGCAGCGCGTGTCCATTGCGCGTGCTCTTGCCAAAAACCCAAAACTTTTGCTCTGCGATGAGCCAACTGGAGCCCTGGATTATAATACAGGAAAACAGGTCTTAAAAATCCTCCAAAACATGTCGCGTGAAAAAGGGGCAACCGTAGTTATCGTGACGCACAATGCAGCCTTGGCTCCGATCGCAGATAAGGTCATTCGCATGCATGATGCCAGTGTTACCAGTGTTGACGTTAATGAAAACCCGCAAGACATTGCGACCTTAGAGTACTAGGAGGAAGCCATGTCTAAGAAAACCTACTGGAAAGACATCTGGAAATCGCTAGGCTCTTCAAAGGGACGCTTTTTATCCATTATGCTTTTGATGATGTTAGGGGCATTTGCTTATGTTGGTCTTAAAGTCACAACACCTGATATGCAACGTTCAGCGACCAAATACCTCAATCGTCAAAATACCATGGATTTGACGGTGATTGCCAGCATGGGCTTGGGGAAAGAAGATCAAAAAGAGCTTCAAAATCTCAAGCAGGCTGATGTAGACTTTGCTTATATGAGCGATGTCACTATTAAAGACACCAATGATGCTCTTAGACTCTTATCAAGGCCGGATAAGATTTCTAAGATGACCCTAGTTAAGGGGAAGTTACCTAGCAATGCTCAGGAAATTGCTCTAGCTTCCAGTCTTAAAAAAAGCTATCAGATTGGCGACACGATTAGTGTCACCCAATCAGATGATGGTCTTCTCAAGCAGACAGGCTTTAAGGTGACTGGCTTTGTCAATTCACCGGAAATTTGGTCGACAACAAACCTCGGTACTTCAACCGCAGGAGATGGAAATTTAGCTGCCTATGGTGTTGTCTTAGCTGACGCCTTTGATAGCGACTATCCCCTTCTTGCTCGTATCCGTTATCATGATTTGAAACCATTGAATCCTTTTGGGAAAGCTTACCAAAAGAAGCTAAGAGTCAAGCAAGATGCTTTAGACAAACTGTTAGCGGACAATCCGCAAAGTCATTTAGCTGAAATCAAAAAAGAACCACAAGCTGAGATTGAAGCCAACAAGCTCAATCTAGCTGATGCAAGTCAAAGAATCACTGACAGTGAGAAAAAATTAGCTGATGCCAAGAGAAGCTTATCTGATCAAGAAAAAATGGTAGCGGCTTTACCACAAGGACAAGCGAGAGCCGCTCAGTTGCAACTAAGAGAAGCTCAAAAAGAAATCGCTCAGCAAGAAAAAAACGTGACAGCTGCGAAAAAGACTTTAGAAAAAAACGAAAAGGACCTGGCTAAAGCGCAGGAAGACTTGGATACTTTGGAAATGCCAAGTTACACTGCCTACACCCGTGAAACGCTGCCCGGAGGCAATGGTTATATGGTCTATGCATCAGGCTCAGACAGCGTAGCACAAATCGGGAACATTTTTCCTGTTGTTCTTTATTTGGTAGCAGCACTGGTGACCTTCACGACCATGACACGTTTCGTTGATGAAGAACGCAATAATTCGGCCATTTTTAAAGCACTGGGCTACAGTAATGCTGATGTCATTCGCAAGTTTGTTATCTATGGTCTTATCGCCAGTTTGACTGGAACCACTTTGGGTGTCTTGGCGGGGCATTATATCCTGCCTCGGGTGATTGCTGATATCATGACGAAAGACACAACCATCAGCGCTATTCATTATGACTTTTTCTGGAGTTATACTGGCATCGCTATTGGTCTTGCTTTGTTATCTGCTGTCTTACCAGCCTACCTCATCGCCCGCCGTGAGCTCAGTGAAAAAGCTGCCCAGCTACTCTTGCCTAAACCACCGGTCAAGGGGTCTGAAATCCTATTAGAGCGTTTGTCTTGGCTTTGGCAAAAACTATCTTTCACTCAAAAAGTGACGGCGAGAAATATCTTCCGCTATAAGCAACGGATGTTTATGACGATTTTTGGCGTAGCAGGGTCTGTCGCCCTCTTATTTGCAGGACTTGGTATCCAATCCTCTCTGTCCAAGGTCGTTGAGAACCAGTTTGGTCGGCTGACGCCTTATGATATGCTAGTTATAGAAGCATCTGGTGCTAAGAAAGAGGAAAAAGATAAACTAAGGGAAGCCTTATCAAGTGGTGAGGTTGACAAACAAATGACGATCAGCTATGCCTCGCTGATGGTAGAGGCTCCCAAGATGACTCAACACCAATCCGTGTCACTATTGATGTCTGATCAAAAAGACTTTGGCTCTTTTGTGAATCTCTACGATGCTAAAAGTGGCCAAAAACGTGAGTTAGCAAAAGACGGTGTTCTGATTTCAGAAAAATTAGCCAAAGCTTATCAAGCCAAAGAAGGTCAAACGATTCGTCTGAAAGATGATAAGGGGCAACACTATCAGGTTAAGGTTTCAGGGATTATCGAGATGAATGCTGGTCATTATCTGCTGATGACAAATACTGTTTTTGATCAAACGTTTAGAGATGTGGAGGCGTCAGAAGCTCATTTGGTTAATTTAAAAGACAACTCCAGTCAGACTTTGCAAGATCAAGCGACAGCTCTATTAAGCTTAGGGGCTGTTTCAGGCTTGAGTCAAAATTCTGCCATGGTTGATACGGTTGAAGCGGTAGTGGCTTCCTTGAATGGCGCTATGACCATTTTGATCATCGTAGCTGTTCTTTTGGCTGTGGTCATTCTTTACAATCTGACCAATATTAATGTAGCAGAGCGTATTCGTGAGTTGTCAACGATCAAAGTTCTTGGCTTTTTCAATAAGGAAGTGACCATGTATATCTATCGTGAGACGATCATCCTTTCTCTTATCGGTATTGGGGTTGGGCTCTTCTCAGGGATTTACCTTCACAAGGTCATTATGAACATGATTGGGAGCAATGATATCCTCTTTGGTAGCCAAGTTGCTTGGACGGTCTATGCCATTCCGATTGCTGTTGTGCTTATTATTTTGATACTGCTAGGTTGGCTGGTCAATCATATCCTTAAAACGATTGATATGCTAGAAGCCTTAAAATCTGTTGATTAAGAAATGATGTCATCAAAGCCCATGTTTAGCGATACATCAAAGTAACCACACTATAAAATTATAGTGTGGTTTTCTCTTTTGTCTGAGCCGATAATGTGCTATAATTAAATAGTTAGAAAATTTAAAAAAGAAAGAAGGCGTATATGGCGAAAAATGATCAAAAAGAATTGAATACTTTACTTCAAACCTATGATGTTGACCTCAAAAGTGGGTTAACACAAGAACAAGTCAGGAGTCAGCGAGAAAAATATGGGGAAAATATTTTAGAGGAAAATGATGGCAAATCAGCCCTAGAAATCCTAATTGAGAAGTTGAACAATATTATTGTCTACCTACTAGGCTTTGCCATGATCTTATCAGCTGTAATGGGCGAATGGATCGAAGCTGGAGCTGTTTTGTTAGCCTTGCTAATTTCGGTATTGACAGGATTTTTTGTAGAATTGAAAGCACAAAAATCGGTCAATGCCTTGCAAAATATGGTTAATACGCACGTAAGTGTTTTACGTGATGGTAGCGAAATTGAAATAGAGTCATCAGAGCTAGTCCCTGGAGATGTGCTAGTTCTTCATACAGGTGATGCTATCGCTGCTGACGGACGTTTGGTGAGCTCAAACAATTTAGCAGTCATTGAATCGGCTTTGACAGGTGAATCTGAAGCTGTGGATAAGGATGCCGATGCCATCTTAGATCAAGATGTACCTGTTGGTGATCGCATCAATATGATTTTTTCAGGGACGTCAGTGACAAGGGGACAAGGGTTGGCTCTTGTGACGGATACTGGTATGAATACAGAGGTTGGTAAAATTTCGGATATGATGTCTGGTCATCAAAGCTCTGAAACCCCACTAGATAGGGAAATCGCTAAACTTGGTAAATCACTGATTTTCCTCGCCATTTTTGCAGCAATCTTGGTGGTGGTAGTTGGTCTCATTAACGGTCAGAAATTAACGGATATCTTGCCTATTGCGATTATTTTGGCTGTCGCGGCTATTCCAGAGGCTATGCCAGCCGTCCAGACAATTACCTTGGCCAACGGAATGAAAACCATGGCCTCTCATCAAGCCTTGGTCAAAACCTTATCAGCAGTAGAGACCTTAGGGTCGACATCAGTGATTGCTAGTGATAAAACAGGCACCTTAACCGAAAACCAAATGATGGTGGCCGTCATTAGTACGCCTACAGGTGATTATCAGGTGTCAGGTTCGGGTTATCAACCTGAAGGTGAAATTACTAAAGGTGGTGATCAGTATGCGGTTGACATCGATCAGACATTTGTGACTTCTTATGATCAAAAGGATGCTTCTGAAGAGAGTCAATTGAAAGCCATACTTTTAAATGCCTTTTTGTCCAGTAATGCACGTTTGGAAGTATCAGATGACGCTAGTGATGACTACAAGATCAAGGGAGATCCAACGGATGGTGCTCTGAAAGTCCTTGGCTACAAAGGGAACTTGACCCCAGACAAGATAGAGCAATATGGTTTAAAAAAACTGAATGAAATACCCTTTGACTCGAAACATAAATACATGGCAGTCAGCTATCAGTGGCCAAATAATCGAGTGCAGTTTATCTTAAAAGGTGCTCCTGACGTTCTCTTGTCGATGGTGGAAGAAAAGGCTGATAAGAAACAGTTTTGGCAAGACAAGATAGAACAGATTGCTGAAAAAGGGATGCGATCCTTGGCATTAGCTAGTACCTTTGTTTCAGCAGAAGATAGCTCTTTGATGACGGAAGACCTACCCCAATGGCTATCTGACCATTGTCAAGAGTTGGAGATAGAGAGTTTATTTGGTATTGTAGATCCTCCTCGAAAGGATGTCGCAGAGTCCATTCAACAGACACAGCAAGCTGGTATTAACATTAAAATGATCACTGGAGATCATCCCAAGACCGCTTCAATGATTGCGAAAGAAATTGGTATTAAGAATTGGGATCACACCATGACTGGCGCTGAGATTGACCAAGAGCATGATCAAGCTGGCTTTATTGACCGCGTTCATGACACTGCCGTATTTGCCCGTGTCTCTCCGGAAAATAAATGGCAATTGGTGACTGCTTTACAGGAACACGGCGACATCGTTGCTATGACAGGTGATGGTGTCAATGATGCTCCCGCTTTAAATGGCTCAGATATTGGAGTTGCTATGGGAATTCGTGGGACAGAGGTAGCAAAAGAGGCTTCTGATATGATTTTAACCGATGATCGCTTCTCGACCATTGTGGAAGCTGTTAGGGAAGGGCGTATCATCTTTGAAAATATCAAAAAATACGTATCATTCCTATTTGCCTGTAATATGGTAGAGATCAGTGCTATTTTATTTACCATTATGTTTCTCTTACCAATGCCCATTCAGCCCTTACATATTTTATGGTTAAATCTATTAATTGATGTTGGCCCAGCTATTGCATTAGCCTATGAAGCGGCAGAAGAAGATATTATGAAGAGGCCACCTAGAGATCGTCAAAATGGACTGGTGACTACTAACTTTTTATCAAGGATTATTCTTAGTGGTATCATTATCGGTCTAGCAGCATTTGGTCTCTTTTATTACCTGCATATTGTCTCTCAACAAGCACTAGTCTATGCTCAAACAGCAACCTTTACCTTTATGACAGTGGCTCAGCTAGGGCATATTTTCAATGTTAGACGTCAAAATGGCTTTGGGCTAGATAGATCCCTGTTGACCAATAAACGATTAGTTCTAGCTTTAATTTTTAGTCTTCTGATGCAAATGATGGCTGTTTATCTACCATTCTTTAACAATGTTTTAGGAACCATTCCATTAAGAGTTGATACCGTGTTACTGTTAAGCCTTGTTAGCGTGGGTGTTACTGCTTTCATCTATCTGATAAATCACCTTATTCAAAAGATTATTCGTTAACGAGGTAAAATGCGTTAGTTTTCAGACAAGGAACTAAGATGCGGATAATACCTGTGTAGGACAAGCGAGAGCGACCATGTCTCAATCTTCATTTAAAAGCTCATAACTAAAAACTCGATCCTTCTTAGCTTAAGGGTCGAGTTTCTGGTTTATACTCATCTGAATTCAAAAATAGCGGTTGCCCAGTCTGTCTCTGTGTCCAATCACTTTTAGTTGGAAAGGAGTGAGTTTTTTGTCATAGCAGTATGACACCGCTATTTCTGAATTTTGCTAAGGATTAGCCAACGTGGAGCTGTTTTAAAAGACGATTGCGTAAGCTCTGTGCTTGCATAAGAACCTTATCCAGTGGCAAGTTAACTAAGTTCAGTAATATGAAACAAGAGAAGAAACATAATGCCGCAAGAAAAGCATTACAATGAAGTAATGCTTTTCGGAGTTATTTGACGACAATTTAGTGAATATGCCCTACTAATAAAGCATCAAGGCTAGATTGTGTTTGATTCCTATTGCCATAGTAAGTCTTTTAAGCGACTTGATAATAACAAATCAGTAAGCCGTTTATAGTATCTCGTTGCGGGCTGATTCTGTCCTTATGAATCATCGAGAAACAAAGAGGATCCCTTTAACTGGCGTCAAGCTTATAAATCTCCGTAAGAACCTTGGAAAGTATTGCCATGACGGATATCCCCATATTGATAACCTTTGTCAAACCAGCGCTGACGTTGTTCAGAAGTTCCGTGTGTGAAACTATCTGGAACTGTTCGACCATAGGCTTCTTGCTGAAGCGTGTCATCACCAACAGCATGAGCCGCTTGCATGGCTTCTTGAACATCCCCTTTTTCTAGCAGGCCTTCATCCTTGACATAGCTAGCCCATGCCCCAGCATAATAGTCTGCCTGTAACTCCAAACGGACGTTGAGCTGATTGGCTTCAGCTTTTGATTTGCCTTGACGTGCTTTATTGTAGTCAGTCATAGTGCCCAACTCGTTCTGCACATGATGTCCCACTTCGTGAGCAATGACATAGGCTAAAGCAAAGTCCCCTTTAGCTCCATAACGATTGGAGAGTTCATCGTAGAAACTTAAATCTAAATAAACTTTTTCATCAGCAGGACAGTAGAAGGGGCCAGATGAAGCTTGGCCAACACCACAAGCGGTAGTTGTTTGACCAGAATAAAAGACTAGTTCTGGTTCGGAGTAATCTCCAAGACCTTCTTTTTTAAACTGCTTATTCCAATAATCTTCTGTTGAGCCGAGAACTTTACTAACAAATTCAGCATCCGCATCGCTGACGTTAGTATTTTTTTTCTGAGAGATTTGATTTGATTGATAAGATTGGCTAGTACCGCCTGTAAAAATACCGGATAAGGCACCTCCCCCACCAAACATGATAAGGATGATAATCATGAACAGTTTCATTTTCCACGATCCTCTTGAAAAGAGGATAGAAAGAAGAGCCCCGCTTCCCATTCCACCGCGTGAAGTACCGTATGATTGCTGACCGCGGCGATCATCAATATTACTACTTTTTCTAAGATCATCTATTTTCATTATAGTATCCTCTAAACTTATCTGATAACTTAATTGTACCAAAAGTCCTCTGAAATAGCTTTCGTTATCAATGGAAATCGTTAAATTTGTTATAATAAGAAGATAGTTTGAAGCCCCAGTTGTGATCAAAGGGCTTAGTATCTGATAACTTAAACTCGCTCTGACAGCTATATGGCAAAGACAACGTCTACCTAACCATAGGCGATTTTGTTAGCTTTTTCATGCTGTTTAGAGCTCAGGATCTTATTGTTAGGTGTCTCCATGAAGTTATATTATACCAATCCTACCAATTCTCTAACGGATTTATTAACACAAAAAGCAGAAGATTTTCTTCAGCAAGGTAAGCGTGTTTTTTACATAGCCCCAAACTCCTTATCTTTTGAGAAAGAACGTCGAGTGCTGGATTACTTGCCGAGCCATGCTAGTTTTCAAATGATTGTGACACGTTTTGGTCAGCTACCCAATTATTTTATGCTGCCCAAGAAAAAGGAAACTGCTAATTTGGATGATGCAGGCTTGAGCATGCTTCTTTATCGTGTCTTGAATCAGCTTTCCGATCAATCACTACCTGTTTTTGGTCGTTTGAAAAAAGATCCTGGCTTTATTAATCAAGTTCTCGACTTATACAAAGAATTAGCCAAAAGTCAGCTGACTCTAGCTGACTTTGATGTCCTTATAGCTGAAACGGATCCTTTGGACAAAATAGCAGAGCTCAAAACGATTTTGCGCCACTTTATGGAAGCCATCCATTTGGAACACTTGAGTGGTGAGAGTAAGTTGCAATTTTTCATGCGGGTTCTTAGTGAGGGCAAGTTGGATCACCAATTGCAAGATACGGTTATTGTTATCGATGGTTTTACCCGTTTTTCAGAAGAGGAAGAGCGGCTGGTTGAACTTCTTAATCAAAAAGCAGAGCAGGTGCTAATTGGCGCCTATGCTACCAAGAAAGCTTACAATGCTCAGTTATTATCGGGCAATATCTATGAAGCCAGTGTGTCTTTTTTACGAGCGCTAGCTAGCCAACATGGTGTTCAGGCTGAAGAGTTATTGGCGGACAGCAAGGAAACCACTTTCGCAAAAGTTTCAAAAGCCTTCGAAGCGAGTTATGAGGTCACATCTCAAGAAGAAGTGGCTGTTGAGTGGACTGATGTTGACCGAGTCTCTCTGCAACTTTGGGAAGCTACCAATCAAAAAGTTGAAATCGAAGCAGTTGCAAAAGATATTCGCCGCAAAATCCGTGAAGAAGGGGCAGACTACAAAGATTTTACACTGCTTTTAGGGGATGAACACTCTTATAAGTTACCTGTTGAACGCCTGTTCAATCAATTTGAAATCCCCTTTTATTGGGGACGGGCTGAGTCAATGGTTAATCATCCGCTTTCTGCCTTTATGATGAGCCTTGAGCGAGTCTTACGCTATTATTTCCAAAGAGAGGATGTCATCAATCTGTTAAAAACAGGTCTCTATGGCCAATATCAGGATAGGGATTTGGACGTTTTTGAACAATACTGTCAATTCGCAGATATCAATGGTAGACAATTTCATAAACCATTCAAGCATAATATCAGTCGAACTCGAGCAGATGAAAATGGGGAACAAACAGACCTTAACAAGTATGATTTAGAAGCGCTCAACCATATGCGACAATCCCTAATAGAACCCTTGATGAGTTTACAGGTACAAGGCGATATTGATTTTCTATTACAGGAACTGATGACCTTCTTTGAAAACTGCCGCTTAGCGCAGAATATGGAAGCCTTAACTGTCAATGCTAACCAAGAAGCAATTGAAAAACATGAGCAAGTGTGGAAGGTCTTTACGGATTTATTGGAACAGGCAAAACTTGCTTTTGCAAAAGAATCGCTCAGCATGCAGGAATTGATAACCCTTTTAGCCAATGGGATGGCATCAACGGATTACCGTACGGTTCCTGCTACGGTTAATGTGGTTAATGTGCGTTCTTATGACTTAATAGAGCCACATTCAGCTCCTTATGTCTATGCTATTGGACTTGGGCAATCATCGTTTCCTAAGGTATCCCAAAATAACAGCCTGTTAACAGATGAAGAACGTCAACAGCTTAATGAGACGACAAGCACTCAAGGACGACTTGATATCATCACAGGAGATAATCTCAAGAAAAATCATTTTGTAGCTATCTCCCTCTTAAACGCTGCCGATAAAGGCTTGGTCTTGTCTTACCCACAGCTTATGGGCGAAGGACAAGAACTCATGTCGCCCTATATGGCCACCCTAACTAATGACTTAGGATTTCCCCTAACGGCCAAACAAAAAAATCTAGGACAGATTGCTCCAGACGATTTGGGTTCTTACAAGGAGGTTTTGGCGTGCTTAATCAGCCTTAATCGCTCTCAATTTTTAGATAAATTGAGTCAGGAGGAAGTGACTTATTGGAATGTCTTAGGTCGTGTGATTCGTAAGGAATTGTCTGAAAAAGGCATTTCGATTGGTCACATTTCAAAGGAGTTGACAACCAAACCCCTATCGAAGGAGGTCTTAGAAGTACTCTTTCCAACCAATCAGGCCTTGCACTTATCGGCTTCATCACTGACGCGTTTTTACAATAACCAGTATCTTTATTTTGTTGAGAAAATCCTTGGTCTTCGTGAGCAGGATTCTATTCATCCAGATGCCAGAAGTCATGGGAATTTTTTACACAAAGTTTTTGAGCGTGCGCTTTCTAACCAAGAGACCTTGAGTTTTAAAGACAAGCTGGATAAGGCTTTGGAGGAAACTAAGCAAGATAAGGCGTTTCAGGCACTCTATGAGGAAAATCAAGAAAGTCTTTATTCCCGCGAAATCTTGGAGACAATCGCTAAGGCTACTGGAAGTTTGTTTGAAGACATGAATGACATTCAAGTTAGTCGTCAAGAAGCAGCCTTTAAGCTTCTTTTAGCAGGTGAACCTGAGTCTTCATTGAGTCATCCCATAGAAGTATCTGGTTTTATCGATCGTGTGGATAAGTTGCAATCAGGTTCAACAGACTTGGCTTATGGTGTTATTGATTACAAGTCCAGTCAACAACGCTTCCAACTGGAGAAATTCTACAATGGTCTTAGTCCTCAATTGATCACCTATCTTCTAGCTTTGAAAGAAGGTAAGAACAAAAAAGGGACGCCTCTCTTTGATGAACTCGATTACTTTGGCGCCATGTATTTGCAGATGCAAGAACCCAGCCTAGCCCTCAAAGACATTAGTGAATTTGGAAAAATCCCTCAAAAACTCAAGGACGATTTGCGTTACGACGGTCTTTTCCGAGAAGAATTTCTGACTTATTTACCTGAAGACGATTATAAATTCAGTCGTAATAAGCAAGCTGTTGTCTATAATGAACAGGAACTGGACGACTTATTGCGTTTTTTGAAAGCCCAATACCAAGAAGCGGCCGAGACCATTTTGAAGGGGCATTTTGCCATCAATCCTTACAGTCAAGATGGGAAATCAGTTGCTGGTGAGCAATTGACAGCTTTGACTGGATTTGAGGCTGATTTGCACTTAGGGCAGGCTCGTTTCCTGGAAACAATTAAGGCTAGTCCAGGACAAAAGCGCCGCTTATTATTAGACAAAATACACGACAAAAATCAAGCAGAGAAGGGAGGTAGTCATGTTTAAACCCTATTTAAGTGAGACAGAGATCAATCAAGTGATTGAGCTTGAAAATCAGTTGCCAGCTGGGCAGCAACGCCGCACGCCAGAGCAAATTCAAGCTATCTACACCCATGGTCAGAACATGCTGGTTTCTGCTTCCGCGGGTTCTGGTAAGACCTTTGTTATGGTTGAGAGAATCATTGATATGATTGAACGTGGCGTGGGCGTGGACCAGCTCTTTATTTCAACGTTTACAGTAAAGGCAGCGACTGAACTCAAAGAGCGTTTGGAGAAAAAATTAAACCTAGCTCTTGGACGTGCCGAAGATTCTAAGAGTCAGGCTCATCTGTCCCTGCAATTGGCTAATGTTCAGACGGCAGATATCGGTACTATGGATGCTTTTACACAGAAGCTGGTGACGCGCTATGGTTATTTGGTCGGTATTTCCCCAAATTTCAGTATTTTGCAAGACGAGACAGAACAAGCCCTCTTAAAAGATAGGGTCTTTAGCGATCTTTTTGAACGTTATCGTTTAGATAAGGATAAGGCTGCTCATTTTAATGAGTTAGTTCGAAATTTTACCGGTCGGGCTAAGACCAATCGTGCCTTTCGGGATGTGGTTTACCAGCTATATCACTTTATGCAGGCAACGGATGATCCTGAAAGCTGGTTGAAAGAGCATTTTATCGATCAATCTGCTTACACGGCAAAATCCTATTATCCAGATCGAGCGCTGGAAAAACTTCAAGGGGAGCTTGAACAGGCTCGACTTTACTATCAGTCACAGCATAAACAGGTGCTTCAAGCGATAACCCAAAAAGAATTAGGGCAAGTGAGTGACTTGGTGTCAGCTATGGCTTTTAGGACTTCGGTTTTTGGAAAAAAAGGGGACTTTCTAGAACTAGCTGAATTAATGACGCGCTATGCTAATATTGATGTAGAACAAGCCAAAGCGAGTTTAGCTGAATTAGAAGCTGCTAAGGCTAACTTTTTAGCCCTTTGTCGGCGTCCAGCTACGACAACTAAAACAGGTAAGTTAGATAAAGTATCCACACAAGTCCAAAAACTAGCTAATCAAGAAAATCATTTTATTCACTTAATCGAGCAAAGAGAATTAGCGAGATTTGTGGACGAATTGGATAAGATTGGGATTGCCAGCACTCACTTGAAAAAATACCAGCTTGAACCTGTTATCAACCGGTATCGCTTTTCTGATTTGACGAGAGACGATGTTAGAGCAAGTGATTTGGACATTATGACGCGGCAATTTGATAGCCTGTTCTACCAAATTGATGAGACACTCTCTGCCATGGTAGAGCAACTGGTAGCCATCACGGAAGATGACTTTGAAACAAGCTATTTCCTAATGGAAGAAAGGCTCCATCAGCAGTTTGATGTTTGGTTTACCAAGAAAGAGTGGGACAGCCGATTTCCAAAATTGACAGAGTACCATCAACTCTACGCGATGATTGCAGTGATTTATGAAGAGCAGCCCAAGGCTATTCCATTGTTGAAACTGTTACAAGGGTTTTTGAGCGATTTTTCAAACCGCTATTTAGCACTGAAAATCAGTGAATCTCGTTTAGAGTTCTCAGATGTTGCCCACGCAGCCATTCGCATTTTGTCAGAGAATGAAAAGCTAAGACAAGGTTTTCAAGAGCATTACGCTGAGGTCATGGTCGATGAGTATCAGGACAACAGCCCTATTCAGGAACGGCTTCTGGACTTGCTTTCCAATGGCAAAAATCGCTTTATGGTGGGAGATGTCAAACAGTCCATCTACCGTTTCCGCCAGGCCGATCCGACTATTTTTACTGGGAAATTCAACCTCTTCAACAGTCATCCGCAGGCAGGAAAATTGATCGTATTGAAAGAGAATTTCCGCAGTCATAAGGAAGTTGTGGATAGTGTTAACGTTGTCTTTAGTCATCTCATGGACCAAGAATTAGGAGATATTGTTTACGATCAGTCACAAGAGCTAGTCGCTGGCAATCCTGAAAAACAAGTGGCGACCCCAGATTACAAAACGACCTTTTTACTCTATGATGACCAGCAAGAAGACCATTTAGACAGAGAAGATGATGAAGTCAAGGACCATCAGGAAGTCTCCCAAGGTCAAGTTGATTTGGTTATCGATGAAATCAAACGTTTGCAAGAAAAGAGTCAAGGGCCATTTGATTTCTCAAGCATTGCACTCTTAGTACCTTCTCGGACTCGAAACGTAGCCATTTTAAAACGTTTTTCAGAAGCAGGTATCCCCTTGGTGGCGGATGATGGAGTCATGAATTACCTCAAATCAACTGAGGTCATGATCATGCTTGAAACCCTACGAACGGTTAACAACCCTTTAAATGATTATGCCTTGGTTTCCTTGATGAAATCTCCCATGTTTTCTTTTGATGAAGATGATTTGGCGCGTATTGCCGTTCAAGATCAGAGACAGACATTGATGAACTTTTACGACAAAGTCCTTTTAGCCAATCGTCAAAAAGGGCACCATCAGGACTTAATCACGAATCAATTGGCGCAAAAAATCACTCAATTCTTAGACTATTTGGTTTCTTGGAGGCAATTTGCCAAGACCCATTTGATACACGAATTGATTTGGAAAATCTATAATGATCGTTTTTACCTAGACTATGTGGGGGCTCTGCCAAATGGTTTGCAACGTCAGACCAATCTCTATAGTCTAGCTTTAAGAGCGCATCAATACGAGCAGTCAGGATTTCGTGGATTGAATCGTTTTGTGACGATGATTGACCACATTTTGGAGCAAGAGCATGACTTGGCTGATGTAGCTGTTGCGCTTCCTAAAAATGCTGTTCGTCTGATGACTATTCATAAAAGTAAGGGCTTGGAGTTTGACTATGTTTTTGTGCTCAACATGGATCAGTCCTTTAACCTGAAAGAGACGTCTCACGCCAAGGTAATTGCCCAAAAGAAAACAGGTGTGGGAATGATCTATCAGGCGGACTTATCAGATGATGAGCGGTTGAACCATAAATCCAGTCTTCCCATCAAGGTCACTCTTGAAACCTTGCCTTTTAAAACCAATAAAGAAGCAGTGCTCAGGGCCAGCCTGTCTGAACGGATGCGTTTACTCTATGTCGCCATGACTCGTGCGGTCAAGAAACTCTATCTGGTTGGGACTGCCCATGAAAAAGATGGCAATCAAACAGACGATGCAGTCGAGGCTATTTTACCGTTAGGGCGTCGCGAAAAGATACGTTCTTTCCAAGACTGGCTATTAGCTTTAGCAGAAACCTATCCTAATAGCTTCTCCCAAGCGATTGACCTGGTTTATTCTTCTGGAAGTACTCAGCACATTGATAAAGCTATTTCCCATGATGTGATGGATTTAGCAGATAATCGACAATCTGACGATATTGTGAAAGCTCTAGATAATTTAAAACAAGTTCAGTCCTATAATGCTCTACATCAAGCGAGCATTGAGTTGCCAAGTTTAAGAACGCCAAGTCAGTTGAAAAAGGCCAAATTACTGGAACAAGAGAAAGCTGACATTGCTCTCATCAGCCGAGTACAAGAGGAAAAAGCTCCTGTAACCTTCACATTACCAAGTTTTTCAGATAAAAAGACCTTGACCCCAGCAGCAGTTGGGACAGCGCTGCATGACCTGATGCAACGCTTGGATTTGCAAAGAGACCTTAGCCAAGAGAGCATAAAACAGACCTTGCAGGAGATGACCGATCAGCCAGAACTTATAGAAGCCCTGCCGCTTGATAAAATAGAAGCCTTTTTTAAAACGGATCTTGGCCAGCAGATTTTAGCTAATCAGGATAAGCTTCACCGCGAAGCACCCTTTGCTATGTTAACCGATGACCTAGCCAGTGGGGAATCCTTTGTGATTCGTGGGATTATTGACGGCTATCTCTTGTTTGAAGATCGAATCATTCTTTTTGACTACAAAACGGATAGATACAAAGATTCCTCGCAGATGATAGCCCGTTATCAGGACCAGATGGCCTTGTATGCCAAATCCCTCAGACAGGCCTATGCTATCAACCGGATTGACGCCATCTTAATCTTGTTTGGTGGCGATAAGCTAGAGCTAGTTTCAGTGCCGCAAAACGATTAACCACTGCTTAAACCAATTTTGATCAGCCTATTTAACATTGCTTCAATGGTTAACTTGGTTTTGCCTAGTTTATGTGAGAAGGCGCTAAAATTAGCGTCATTCCTAAAAAGACCTCAAAATTTGGTATAATAATAAAAACGAAAAGGAGAAAAGCAATGCCAGAAAATAAAATCAATCTCGTCATTGTAACGGGAATGAGTGGTGCCGGAAAGACCGTAGCTATCCAGTCTTTTGAAGATTTGGGTTACTTCACCATGGATAATATGCCACCAGCCCTCTTGCCCAAGTTCCTAGAGTTGGTAGAACAATCAGAAGGGACCAGTCGAGTAGCTGTTGTGGTTGATATGAGAAGTCGTCTCTTTTTCAAAGAAATCACAACCATTCTTAATCATTTAGAGAGCAACGAAGCTATTGATTTTAAGATTCTTTTTTTGGATGCGACTGATGGCGAATTGGTATCACGCTATAAAGAAACCCGTCGTAGCCATCCCTTAGCAGCTGATGGTCGTGTTTTAGATGGAATCACACTAGAGCGCGAACTGCTAGCTCCCTTAAAAAGTCTTAGTCAAAACGTGGTTGATACGACAGAGTTGACACCACGCAATCTACGAAAAGAAATTTCAGACCAATTTGCTCAAAATGCTGAAAAAACAGGTTTTCGTGTTGAAATTATCAGTTTCGGTTTCAAATATGGTCTTCCCTTAGATGCCGATTTGGTCTTCGATGTTCGCTTTTTGCCCAATCCTTATTATCAAGTTGAACTCAGAGAACAGACTGGTCTAGATCAGCCAGTTTACGACTACGTTATGAGCCAGCAAGAATCTGAAGACTTTTACACAAGCTTGCTTGGATTAATCGAACCTATCTTGCCAGCTTACCAACGAGAAGGCAAATCTGTCTTGACTGTTGCGGTTGGCTGTACAGGAGGTCAGCATCGTAGCGTCGCTTTCGCGCACCGTTTAGCCGCCGATCTGGCCAATAACTGGTCCATCAATGAAAGCCATCGAGACAAAGACCGACGCAAGGAAACGGTGAACCGCTCATGAAAAAACCGAAAATAACAGTTATCGGAGGAGGAACTGGTATTCCTGTTATCCTAAAGTCCTTACGTCATCAACATGTTGATATTACAGCAGTGGTAACAGTGGCTGATGATGGGGGCTCTTCTGGCAAACTACGCTCAGCCATGCAACTGACGCCTCCTGGTGATTTGCGTAATGTACTGGTAGCCATGAGTGATATGCCTAAGTTTTATGAAGAACTCTTTCAATACAGATTCAATGACACAGATGGTGTTTTAGCAGGTCATCCCCTTGGAAATCTGATTATCGCAGGTGTTTCTGAAATGGAAGGCTCTACCTACAATGCCATGCAAGCCCTGACACAATTTTTCCATACGACCGGTAAAATCTACCCATCAAGTGTGACGCCTTTAACCCTACATGCCGTTTTTAAAGATGGACATGAGGTTACCGGAGAAAGTCACATTTCAGAGTATGACGGCTTGATTGATCATGTCTACGTGACCAATACTTACAATGACGACATCCCAACAGCTAGTCCAAAAGTGGTAGAAGCTATCATGGAAAGTGATATGATTGTACTGGGACCGGGCTCCCTATTTACATCGATTTTACCCAATCTCGTTATTCCAGAAATTCGTCAAGCCCTGGTTGAAACCACAGCGGAAGTGGCTTATGTTTGTAATATTATGACTCAGTACGGTGAGACGGAACATTTTACAGATGCTGATCACCTAGCTGTTCTCAATCGTCATCTGGGTATTGATGTTATCGACACTGTTTTGGTTAATATCGAGCCTGTTTCACAAGAGTATATGGAAAATAACCAATTTGACGAGTATTTGGTTCAGGTTGAACATGATTTTAAAGGGCTTAAAAATAATGCAAAGCGCGTGATTTCGTCTAATTTTTTACGTTTGGAAAATGGCGGAGCCTTCCACCAAGGGGAACTTGTTGTTGAAGAATTAATGGATTTAGTGAGGACTAGATACCTATGAGTTTTACCACAACTGTCAAAGAAGAAATTCTGACAGAATCACCAAAAAGTAAAGAAGAATTATCAGCCATCATCAAAATGTCGGGGAGTATTGGCTTAACAGGACAGGGGCTAACCCTCTCTATTACTAGTGAAAATGCCAAGATTGCCCGCCACATTTATGCTCTTTTTGAAGCCTACTATGACCTTCACCCTGAAATCAAATACCATCAAAAGACCAACCTTCGAAAGAACCGAGTTTATAATGTTTTTGTTGACCAAGATGTGAATGATATTCTGGCCGATTTGCAGCTGGCCGATTCCTTTTTTGGCTTTGAAACTGGTATCAATCCAATGATACTGGAGGAAGACGACATGGGGAGAGCCTATCTACGAGGTGCTTTTTTGGCGACTGGCACCATTCGAGATCCTGAATCAGGTCGTTACCAATTAGAAATTTTTTCTGTTTATCAAGACCATGCAGAGGATTTGTGGCGTTTGATGCAAAAATTTCTCTTAGAAGCTAAAGTTATTGAACGTAAAAATGGCGTTGTGACTTACCTTCAAAAAGCAGAAGACATCATGGATTTTCTTCTCCTAGTGGGGGCAGAATCAGCCAAGGAAGCCTATGAAGAAGTGAAAATCTACCGCGAAGCTCGCAATGATATCAATCGTGCTAACAATGCTGAAACAGCTAATATCGCAAAAACGATTAGCGCCAGTATGAAAACCATCAACAATATTATCAAAATCATGGACACCGTTGGTTTGGATGCTTTACCGCTAGAACTACAACAGATAGCGCAAGTACGTATCGCTAATCCGGATTTCTCTATGCAACAAATGGCAGATAGTCTAGATTTTCCTTTAACCAAGAGCGGTGTTAACCACCGCCTAAGAAAAATCAATAAGTTTGCTGATGATTTATAACCGAAAAGAAGCTGGAGCAACCGCCCAGCTTCTTTTCGGTTATTGTTACACCTATCAGATGCAATAAATAGGTGGCTTGTCATAATCTGATATCAGCAGCTCCTAGAATTCGGCTTGTCATAATCTGATATCAGCAGCTCCTAAGCTCCTAGAATTCGGCTTTTCAGTGATAGTTCCTAGACAAGTAGAATTTAGAATGATCAAGAGTTGCTTCGTTTTAGGTTTATACACGTCGAGAATCAAAAGCAAACCTTGTTGACTTGATTTGATGACCTTCACTTCTATTTGCATTGGTGTCGCTTAGTCTGCTTTTGATTGTCATTGCGTTTTAAAAGGTCAATTCTGGAGGACTCTGGTTTTTAGTTAGAGACACCATCTTATGAAAGGAAAAAGGCATCGACAAGGTGGGTTGGAAAAAGCCTTGTCTTATGGCGTTCTAAAAAATGGTTGCGGATGATTAACAAAATGGGTTAATCCTTATTTGGTATCCAAGCACTGATGGATTCAGTGGCTACTGTAAATATTCCCCAACCTTCCTCGTCAATGGTAACAGGCGCTTCCTGCTTGTTTAAGGCATTGTAAAATGGGTGGTTTGCCCATGATTCCCCGACAAACATTTTCTTTTTCTGCCCAGTACTGTTTGTTACAAGTACTGCCAATGGTTTAGCGTGGGTGTCATCCCCCAGTCGTACCCAACCAATACAATCACTATCATCAAAGTAGTCCACCTGCTTGCCATAGGCATAATCTTGACGTAATTGTAAGAGACAGTCAATGGATTCTGTGAAGGCTTGTTGCGGATAACCGTCTTTGATACCGTAGTAATCGCCATAAAAGACACACGGAATCCCAGCTTCTCTGAGTAAAATCAATGCATAGGCTGCGGGTTTAAACCACTCTTCAACCGTTGACTCTAAGGCTTGCCCTCTTTGAGTATCATGATTATCAACAAAAGTGACAGCCTTTGTCGGATGGTTGTTAACTAAAGAGCCTTCAAAAATGCGTCTTAAATCAAAGTCTTTATGGTGACTAGCATCATAGAAATTTTGGTGTAGACGGACATCAACAAGGTCAAATTGATAACCAACACTTGCTAAGTAATCGGTATTGGCTGTTTCATCAGGATTCCAAAATTCTCCAAAGACATAAAAGTCCTCCCCGTGTTTTTCCCTAATGTCTCGGATCAAATTGGCTATAAAAAAGGAGTCAATATGCTTAATAGCATCCAGTCGAAACCCTTGAATACCTGTTGTTTCAATAAACCATTCTGCCCAATCATAGAGATTTTGGACAACTTCAGGATGTTTGAAATCCAGATCGGCATACATCAAATAGTCGTAGTTACCGTTTTCGCTATCAACCAAATTTTCGTTAGCCCAACCTTTATTATCGCCTTGAATTAAATAGACTCCTGTTTTCTTCGTCTTAGCATCGTAGTCTGTTCCCGTAAAATGATACCAGTGCCACTCAAAATCGTTATACATTTTCCGTCGACCTTCAAAGTTAAAATGCGTCCATCCTTTGATACCAAAAGGCTTTGATAAAGAACGGTTGCGGTCATTGGCATCGACTTCGATAACTTCAAAATGCTCCATGTGATCGGCAGCAGCTTTGTGATTTAAAACAATATCTGCAATAGGCTCAATACCATGAGTTTTAAGGGATTTAATAGCTTCTAAATAGTCATCTCTATCACCGTATTTGGTGCGTACGGTTCCTTTTTGATCAAATTCACCCAAGTCAAAAAGATCATAAATGCCATAACCGACATCGTTGGCATTAGTTGCTTTAAAAGCAGGAGGCATCCAAACTTTACTAATCCCCTTGCTAGCCAAATGTTCAGCATCTTTTGCGAGACGCTTCCAGTGCTTACCGTCATTAGGCAAGTACCATTCAAAATATTGCATGATGGTTTGATTAGGCATGATGTTTATCTCTCCTTTGTTAAGATATGTAATAGTTTAGCTTAATTTTTCAGTTTACGCAACCGATTGCGTAAAATAGAAGATGCTTTTGTGAAAACGATAACGATTTGAAAGGGTTAACAATAGACTGCTAAAGAAAGATGACCTAATACTCAATGAAAATCAAAAACAAACTAGGCAACACCAATACAGATGGGACTAAAGTTCATCAAATCATGTCAATAAGGTCTGCTTTTGATTTTGAAGAGTATTAAAAACCACCGTCAACAGACAATGGTTACAGAAAGTTAGTTTTTGATTTTGGATGAGTATAAACTTTCTGATTGACCATAAGCAAGTCTTTTATATGTATGACGATACCTGTTAGGTAGGATAGTTATGACAGATAGGGGCCTTTATGGGGTTCAGATGACGTCATCCTGAAAACGTTTAACAGAATCTTTTGGGTTGACATTCATCATAGAAATGCTATACTTAACCGGTAAAGCAAAAACTAAACCAGTTAAGGATAAGGAGTAAATCATGAAAAAGAAATCAATTCTCTCAATGGGTTTTGTTAGTTTATTTTCACTAGGTCTAGTGGCTCATAGCCAAACCGTTCAAGCAGCTGATAAGGATATTGAAGTTATTGCTTCATTTTATCCAATGTATGAATTTACCAAACAAGTTGTTGGTGATGAAGGTAAAGTGAGTCTGTTAATCAAAGCAGGGACAGAAGCACACGACTTTGAACCATCAACTAAAGACATTACCAAGATTCAAAAAGCGGATGCTTTCGTCTATGATGATGACAACATGGAAACATGGGTGCCAAAAGTTAAGAAATCTCTTGACAACAAAGGTGAAAACTTCATCAAAGCCACTGGCGACATGCTCCTGATGGGTGGCGGCGGACATGACCACGACCATGGGGAAGAAGAACATGATCATGGTGAAGAAGGTCACACCCACGAATTTGATCCACACGTGTGGTTATCTCCTGAGCGCTCACAAACTCTTGTGGACAACATTGCCAAAGACTTGTCTAAAAAATTCCCAGAAAAAGCGGATGCTTTCAAGAAAAATGCCGAAGCTTACAATAAAAAATTATCAGATCTTGATAAGAAATATGATGAAGCTTTGAAGAATGCGAAGCAAAAGAGTTTTGTAACACAGCATGCTGCCTTTGGTTACCTTGCCCTTGATTATGGCTTAAACCAAGTGCCAATCACTGGTGTATCAGCGGAAGCAGAGCCTTCTGCAAAACGCCTCGCTCAACTATCAAAATACGTTAAAAAATACGATATTAGCTACATCTACTTTGAAGAAAATGCGTCTTCAAAAGTATCAAAAACACTTGCTGATGAAGCAGGCGTTAAGACAGAAGTGCTAAATCCACTTGAAAGTTTGACCTCTAAACAGATGAAAAAAGGCGAAGACTATATCTCTGTGATGGAGAAAAACTTGAAAGCTCTTCGTAAAACAACGGACAAAGCAGGAAAAGAAATCGAACCAGAAAAAGGCGTTGAAAAAACTGTCTATAATGGTTACTTCAAGGATAGTCAAATCAAAGACCGTAAATTGTCAGATTGGTCTGGTAAATGGCAATCTGTTTACCCATTGCTTCAAGATGGTACTTTAGATGAAGTCTTTGAATACAAAGCTAAGAAAAATCCAGACATGTCAGCTGCTGAATATAAAGATTACTACACAACTGGATACAAAACAGATGTTGAACAAATTAACATTGACGGTAAAAAAATGACTATGGAATTTGTCCAAAACGGCAAATCTCATAAGTTCACTTATAAATACGCTGGCCGCGAAACATTGAATTATGAAAAAGGTAATCGTGGCGTTCGTTTCATGTTTGAAACTGACGACAAAGATGCTGGACAATTCAAATATGTTCAATTCTCTGATCATGATATTCGCCCAAATAAAGCTGAGCATTTCCACATCTACTTTGGTGGAGAAAGTCAAGACGCTCTTCTTAAAGAGCTTGAGCATTGGCCAACTTACTACCCAACTGACTTGTCAGGTCATGAGGTAGCTCAAGAAATGTTAGCCCACTAAAATCCAATATCCCAAACCCTTTCGCAGGTCGTTAAGTAACGATCTGCTTTTTGCCATGCTCATGAATGAGTGACTGACATTTAAAGGAGCATCAGCTGAAAGAGCAGTGAGCCAACAACAGCTTCCTAAAGGTATGGACTAATGGCGACACGTTGAGCGAGACATTTCAGAAAAATGTAGTCAATATTCTACACTAATATTGTTTTTTTTTTTCCTCAATAGTTGATAAGAGGTCGTAAAAAGCCAACCGTCAGACAGGATTGGGTCACTAACCAATTTCAGCGACAAGCAATCTCCTACACCAAAAACGGTCTTCTGTGACTTTGCTAAAAGAAATGTAGAGATAAAAGAAGGACATATTGGGTCCATGGGTAGACAATCCCTCTTAAACAAAAGTAGTATGGATATTATCGTATGAAACACCAAAACGCTTAGAAATGCTAATATGCTATGCTTCTCAGCGTTTTAAAACGTTCAACAGAAAAGGTTTTCTTTATATTGATTGAAAATTAGGTAGCTCATTACTTCAAGAACAGGTTAGGTTCCAAATCTCCTAGAGATGTTTTATTTGTTGACTAGCTTGGACTTGCGATGTGTCAAAGATATTTTTTTCAATAGAGGAAATCTTAGGGTTTTCTTCTTGTGTCAACGTTGACTCTTTAGTGGTGGAGTCTGCTGATGCTGACTGGAAAAGGTCAAAAATGTAGGGACTTTGTGGGTAGTTTAGACAATAAAAAACCACTTCCATAAAGGGAAGTGGTTTTTTGCAACACCGTGATTATTTCGCAGCGTTTGGATCTTTGAGACCGTATTTTTTGTTGAAACGGTCCACACGGCCATCGGCTTGTGTGAATTTTTGACGTCCTGTGTAGAATGGGTGTGAATCAGAAGAGATTTCAACACGGATAAGTGGGTATGTTGCACCTTCAAATTCAACAGTTTCGCTAGTTTCTTTTGTAGAACCGCTAACGAATTGGTAACCAGTAGTTGTGTCTAGGAAAACTACTGGACGGTAGTTAGGATGGATATCTTTTTTCATTGTTAATGTTTCCTTTCTGCCATAGCAATTTTCTTGCCATAGTTATTAACCATTTCATTCTAACAAAACTTGAGTGACTTGACAAGGTTTTTATGTTTTTTTTCTTAGAAATTCTCTATCTTTTTCGATAATTCTGTGATAAACTAGGAATGTTGTTTTAACAACCCTTGGTGCTTACTTCCCTTTCACCAAGCATATTACAAACGGTTGAACCGTTAAAGGAGAATATATGAAAAATCTTACTGTTCGTGACTATGTTCAGATTGCATTAGTTGCCGCACTTTATGTCGTTTTAACGATTACGCCACCTTTAAATGCCATTTCTTATGGGGCTTACCAGTTTCGCGTCTCTGAAATGTTTAATTTTCTGGCTTTTTATCATCCAAAGTATATCATTGCAGTAACGCTTGGTTGTATGATTGCTAACTTTTATAGCTTCGGTATGATTGATGTGCTCGTTGGTGGTGGATCGACACTGGTTTTTGTTTCTTTAGGCGTTTTGCTCTTTAAGAAATTTCACAATCAAACCCTCTTTAATGGTCTATTTGACAAAGCCTTCTTTTACTTTTCATTCTTCTTTGCTGCATCTATGTTTACAGTAGCACTCGAGTTGAAAGTGATTGCTCAGGTACCATTCTTTTTAACTTGGTTCACTTCAGGTGTTGGTGAGTTGGTTTCTCTCCTGATTGGGTCATTGATTATTAAGAGTCTCTCAAAACGAATCGATTTTACAAAATAGTCATATATATTGAGTCTAGAGCAATTGTTCTAGACTTTTTTTGATGATATGAGCTCTTAATTAATTGTTTTCTTGATGATAGGTCTCTCTTATTTTACTATTTTCTATCAATCTCATTCTATAAAAACAGGTAAATATGCTAAAATAAGGATATGGAAAATCGTATGAAAGAATTGGTTGCACAACTCAATCAATATGCTAAAGAATATTATACCCAAGACAATCCATCTATTTCTGATGCCGAATATGACAAATACTATCGAGAACTTGTCGAATTGGAAAAGAAATACCCAGAATTGATCCAAGACAACAGCCCTACCTATCGCGTTGGCAGTTTGGTTCTTTCTGGTTTTGAAAAATACCAGCACGTCTATCAACTTTATAGCTTAGAAGATGCCTTTTCGAGAGAAGAGTTAGACCTTTTTGATGCTCGCGTCAAAGCTGAATTTCCTAAGGCAAGTTATGTTGCAGAATTAAAAATTGATGGCTTATCGATTTCCCTGACTTACCAAAATGGTAAGTTGGTTACAGGAGCTACCCGTGGTGACGGTTCTATTGGAGAAAACATCACTGAAAACCTGAAACGTGTCAAAGACATCCCCTTAAAGCTTGAAAAGCCTATCGACATTACCGTCAGAGGAGAAGCTTATCTGCCGAGAGCGTCTTTTGCTGCTATCAATCTTGATCGTCAAGAAAATGGGGAAACAGAGTTTGCTAATCCGAGAAATGCTGCAGCAGGCACTTTGCGCCAGTTAGACACTAGTATTGTCTCCAAGCGCAATTTGGCGACATTCTTGTATCAAGAAGCCAGTCCCAGTCATCAAGATAACCAAGAAGAAGTGCTAAGTCACTTGTCAGCCCTTGGGTTTTCGGTCAATCAAGAACGTCTCATTACCTCTTCTATGGACGAGATTTGGAGCTTTATTCAAAGGATTCAAGAGCATCGAGAAGAGCTACCATATGATATTGATGGCATTGTTATCAAAGTCAATGATTTACATGTTCAAGAAGAACTAGGTTTCACCGTTAAAGCCCCTAAATGGGCTATCGCTTACAAGTTTCCTGCTGAGGAAAAAGAAGCAGAACTTCTCTCTGTGGATTGGACTGTTGGACGTACAGGGGTTGTCACACCGACTGCCAACTTGACTCCTGTTCAGCTAGCAGGAACAACTGTTAGCCGAGCAACCCTTCACAATGTTGATTATATTGCTGAAAAAGATATACGCATTGGCGACTCCGTCATTGTTTACAAGGCAGGTGATATCATTCCAGCTGTTTTACGAGTTAACAAGGATAAGCGGACCAACCAAGAACCATTAGCTATTCCGACAACCTGTCCATCTTGCGGGAGTGAGTTGGTGCATCTCAAAGACGAGGTTGCTTTACGCTGTATTAATCCGCTCTGCCCAAACCTTATTCGGCGAAGTTTAGAACATTTTGCTAGTCGAAATGCTATGAACATTGCAGGATTGGGACCTTCAGTTGTTGAGAAAATGTACTCTGCTAAGTTGGTTAAAGATGTTGCAGACATTTATCAATTGTCAGTTGATGAGTTATTAACCTTACCAAACATCAAAGAAAAATCGGCAGAAAAACTTTACCAAGCTATTCAACAGTCAAAAGATAATTCTGCTGATAAATTGCTCTTTGGATTAGGGATTCGTCATGTTGGCGCTAAGGCGAGCCGTCTGATGTTAGAAGAATTTGAAACCATTCCTAATCTAGTAAACGCTCAAGAAGAGGCCATCGCCGCTATTGATGGGCTAGGCACAGTTATTGCAGAATCAGTACACAGCTATTTTGCTAAAGAAGAAGCAAGACTGCTCGTGGAAGAGTTGGATCAAGCCGGAGTTAATCTAGCTTATCTAGGTAAAAAAGTGTCTAAAGACGCACAGCTATCAGGTATGACGGTTGTTCTAACTGGAAAATTAGAAGCATTAACGCGCACCCAAGCTAAAGAAAAATTAGAAGCCTTAGGGGCTAAGGTAACAGGTTCTGTTTCCAAAAAGACAGACTTAGTTGTAGCTGGCGTTGATGCAGGTAGCAAATTAGAAAAAGCTCAAGCACTAGGCATTCGTGTGGAATCGGAAAAATGGTTAAGTGATTTATAAGAGTGAGAAGACGTTACAGTAGGAGAAAATATGACAAATCACAAGAGAGCTCGTTTGATTTATAACCCCACATCAGGGCAAGAAATTATGAAGAAAAACGTGGCTGAAGTTTTAGATGTGCTGGAAGGGTTTGGTTATGAAGCTTCCGCCTTTAGGACAACTGCAGCAGCAAATTCAGCACGTGATGAGGCACACAGAGCTGCTCAAGCAGGCTTTGATTTGGTGATTGCTGCAGGTGGTGATGGTACTATTAATGAGGTTGTTTCTGGGATTGCTCCTCTTGACAAACGACCTAAGCTGGCCATTATCCCAACAGGGACGACCAATGACTTTGCGCGTGCTCTAAAAATTCCACGTGGCAAGCCTGTTGAAGCGGCTAAATTGATAGGAAAAAACCAAACCCTCAACATGGATATTGGTTTAGCAGAAGAAGATAACTATTTTATTAACATTGCGGCTGCAGGAACCTTGACTGAGTTGACCTATAGTGTACCTAGTCAGTTGAAAACAATGTTTGGCTACTTGGCTTACTTGTCTAAAGGGGTTGAGCTCTTGCCACGCGTTCGAAATAGACCAGTTAAGATTACACACGATAAAGGTGTTTTTGAAGGACAAGCTTCAATGATTTTTGCCGCCATTACAAACTCAGTCGGTGGTTTTGAAACGATTGCCCCAGATGCCAAATTAGACGATGGTATGTTTACCTTGATTGTCGTTAAAACAGCCAACCTTTTTGAAATCGTTCACTTGATTCGTTTGGTTTTACAAGGCGGTAAGCATGTGAAACACCCCTTAATTGAATATATCAAAACCAATGAAATCAGGATTGAGCCACAAAGTCAAAACCGTATGATGATCAACCTTGATGGCGAATATGGCGGTGATGCCCCAATTACTTTGAAGAATTTAAAGAATCATATCACATTCTTTGCCAATACTGACGAAATTTCTGAAGATGCTATGGTACTTGAAACAGAAGATCTAGCTTTAGAGGCCATTGCTCAGAAATTTGCACATGAGGTGGAGGATTTTGAGGAGCAAGAAGGAATTGATGAAAACGTATAATATTAGAAATACTGTGGTTGTTCATTATCACAGACGACAGGGAAATTACTTTGATTTGAGCCTTTGGCGATGGCTTGATAACGAGTGGGGACAAGAAGATCGCTTTTTGCGATACGATAGTTTTGGTGCGGTGGCTGTTTTGGATTTTGATGCGATGCACTATTTAAGCCATGTCTATGTCATGATTAAAAATCAAAACTGGACCTACAAGACAAGTGAATATCGTGTCAATAAGACAGAAGGGGTGCCTAAAACAGAAGTTTGGATTGTAGATGGTGATGATACCCTTTACTATTCTCGGCAAGCGGCTGTCGCTAGTTCATCTTATGGCCGAAGACGCCCTCGAGGTTTTGATATGGCTATCAATGCTACAGCTTTTGATAAAAAGTGGGGATTTGATGGCTGGCTTGGAACGAAATACAGCAAGGAAGAAACGACTTTCCGCCTCTGGGCACCTACAGCAGAAAGAGTAGAAGTGATCTTATACCGCTCAACAGCTGAAGACGCTAGTGTTGATCGTGTTATTCCTATGGAACGCGGAACCAATGCAAATCCTGAAAATCATCAAGAAAACACCCAGGGTTTGTGGGAGTTGAGCCTAAGCGAAGACTTGAATTACCATGCCTATACTTATCGAGTTTATTACCGCAAGCGAACCTTTTCAGATACGCGAGATCCATACTCAACCGCCACGACTGCTAATGGTCGTCGTTCTATCATTATTGATCCAGCTCTGATGTCTCCTCAAGGATTTAGTGTCAAACATGGTAACGAAGCCAAGTGGAGGGTTGAAAATCCTAACCAAGCAGTTATTACAGAAATGCACATTCGAGACTTTTCCAAGTCTCCTTCATCAGGTGTGCGAGAAAAGAATCGCGGAAAATACCTAGGAGCGATTGAAACGGGGACAAGGAACCGTTTTGGCGATAAAACTGGTTTTGATTATATCAAAGAATTGGGCACCTCCTATATCCAATTACAACCGGTTTTTGACCATCACCAAACTTTTGATGACAATGGTGACTACGCTTACAATTGGGGCTATGATCCTGAGAACTTTAATGTGCCGGAAGCCAGTTTTGCCAGTAATCCTCATGAGCCCCTGTCTCGAATCCATGAACTTAAGCAGCTGATACAAGCCTATCACGATGCCGGGATAGGCGTCATCATCGATGTGGTCTACAATCATACGTTTTCAAATGTTGATTCAGCCTTTCAGTTAACAGTGCCAGACTATTATTACAGAATGAACCAGGATGGTACCTTCCAGAATGGTACGGGTGTTGGGAATGAAACAGCAAGTGAAAAAGAAATGTTCCGTAAATATATGCTTGATTCGATTCGTTATTGGATTGAAGAGTATAATATTGATGGATTTAGATTTGACTTGATGGGAATTCACGATGTTACGACAATGAATGCTATTCGACAAATGGTTGACCAAATTGATCCAAGGATTCTGCTTTATGGCGAAGGATGGGATATGGGGATTGGTCTCATGCCAGAAGATAAAGCCAAAAAAGACAATGCTAATCAAATGCCTGGAATTGGATTTTTTAATGATAATCAACGTGACGCTGTTAAAGGAGCGGAAGTCTACGGTGATTTGACACATGGTTTTGTATCAGGTGCAGCGACAGAAGACATCGTTGCAAAATCCATTTTAGGTAGTGATGAACTAGTTGATTACTTAGCACCTAATCAGGTTCTTAATTACGTTGAGGCTCACGATAATTATAATTTAAACGACTTGTTATGGACCTTGCACCCTTCTGATGATGATAAAACACATATCAAGCGAGTTGAGATGGCAACGACCATCAATCTCTTGTCACAAGGCATGTGTTTCATGCAGCTCGGTCAAGAGTTCTTAAGGACTAAACGGGTGGCAACTGGTAAAGATGGTGAATTAACACCTCAGGATATGCATTATGCGATGAATTCTTACAACGCGCCGGACGCTGTCAATCAGATTGACTGGGATTTAGTGACCTACCATAAGGAAACGATTACCTTTGTTCGGAAATTGATTGACTTGAAAACAAGGGATAAAGCCTTCTCATGGAGCAGTTTCGAAGACATACGGCGCCATGTTTACATTGAAAACGCAGTTCCATCTTCGGGCCATATCAGCTTCCTTATTGAAGGAAATCAGAAATACCGAATTATTCTGAATACAAGTGGAAAAAAATTGAAAATTTCACTGACAGAAAACGAAAAATATGATATACTATTTTCAAACATGAAGCGTTTACAACCTCAAGATCCTGAACTTGAAACGTTAAGTACGCTGGTCTTTGAAATACACCAATAACCCTAGTAACCACTAAGGGTTATTTTGGTATTTTTGAAGGCAGACTAGACGATTCTAGTTCGGTAGTTTAGACCTGTCGTGTCAGTAGTGCGAAGTGTATTAGTGATGATATATTTTTTAGTGATAAATGACAGATAATTCCAACATTTTGTAAAGCTTTGTCAGAAAGGATGGTGCTATGGATAGAGATGGGCATCTCTATACCTTAGGTATAGGAGAAAATTATCATTTACAAGATTTTTTAGGGGCGCACGAGGCTTCTGGTGATGAGCAAACGGGCTACCATTTTAGGGTCTGGGCGCCAAATGCTGAAAATGTACAGATCATTGGTGATTTTACAGGTTGGTACGACTTTCCCCTGCAGTTACAACGACACGAGACGGGTGTTTGGGAAGGGCATAGTCCTTATGCTGGCGAAGGTCAAATATACAAGGTTCTAGTCCAAAGGCAAGGCGGTCAAGTTATTGAAAAGATTGATCCCTTTGCTCGCTATCTGGAAAATCGTCCAAGTACAGGAGCTATTTTACAAAAGTCGGATAAGAGAAAATGGAAAGACGGCCTCTGGATGGGACGTCGAAAACGCTTTGGATTCAAATCGCGCCCTGTCAACATCTACGAAGTTCATGCTGGCTCTTGGAGAACAGATGATTCGGGAAATCCCTACACCTTCAAACAACTCGAAAAGGAATTGATTCCTTATCTAGTTGAGATGAACTACACTCATGTTGAGTTTTTGCCCGTGATGGCACATCCACTAGGCATGAGTTGGGGATACCAACTTATGGGTTACTTTGCTTTTGAACACACCTACGGCACGCCTGAAGAATTTAAAGATTTTGTGGAAGCTTGTCATCTCCATAATATTGGTGTCATCGTTGATTGGGTACCAGGCCACTTCACGCAAAATGATGATGCTCTGGCTTACTATGACGGAACACCGACCTTTGAATATCAAGATCCTGATCGAGCTAGAAATGTTGGCTGGGGAGCCCTCAATTTCGACTTGGGGAAAAATCAGGTTCATTCCTTCCTAATCTCATCCATTCTTTATTGGATTGAAGCTTTTCATATTGATGGTATCAGAGTTGATGCTGTGACGAACATGCTTTATCGTGATTTCGATCAAGGACCATGGACGCCGAATATTTTCGGAGATAATCGTAATCTTGAAGGGATTAATTTTTTGCAAAAAATGACAACGATTGTGAAAAGTTATCATCCAGGAGTCATGTTGATTGCTGAAGAGTCCTCATCACAAATACCTATAACAAAGCCAGTTGAAGAAGGCGGCTTGGGATTTGACTACAAGTGGAATATGGGATGGATGAATGATATTCTTAGATTTTATGAGGAAGATCCTATCTATCGCAAAAATGATTTTAACCTAGTCACCTTTAGTTTTATGTATTGCTTTAAGGAAAATTACATTCTGCCATTCTCACATGACGAGGTGGTGCATGGCAAGAAAAGCATGATGCACAAAATGTGGGGAGACCGTTACAAGCAATTTGCAGGACTTCGTAATCTTTATGCCTATCAGATATTCCATCCTGGTAAGAAGTTGCTTTTCATGGGGTCGGAATTTGGCCAATTCTTAGAATGGAAGTCACATGAACAGCTAGAATGGCAAAATCTCGAAGATCCTTTGAATCAAAAAATGCAATTTTTCACCAGCCAACTAAACCGTTTTTATAAAGATCATAGAGCCTTGTGGCAGATTGATGATTCTTACGATGGTATAGATATTATTGATGCAGATAACAAGGATGAAACCATCTTAGCCTTTGCTCGACAAAGCAAAAAAGGCGAGCTTCTTCTTGGTGTCTTCAATATGACACCGGTCGAAAGACGAGATTATACGGTTGGGGTACCTGTTGCAGGTATTTACGAAGAAGTGATCAATACTGAACTTGAGATTTATGGTGGAACGTGGACTAAGGGTAATTCGCCACAGAAAACTGTGAAAACAAAGTGGAACGATTATGACCAAATGTTAAGCTTCACGCTACCAGCCTTAGGAGCAAGTATCTGGAAGATCAAACGACGTCTAAAATGATTTAGAGCATTCTCATTACGATCATAGCGCACACAAAGCAATAGTTGCCAGTTGTTTAAGATAAAAAGAAGGAAAATGTATGAAAAATGAAATGTTAGCTCTCATCTTAGCTGGAGGACAAGGAACCCGGCTAGGAAAATTGACACAAAATATTGCTAAACCAGCGGTTCAATTTGGTGGGCGATATCGCATTATTGATTTTGCCTTGTCAAACTGCACAAACTCGGGCATTCAACAAGTCGGCGTGATTACCCAGTATCAACCCTTAGGATTGAACCAGCACATCGGAAATGGTTCTTCATGGGGATTAGATGGCATCAATGCTGGTGCAACTATTTTACAACCCTATTCAGCAACAGAAGGCAATCGTTGGTTCCAAGGAACTAGCCACGCTATTTACCAAAACATTGAGTATATTGACAGGATCAATCCTGAATACGTTTTGATTTTATCAGGCGACCATATCTATAAAATGGATTACGACGATATGCTTCAGACTCATAAGGATAATATGGCTAGTTTGACAGTAGCTGTTATTGATGTGCCCCTAAAAGAAGCTAGTCGTTTTGGAATTATGAATACTGATTCTAATGATCGCATTGTTGAATTTGAAGAAAAGCCAGAACATCCAAAATCCACAAAAGCATCTATGGGAATCTACATTTTTAACTGGGAAGCTCTTCGTGAAATGTTGGTCAATGGAGAGAAAAACGGCGTTGATATGTCGGACTTTGGTCAAAATGTCATCCCAGCCTATCTTGAATCAGGTGAACGTGTTTATACGTATAACTTTAAGGGATATTGGAAAGATGTTGGAACCATTGAATCATTATGGGAAGCTAATATGGAATATATTCCAGTTGATAACGAACTTGACAGTCGTGACCGTTCATGGAAAATTTACTCTAAAAACGAGATTGCACCACCTAACTTTATTTCTGAGAAAGCAGACGTCAAAGATTCATTAGTTGTCGATGGTTGCTTTGTTGACGGGAAAGTATCGCATTCTATTTTATCAACCAATGTGCAAGTTAGAGAAGGGGCTCATGTCCAAGACAGTTTTATCATGAGTGGTGTTAAAATCGGTAAAGGAGCTCTTATCAAACGTGCGATTATCGGTGAGGGAGCAACCATCGCAGATGGTGTTGTCATCGATGGAACAGATGAGGTTCAAGTTGTAGGATACAATGAAGTAGTGGGGGTACCGAATGAAGATTGATAAATACACAGCCATTTTGGGCAACGCCGTTGGCTACCACGATATGGAAAGTTTGACGAATAATAGACCACTAGCCAATCTCCCTTTTGATGGGAAATACCGCTTGATTGACTTTCAGTTATCAAGTCTTGCCAATGCGGGTATCCGTAGCGTTTATGGGATTTTCCGTGGACAAAATATTCGATCAGTATTTGACCACGTACGAAGTGGTCGTGAGTGGGGCTTGAACACCTTGACTAGTCATTACTTCCTTGGCTTTTATAACACTGACGACGAAACAACCATGACAGACAAGGATTATTATAGCCAGATTTTGACCTATCTCAAACGTTCAGGATCAGATCAAACCGTTTATATGTCTTGTGATATCCTATCAAATATTAATATTGAACAAGTGATTCATCTTCATAACGCTAATAAGCGTCAGATCACAGTGGTCTATAAACGATTAGCTAAAGGAGCTATCTCATCAGCTAATGAAGTTCTAGCTATTGACGAACACGACAACGTGATTGGCAAACAGAAACTTGAAGATGCCGTAGAGCCTGTTCCGATGTCAGCAGATATCTATGTGGTCAACACGCCTTGGCTGATTGAAAAATTAGAAGAAGAAGCGCAAAAAGAAAAACCTCGAAAGATTCGTTATTTACTTCGTGAGTTAATCGTTACAGAGCAAGCGCTAGCCTTTGAGTATACCGGTTATCTATCCAATATTACATCTGTAAAATCCTATTACGATGCCAACATGGATATGTTGGACCCTCAAAAATTCTACTCACTTCTTTATTCAAATCAAAAGGTATACACTAAAGTTAAGAATGAAGAATCTACTTATTTTGACCAATCATCTGAAATCAATAACTCTCAGTTTGCATCGGGCTCAGAAATTTATGGACAGGTCAACCACTCTATTGTTTCAAGATCCTGTCACATTGCTAAAGGTAGTCGCATTGATCATGCCCTTATCTTCCCTAAAGTGACCATTGAAGAAGGTGCTGTCGTTGAATATGCCATTATCGATAAAAATGTTACGGTTCCAGCTGGCGTAACGCTTAAAGGAACGATCGAAAAACCATTGGTTATTGGAAAAGGACAAGTCATTACAGGAGATATAATTCAATGAAACTCTTATTTGTAGCGGCAGAAGGTGCTCCCTTTTCTAAAACAGGAGGTCTGGGGGATGTGATTGGTGCGCTCCCCAAGTCTCTTGTTAAACATGGTCACGAAGTAGCTGTCATCTTGCCATATTATGATAGTGTAGCGGATAAATTTGGCGACCAAGTAGAAGATTGCTTTGACTTTACAGTCAATGTCGGTTGGCGCCATCAATATGCAGGAGTAAAGTACATTCAACGCGAGGGTGTTCATTTCTTCTTCATTGATAACCAATACTATTTTTTCCGTGGCTCTGTTTATGGCTTTTGGGACGATGGGGAGCGTTTCGCCTTTTTCCAACTAGCCGCTTTGGAATTAATGGAAAAAATTGATTTTATTCCTGACATTCTTCATGTTCATGATTACCATACAGCTATGGTGCCATTTCTGTTGAAAGAAAAATACCATTGGATTCAAGCTTATCGAGGTATTAAAACAGTCTTTACGATTCATAATATTGAATTTCAAGGCCAGTTTGGACCAGAAATGCTAGGTGATCTGTTTGGTGTAGGAAGTGAACGTTATGAAGATGGCACTTTACGTTGGAATAATTGTCTCAACTGGATGAAGGCGGGAGTTTTGTATGCTGATCGAGTTAGCACCGTATCCCCATCATATGCAGAAGAGATTAAAACGCCAGCCTTTGGTAAAGGCTTAGACCAAATCATGAGGATGGAATCTGGTAAATTATCAGGTATTGTCAATGGTATTGATACTGATTTGTTGAATCCTGAAACGGATCCACTTATCCCTTACCGCTTTTCTAAGGATGACTTGACTGGAAAAGCTAGGAACAAGGCTGCCTTGCAAGAGCACATGGGTCTTCCTGTCAGAGCAGACCTACCATTGATCGGTATTGTTTCGCGACTAACAGATCAAAAAGGATTTGATTTGGTTGTTAGCGAGTTGGAACATATTTTGCAGCATGATGTACAACTCGTTCTTTTGGGAACGGGTTATGCAGATTATGAAAATGCCTTTTCTTGGTTTGCCAGCCAGTATCCAGATAAGTTAGCAGCCAATATCATGTTTGACTTAGGACTTGCCCAAGAAATTTATGCGGCATCGGATGTGTTTCTCATGCCGTCAGCCTTTGAACCGTGTGGTTTATCTCAAATGATGGCCATGCGATATGGGTCATTACCGATTGTCAGCCAAGTCGGTGGTTTGAAAGACACGGTAGAATCTTACAATGAATTTACCGGTCAGGGCACAGGTTTTTGCTTCGGTGAATTGACAGGGTATTGGTTAACCAAGACGATAGAAAGAGCCTTGCAGGTCTACAGTCAAGATAAAAGAGCTTGGCAAGGTCTACAGCAAGAAGCCATGTCACGAGATTTTTCATGGGACACGGCCAGTCTAGCCTATGAAGAACTTTATCAGCAATTACACGAATAAAATCATAAGGAAGTTAGAGACAATCTGACTTTCTTTTCGCGCTAGCTAGTTATGGAACTATATATATAGGAAGAAACTAGTTTCAATGGTCAAACAAAGGTCAGTGATGGTTTAAGATTTAGTTCAGGAAGCGCTAACAATACTTATTTTCATTGACATCACTATAAAATAGGACTAAAATAGCATGGTAAAAAATTTTAAAGGAGAATTCTATTATGAATTTACAAATTTTGGCACTCGGTCTCGCAGTTATGGGTGTAAGTATCGGTGAGGGAATCCTCGTTGCGAACATTGCAAAATCTGCAGCACGTCAACCAGAAATGTTTAGCAAATTGCAAACATTGATGTTTACAGGAGTTGCCTTTATCGAAGGTACTTTCTTCGTCCTTTTCGCTTTCACTTTCTTTGTCGGAAAATAATCGATTAACAGTGAACTGTAAAAAGGAGGGATAACATTGGGAGAAACACAAAATCCGACAGCAAGCTTTTTAGGTCTTGACTTTGATTTAACGATTCTTGCCATGACTCTCTTAACGGTTTTAATTGTCTTTCTTTTCGTCTTTTGGGCTAGTCGTCATATGACGATGAAACCTAAGGGTAAGCAAAATGTCCTTGAGTGGCTCTACGAGTTTGTTCAAAATTTGATTCGACCAAATGTAGGTGTTTATACAAAAAACTATACCTTTTTGGCTTTTTCACTTTTTCTATTTGTTTTAGTGGCCAACAATATTGGATTGGTAACAAAACTAGAAACAGAAGAATTCAGTTTTTGGACCTCTCCAACATCTAATTTCATGGTGGATTTCACCTTGTCACTCATTGTTGCAGCAATTGTTCATTTTGAAGGGATCCGTAAAAATGGCCTAGGTGGTTATTTGAAAGGTTACCTCACACCAACACCAGCGATGTTGCCGATGAATATTCTTGAAGAACTTACCAACGTTGCTTCTCTGGCGCTTCGGTTATATGGGAATATCTTTGCAGGTGAAGTGGTGATGACCTTGCTCTTACAATTTGCAAATTTAAGTATCTTTACGGCACCGGTGGCCTTTATTCTTAATTTGGCCTGGACTGGATTTTCAATCTTTATTTCGTCAATTCAAGCTTATGTGTTTGTATTGCTATCAACGAAATATATTGGGAACAAGCTAGATACACAAATCAAAGAATAAGAAAGGACAGGTAGAAATGTCTACATTAATTAACAGTACAAGTCTCGGTAATTTTATTATCGTGACTGGGTCATTTATACTCTTGATTGTTCTGATTAAAGTATTTGCTTGGGAACAATTGACAGGTATTTTTGACGAACGTGAGAAAAAAATCGCGGCTGATATTGATGGTGCTGAAGTAGCTCGCGAACAAGCCGAAATACTGGCTCAACAACGCCAGGACGAATTGGCTGGAGCTCGTACAGAAGCTACTGAAATCATTGAATCTGCCAAAGAGACTGGTAAAAAGCAAGAAGCAAAAATCCTTGCTGAAGCTCATGAAACAGCAGGAAGACTTAAAGATAAGGCTGAAGCTGACATTGCCCAAAGCAAAGCAGAAGCCTTTGCAGGTGTTAAAGACGATGTGGCTGACTTGACAGTTTTATTGGCTGAGAAAATCATGACTAAAGAACTTGATAAAACAGCCCAAAGCAAATTGATTGACAACTACCTTGATCAATTAGGAGATGCGTAATGGATAAAAAAACATTAACGTTAGTTGAGAATTACTCAAAAAGCTTAGTTGATGTTGCGGTAGAACATAATCTTATTCGTGAAGTCAAAGAAGATTTAATAGCTCTTTTAGAGATTTTTCAATCAACTGATTTGGCTAGAACTTTATCTCATGACGGCATTAGCCAAGCTGAAAAAGCAGCTCTTGTTAGTCAACTTCAAGAAGGAAGCCATCTTTTTGTGAATAACTTCTTAGAAGTCATTAAACAAAATGAACGTGAATCGCTTCTTGAAACCATCTTAGCTTCAGCTGTAGAAAAACTTTCAGTGACTGCTGGCGAGTTCCCCTTGGAAATTCAAGTCGCCGACTCTCTTTCAGACGATCAGAAATCACGTTTGAAAGCAGCTGCTGAAAAGAAATTTGCTATTTCAGTTGGTCAAGTGAATGAAGTTATCAATCCCGAGTTGATTGGTGGCTTTATTTTGAAAGCTAATAACAAGATTATTGATACAAGTATCAAATCGCAACTTCAGCAATTAAAAATGAATTTGAAATAGAAAGTGGTGTGACATTTGGCAATTAATGCACAAGAAATTAGCGCTTTAATTAAAAAGCAAATTGAAAACTTCCAGCCAAATTTTGACGTCACAGAAACTGGTAACGTTACTTATGTTGGTGACGGTATCGCACGTGCTCGTGGATTGGATAATGCCATGAGTGGTGAACTTCTCGAATTTTCTAACGGTGCTTTCGGTATGGCTCAAAACCTAGAGTCAAACGACATCGGTATCATCGTCTTAGGTGATTTCAGCACAATTCGTGAAGGTGATGTGGTTAAACGTACAGGAAAAATCATGGAAGTTCCTGTTGGTGAAGAATTGATTGGCCGTGTTGTCAATCCTCTAGGTATTCCAGTGGATGGACTTGGGGAGATTAAGACAAGTAAAACACGCCCAGTAGAAGAAGCAGCACCTGGTGTTATGGATCGTAAATCAGTTTCTGAACCTCTTCAAACAGGTCTTAAAGCGATCGACGCCCTTGTTCCAATTGGACGTGGACAACGTGAATTGATTATCGGTGACCGTCAAACAGGTAAGACATCTGTTGCTATTGATGCTATCTTGAACCAAAAAGATCAAGACATGATTTGTATCTATGTAGCTATCGGTCAAAAAGAATCAACCGTTCGTACACAAGTAGAAACCCTTCGTCGTTACGGTGCCCTTGATTACACAATCGTTGTAACAGCTTCTGCCTCACAACCTTCTCCATTGCTCTATATCGCACCTTATGCCGGTGTTGCTATGGGTGAGGAATTTATGTACAATGGCAAGCATGTTTTGATTGTTTACGATGATTTGTCAAAACAAGCCGTAGCTTACCGTGAACTTTCCCTTCTACTTCGTCGTCCTCCAGGACGTGAAGCTTACCCAGGGGATGTTTTCTACCTTCACTCACGTCTTCTCGAGCGTTCTGCGAAAGTATCGGATGCTTTAGGTGGAGGCTCAATTACAGCGCTACCATTCATCGAAACACAGGCTGGAGATATCTCGGCTTACATCGCGACAAATGTGATCTCAATCACTGACGGACAAATCTTCTTGCAAGAAAATCTCTTTAACTCAGGTATCCGTCCGGCTATTGATGCTGGTTCATCCGTGTCACGTGTTGGTGGTTCAGCGCAAATTAAGGCGATGAAGAAGGTTGCAGGGACTCTTCGTTTGGACTTAGCTTCTTACCGTGAACTTGAAGCCTTTACGCAATTCGGCTCTGATTTAGATGCGGCTACTCAAGCCAAATTGAACCGTGGACGTCGTACGGTTGAAGTCTTGAAGCAGCCGCTTCATAAGCCACTTCCCGTAGAAAAACAGGTCTTGATTCTTTATGCCTTGACACATGGTTTCTTGGACAGTGTTCCAGTTGAAGATATCTTGAGATTTGAAGAGTCTATGTATTCTTATTTTGACACTCATCACGAAGAGATCTTTGAAACTATTCGAAATACTAAGGATCTACCTGAAGAGTCAGTGTTAGATGCTGCTATTCAAGAGTTTAAAGATCAATCACAATTTAACTAAGAGGAGGAAGCGTTATGGCAGGTTCTCTTAGCGAAATCAAAGGGAAAATAGCTTCTACTAAAAAGACCAGTCAAATTACAGGAGCCATGCAGATGGTTTCTGCTGCAAAATTGACCAAGTCTGAGCAAGCAGCTAAAGATTTCCAAATTTATGCTAGTAAAGTTCGCCAAATTACAACTGATTTGATGAAGGCCGAATTATTATCAGGTTCGTCAAATCCCATGTTGATTTCTCGTCCCATTAAAAAAACTGGCTATATTGTGATTACATCTGATAAAGGATTAGTAGGTGGTTACAATTCTACTATCTTAAAATCGATGATGGACACTATCAGTGAATATCATCCAGATGGCAATGATTTTGAAATCATTGCTATTGGTGGGATGGGGGCAGACTTTTTTAAAGCTCGTGGTATCGATGTTGCCTTTGAACTACGTGGATTAGAAGATCAACCTAGTTTCGAAGCAGTGGCTCGTATCATTTCTAAAGCAGTTGAAATGTATAAAAACGAGCTCTTCGATGAACTTTATGTCTGCTATAACCACCATGTTAACAGTTTGACTAGCCAAGTTCGGATGCAGCAGATGTTGCCCATTACGGAGTTAGATGCCAACGAAGCGACAGAAGGTGGCGCATCCTTTGAATTGGAACCAAATCGTGAAGCTATTTTGGAGCAACTATTACCTCAGTACACTGAAAGTTTAATTTACGGGGCTATTGTTGATGCCAAAACAGCAGAACATGCAGCAGGCATGAGTGCTATGCAAACAGCAACGGATAATGCTAAAAATGTGATTAACGATTTAACAATCCAATATAACCGTGCTCGTCAGGCAGAAATCACACAAGAAATCACAGAAATTGTAGCGGGTGCAAGTGCCCTTGAATAGTGATGATACTCACTATTTGAAAAAGATAGAACGACATTGCTTTTAAGAATGTCGCTCAAAGTAGGAGTTATCCTAAAAATCTAAAAAGGAGAAATACATGAGCTCAGGCAAAATTGCTCAGGTTATTGGTCCAGTTGTTGACGTTGCGTTTGACACTAATGAACCGCTACCTGAGATAAATAATGCACTTGTTGTTTATAAAGACAATGAGAAAAAACAAAAAATCGTTCTTGAAGTAGCTCTTGAACTCGGTGAAGGTCTCGTTCGTACCATTGCCATGGAGTCGACTGACGGTTTGACACGTGGCTTAGAAGTTCTCGATACTGGTCGTGCGATTAGTGTACCAGTTGGTAAAGAAACCCTTGGACGCGTCTTCAACGTGCTTGGTGATGCTATCGACCTTGAAGAACCATTTGCAGAAGATGCAGAACGTCATCCAATCCATAAGAATGCACCAACATTTGATGAATTGTCAACATCTACCGAAATCCTTGAAACAGGAATTAAAGTTATCGACTTGCTTGCCCCTTACTTAAAAGGTGGTAAAGTTGGACTCTTTGGAGGTGCCGGTGTTGGTAAGACCGTGCTTATCCAAGAATTGATTCATAATATTGCCCAAGAGCATGGTGGTATTTCAGTATTTACCGGTGTTGGAGAGCGTACCCGTGAAGGTAATGACCTTTACTGGGAGATGAAAGAATCAGGTGTTATCGAAAAAACAGCCATGGTCTTTGGTCAGATGAATGAACCACCTGGAGCACGTATGCGTGTTGCTCTTACTGGTTTGACAATTGCCGAATACTTCCGTGATGTTGAAGGTCAAGACGTTCTTCTTTTCATTGATAATATTTTCCGTTTCACACAAGCAGGTTCTGAAGTTTCAGCCCTTCTTGGACGTATGCCATCAGCCGTTGGGTATCAACCAACCTTGGCAACTGAGATGGGTCAATTACAAGAACGTATCACCTCAACTAAAAAAGGATCTGTTACATCAATCCAAGCGATTTATGTGCCAGCTGATGACTACACTGACCCTGCCCCAGCGACAGCTTTTGCTCACTTGGATTCAACCACTAACTTGGAACGTAAGTTGACACAAATGGGTATCTACCCAGCCGTAGACCCTCTTGCATCAAGTTCGCGTGCTCTTTCTCCAGAGATTGTTGGTGACGAACATTATGCTGTGGCTACTGAAGTGCAACGTGTTCTTCAACGCTACCGCGAGTTGCAAGATATTATTGCTATCCTTGGTATGGATGAATTGTCAGACGATGAAAAGACCCTTGTTGGTCGCGCACGTCGTATTCAATTCTTCCTTTCTCAAAACTTTAACGTTGCTGAGCAATTTACGGGTCTTCCAGGTTCATATGTTCCAGTTGCTGAAACTGTTCGTGGTTTTAAAGAAATTCTTGAAGGAAAATATGATAATCTTCCAGAAGATGCTTTCCGTTCAGTAGGTCCAATTGAAGATGTCATTGAAAAAGCTAAAAAGATGGGTTACTAATGAGGTGATCACATGACAGAAATGACAGTCCAAGTAGTCACACCTGATGGTATTAAATACGCTCATCGAGCTAGTATGGTCGTTGTTGGGACACCAGATGGTGAGATGGGGATTTTACCTGATCACGTTAATATCATCTCTCCCTTAACTGTTCATGAGATGAAAGTTTATCGTGTCGATCAGGATCAAACCATTAACTGGGTAGCTGTTAATGGCGGCATTATCGAAGTGAAAAACAACCAGATTACGATTATAGCTAATTCAGCAGAGCGAAAACGCGATATTGATTTAGATCGTGCTGAGCGCGCTAAAGTTCGTGCCGAACGTGAATTAGAACAAGCACAAGAACAACATAAAAGTGCTGACCAAGTCCGTCGGGCACAAGTTGCTCTAGAACGGGCTATTAACCGTATCAATGTTGGAAATAAATAAAAAGGTCCATTGAACCTTTAGGTTGAAGAAAAAGTCTATTTGGGACAATTTTCTTCAATCTTTTTTCATTTTCGTTAGACAAGCAAAAACCTCAAAAAAAGGATTAGCGAATCAACATTGTTAATACCTTTTGACATTGATAATCAAAGCTTACATGGTTAACCTAGCTATTGTTTAGAAGAGGGGTGTTTACATGCTAAGATTCATTAGGTCTTTTTAAGTTGCTGTTCGAAAACAAAAAAGGTGTTATCAGTTATTCAAAAACTCAATGTAAAATGGGATGTCTGCTTTTTTCTCTAAAAAGATGAGAGCTTAGTCTTATGTCTTACAGAGACCAAGACTCTTTCCTATCATTTTTGAGTGTCGCATGACAGATGTGGGATTATGATTATTTTGCAGGCAGCAATAAGGATCCGCTTTTAAGTATTTGGGTAGTGATTTTCTTTTTTGGTAATTTGTAAAAAACTGGTATAATAATCTTATGCAAGTTGTAATGGAGTCTTTGGCTTTGTTGAGCCATATGGTTTTTATAGGTATTTTCTTTCATCTTTTAACACATTTGGTTGACTGGTCAAAAATACTCAAAATGAATCAAGATAATATAGGTCAAGTTAGACTTCTAGTCGTCTTATTGAGTCTTGTTTTTGGTTATGTAGCCAGCCGATTTGTGCTTGAAATAATTACATTAAGTCAAGCCTTTGCAACTATTTTAAATTAAATTTTGGTATTGAATGATTATGAACAATACTTTGGAGTAACTATGGATAAAATTATTATCGAAGGTGGTCAAACCCGTCTTCAAGGTGAAGTGACAATTGAGGGAGCCAAAAATGCTGTCCTTCCACTTTTGGCTGCAACAATCTTACCGACAGAAGGGGTAACTACATTAACGAATGTTCCTATTCTGTCAGACGTGTTCACGATGAACAATGTTGTTAGAGGTTTGAATATTGCAGTGGATTTTGATGAAGAAAAGAACACTGTCGTCGTTGATGCTCAAGGTGATATTTTGGACGAAGCACCTTATGAATATGTTAGTCAAATGCGCGCTTCAATCGTTGTTTTAGGACCGATTCTTGCTCGTAGTGGGCATGCTAAAGTGTCTATGCCTGGCGGTTGTACGATTGGTAGTCGTCCAATTGACCTTCACCTGAAAGGCCTTGAAGCGATGGGAGCTAAAATCACTCAAACAGCAGGCGATATTACAGCAACTGGTAAACTTCATGGCGCTCGTATTTACATGGACTTTCCTTCAGTTGGGGCCACTCAAAACTTGATGATGGCCGCTACCTTAGCTGAAGGGACGACGGTCATTGAAAATGCTGCCCGTGAACCTGAAATTGTTGATTTAGCCCTTTTACTGGATAAAATGGGAGCTAACATTAGGGGAGCAGGTACTGAGGTCTTAACCATCACTGGGGTTGAGAAACTGCATGGGGCAGAGCATCAGGTGGTTCAAGATCGTATTGAAGCTGGTACTTTTATGGTTGCTGCTGCCATGACCTCCGGTGATGTTTTAGTTAAGGATGCTGTCTGGGAACATAATCGTCCCCTTTTGGCAAAATTGATGGAAATGGGTGTTGATGTAACCGAAGAAGCCGCTGGTATTCGTGTTAAATCAGATGTTTCTAAATTAACACCAGTAACAGTGAAAACATTGCCACATCCAGGTTTTCCGACCGATATGCAGGCTCAGTTCACTGCTCTTATGGCTACCGTTAAGGGTGAGTCTACAATGATTGAGACCGTTTTTGAGAACCGTTTTCAACACTTAGAAGAGATGCGTCGTATGGGGCTTCATTCTGAAATCCTTCGAGACACAGCTCTGATTCATGGTGGACAAGGTCTTCAAGGGGCACCTGTTATGTCAACAGATCTTCGTGCTAGTGCAGCCCTCATTTTGACAGGGATGGTTGCTAAGGGAACGACAACCGTTGGAAAACTAACTCATTTAGACCGTGGTTATTATCAGTTCCATGCTAAATTAGCTAAGTTAGGCGCTAACATTCGTCGCATTTCAGAGGATTAAGATGAAACAACGTATTTTATATGTGTTAAGACAGTATTTATTTATCATTGTCATTGGAGCCTTATGTTTACTATTCTTAGCGTTAGGCTTGGTTATTGGTTACGGTGTCATTGGTGACGGTAAAGATGCTTTCTCAATTCTATCACTGGATAAATGGCAAGAGTTGATTGCTAAATTTAAGATAAAGTAGGCTTGTCCTACTTTTTTCATGAAATGGAGTCTTATGGCAAAACCTTATTATTCAAAAAAGTCATCTAAATCAGCTATTTCGCTTTTGGCGGTAATCCTCACCTTAGTTTTAGGGCTTGTTGCTGGAAATGATAAACTTCCGGACGATAATCCTTTAAAGCAGTTGGCACAAGTTGTCACGAATGCGTCAAATCAGGAGAAGGCGCGTTCTAATGGGTCAAGTGCCAATGAGTTAACACCGAGTCAAGAACTGGCACAGTCCGTTTTAACCCCTTCTGTCAAAAAGCTATTGGGTTCCAATATAAAATGGAATGGAGCGGGAGCTTTTATCATAAACGATAATAAAACCAACTTGGATGCCAATGTGTCGAGTGTGCCTTATGTTGATAATAAAACAAAGCAAGTTCAAGGAGAAGTTGTTCCGACTGTGGCTAATGCTATGCTTTCCAAACAAAGTCGTCAGTACCGCGATCGCGAAGCAACAGGAAATGGTTCGACTTCCTGGAAACCAGCTGGTTGGCATCAGGTACATGGTTTGCCTGGCGGATACGATCACGCCATTGACAGAGGTCATTTGATTGGCTATGCGCTTGCTGGTAATATCAAAGGCTTTGACCCTTCAGCAAGTAATCCTAAAAATATTGCCGTTCAAACGGCTTGGTCAAATCAAGCGAGAAGCCATGCGTCGACCGGTCAAAATTATTTTGAGACACAAATTCGCCGCGCATTGGATAATAACAAGCGGGTTCGTTACCGTGTTACTCTGGTTTACGATGGTGATAATATTTTGGCATCAGGGTCACATCTTGAGGCAAAATCCAGTGATGGTAGTTTAGAATTTAATGTTTTTGTCCCTAATGTTCAATCAGGTATTACATTGAACTATCGAAATGGACAAGTGACCGTTAATAACTCATTTAGTGATTGATTAGAGAACTGGTACTTGTTTAAGTGTCAGTTTTTTGATACACTGTTAGTAATTGAATATGGGTCTGTGAGACTAGTAATCTTAGGAAACTTGCCAGGGAATGAAGAGCGTGACTGGAACTCTTCTAAAGGGGAATAGGATGAATTCACTCACGTTAAAGACTATGAATTAAGGTCTACTCAAGTAGATAAAAGTCGGATGGTACCGCGTGTCAACGCTCCGTTTAGGGAGTTTTGGCACGTTTTTTTGTATTTGAAGACTACCTTAAGGATTCATTTTTACCACTGATACGCAATGACAATTAAAACAGACTGAGCAATGCTGGTGTCGATAGAACTGGGGTTCATCACTTCAAGTCAACAAGGTCTGGTTTGATTGTCGAATAGTATTTGAATTACTGATGAAAGGAAGGTTTGGTTACAGTCATCGTTTGACTGCAATTGAACAAGAGCCCAAATAGTTAATCTGGGGCGGTCTAATAGACGCGTTTCTCTCCTGCTATTTATGGCTCAAAGTATTTGTACTTATGGATTTACAAGCTAAATTAGAAGAGTTGAAAAACTCAACGCAGGCTAGATTGAAAGAATTGAACGGAGATCACTCCAAAGAATTACAGGACTTGCGTGTACAAGTTCTTGGGAAAAAAGGTTCTTTGACAGAATTACTCAAAGGGTTAAAGGATTTATCAAATGACTTGAAACCTGTTGTAGGGAAACAAGTTAACGAAGTTCGTGATGTCTTGACAAAAGCTTTTGAAGAACAAGCTGAAATTGTTCAAGCAGCTAAAATCAAGGCACAGCTAGAGTCAGAAACGCTTGATGTTACCTTGCCAGGCCGTCAAATGACCTTGGGTAACCGTCACGTCTTGACACAAACCAGTGAGGAAATTGAAGATATTTTCATCGGTATGGGCTATCAAGTTGTGGATGGTTATGAAGTTGAGAAAGATTACTACAATTTTGAACGTATGAACTTGCCAAAAGATCATCCCGCTCGTGATATGCAAGATACGTTCTATATTACCGAAGAAATCTTATTGCGTACCCATACTAGTCCCGTTCAAGCACGTACGATGGATGCGCATGACTTCAGTCAAGGACCACTTAAAATGATTTCTCCAGGACGTGTTTTCCGTCGCGATACGGATGATGCCACTCACTCACACCAGTTCCACCAAATTGAGGGTTTGGTTGTTGGGGAGAATATTTCAATGGCTGACCTCAAAGGTACACTTGAATTAATCAGTCAAAAGATGTTTGGTGCTGACCGCAAGATTCGTCTTCGCCCATCTTATTTCCCATTTACAGAACCGTCTGTTGAGGTTGATGTTTCCTGCTTCAAGTGTGGAGGCGAGGGCTGTAATGTTTGTAAGCGGACAGGCTGGATTGAAATTTTGGGTGCAGGTATGGTTCATCCAAGTGTTCTTGAAATGTCTGGCGTTGATTCGGAGAAATACTCTGGTTTTGCCTTTGGTTTAGGTCAAGAGCGTGTAGCCATGCTTCGCTATGGTATCAATGATATTCGTGGATTCTACCAAGGAGATACCCGTTTTTCTGAACAATTCAAAAACTAGGTGTATTGATTTCTTGTTGAAATAACTGCTACAAGAGAAAACCTACTTGGTTGTCTAGTGACTTTCTAGGTTAGCCAAGAAAGGACAATGCCTAACATTAAAATAGAATTCATTTTATAGCATCAAGTAGATAAGCTTCGCCAACTGGCCATGACTACCTATAGAGAAAGCTTTGGCTCACGATACAAGGGAAGAATAACCACAAGCTTTTTTCAGCACTGATGATCATCCAGATGTTCTAAAGCAGGATTGTTGCCTGACGAATCGGAACATCACTTTGTTTATGTGGATGGCGAGCTAAAGGTTAACTAGGGGTTACAGCAGACGGAGCAAGAGTTGGATAATGCTTTTGAAATCCAACGGATTTACATTCTCAAAGACTTTCAGGGGTATGGTTTAGGTAAAAGATTAGTTGAACTGGCTCTGGAAATAGCTAAATCAGGTGATTTTGACTGGGCCTGGTTAGGTGTTTGGGAGCATAATTTCAAGGCTCAAAAATTCTATGCTAAATATGGTTTTGAAAAGTTCGCAGAGCATGCTTTCCTTGTCTCAGAATGCAAAGTGGATATGGATTGGTTATTAAGAAATCGATTGAAATAAGCCGCCGGTTAAGGCAGCAATAGCAGACAATACTGAAATCAAATACGACAGACTTTCCAAAAGTCTTCACTGTTAAAATCAAAAACGAAAGGAATGCTTGGTTAGATTGAACCGAGTAAAGAACCCTATCTTTTGAACTGGACGCATTACTTGCTGTTAAGAAGTCAAGTAGACGAAGTGGTCAAAGGATTTCTGAAATAAGAGGGTCTCAAAAATAGTTTAAATATGTTAGTTTCTTATAAATGGCTTAAGGAGTTAGTGGACATTGATGTGCCATCTTCCGAATTAGCTGAAAAAATGTCAACGACAGGTATTGAAGTTGAAGGTGTAGAATCACCTGCTGAAGGCTTGTCTAAATTAGTGGTGGGACACGTTATCTCGTGTGAGGATGTTCCAGAAACGCACTTGCACCTATGTCAAGTAGATACTGGGGACGGTGAACCTCGTCAAATTGTTTGTGGTGCACCAAATGTTACATCAGGGATTAACGTTATCGTTGCTTTACCGGGCGCACGTATTGCCAATAACAATAAGATTACAAAAGGTAACATTCGTGGGATGGCATCTCTTGGAATGATTTGCTCGCTTCAAGAATTGGGATTACCAGAAGCTGTTATTCCTAAAGCATTTTCAGAAGGTATTCAAATTCTTCCGGAAGATGCTGTTCCAGGCGACAGCATTTTCCCCTATCTTGATCTGGATGATGAAATCATCGAGCTTTCCATCACTCCAAATCGTGCTGACGCCCTTTCAATGCGTGGTGTTGCCCATGAAGTGGCTGCTATTTACGGCAAAGGTGTGCATTTCCCAGAGAAGTCAGTGACAGAATCTTCCAAAGCAGCGAAAGACGTTATTGATGTGGCTATCGCATCTGATAAGGTCATGACTTATGCTAGCCGTGTGGTTGAAAATGTGACAGTGGCACCAAGTCCTCAGTGGCTGCAAAACCTCCTCATGAATGCTGGAATTCGCCCCATCAACAATGTTGTTGATGTGACGAACTACATTCTGCTCTATTTTGGACAACCCATGCATGCCTTTGATTTGGATAAGTTTCAAGGTAATCAAATCCTTGCTCGTGATGCCCGTGATGGTGAGAAATTAGTGACGCTTGATGGTGAAGAACGTGACTTGACAGCTAATGATATCGTTATTACAGTAGCTGATCAACCAGTTGCTCTTGCTGGTATTATGGGTGGTAAAGATACTGAGATTGATCACTCTTCTAAGACTGTCGTTCTTGAAGCAGCTGTTTTCGACGGTAAATCCATCCGTAAAACGTCAGGTCGTCTAAACCTCCGCTCTGAGAGCTCATCTCGTTTTGAAAAAGGGATTAACTATGATACAGTGACAGAAGCGCTTGATTTTGCAGCAGCCATGCTTGAAGAATTAGCTAGTGGAACAGTCTTAGCAGGGCGTGTTCAGGCAGGGGATTTACCAACGGATTCAGTTGATGTTTCCACAAGCTTGGACTATGTCAATGTTCGTTTGGGAACCGCTTTGACCTATTCAGATATTGAACAGGTCTTTGCTAAACTTGGTTTTGAATTATCGGGATCTGCAGAAACATTTACTGTTTCTATTCCTCGCCGTCGTTGGGATATCAGTATTCAAGCTGACTTGGTTGAAGAAATTGCCCGTATTTATGGTTATGATAAATTGCCAACAACGCTTCCAGAAACGTCTGGTACGGCAGGCGCTTTGACAGCTACTCAGAAATTGCGTCGTCAAGTGAAAACATTAGCTGAAGGGGCTGGTTTAACAGAAGTGATTTCCTATGCCTTGACAACGCCTGAAAAAGCAACAGCCTTTACGGCTAAACCTAGCCATTTGACAGAGTTGATGTGGCCAATGACAGTCGATCGCTCTACCCTTCGTCAAAATATGACGTCAGGTATGTTAGATATTGTTGCTTACAATGTGGCTCGCAAGAACAAAAATATTGCCCTTTATGAAATTGGTAAAGTCTTTGAACAAACTGGAAATCCAAAAGAAGACCTTCCAAATGAAATTAACACCTTTGCCATGACCTTGTCTGGTTTAGTTGTGGAAAAAGATTTCCAAACAGCAGCGACTCCGGTGGATTTCTTCTATGTCAAAGGCATTATTGAGACTATTTTTGATCATCTTGATTTGGATGTGACTTATGTCCCAGAAAAAAATATGCCTAATATGCACCCAGGTCGTACAGCAGCTATCGTATTGTCTGGTGAACCAATTGGCTTTGTCGGACAAGTGCACCCACAAAGGGCTGAAGATCTTGATATTCCAGAAACTTATGTGGCAGAGCTCAATTTGACCGCTATCGAAGCAGCATTGACAAATGATTTAGTCTTTAAGGATATTACAAAATACCCTGCTGTTTCTCGTGATATGGCCTTGTTATTGAATCAAGAAACAAGCCATCAAGAAATTGTTGATGCTATTGAAAAGGCTGGTATTAAACGTTTAGTAGCTATCAAACTTTTTGACGTTTATTCCGGTAACAATATTGAAACAGGTAAGAAATCCATGGCTTACAGCCTTACTTTCCAAAATCCTAATGATAACTTAACCGATGAAGAAGTGGCTAAGTACATGGAGAAAATTACAAAAGCTCTAACTGAAAACCTTGGGGCAGAAATTCGATAGTAGCTACAATCATAGGATAATGATGACTTCTATATAACTAATAGAAAGGGGTTGATGGATATGGACATTTGGGATGAACTATATAAATCTGCCAAGGACTTATACAAACCAAGAGAATTATCTGACTTTGTCTATGCCAATCATGTGGTTGCGGCGATAGAAGGAGCAGATGGCAAAATCTATACTGGCTTTTGTTTGGAAGCAACTTCAGGAGTTTTTCATTTATGTGCTGAACGAGCAGCGATGTTTAACATGTACCAAGAATCAGGACAGGTCATCGTCAAACGTATTTTGGCTTTTCGTGACAAGCCGCCCTATGGTGGCTCAAGTGGGATGCCATGTGGCGCATGTAGAGAATTTTTAATGCAGTGTTCTTTAGAAAATAGTAACACCGAAATCATGGTTGATTTTGAGACAAGAGCGATAGTGACTTTAGAGGAACTAATGCCCTTGTGGTGGGGAACTGAAAGACAAGTGCAATGGGAAGAAAATCAAGAGGATCATTAGCATGGCAAGTTACCAAACTAAAGTAAAAGGCGATAAGCTCTATCATTCAGTATCAGAAGGCTACGGTGCACCTATTGAGCTCTTTGGTTTCCCTAAAGATGGTGAGACTCCGATGAGCTTAGTTAATATTGCACTAGCTTCATGTGTGACCATGTGTGTCCAAGGATATTTTGCTCGTTTTCATCAAGAGACGGTAGTAGCCAGCCTGGTTGATTCATCTTATGACGACGGTCACTTTAACGTGCTTATAAGTATTAATCATAATTTAGATGATAAGATGATTGGGGATATTTTGGCTTACATCGATGACCAATGCCGCGTTAAAAGCATTCTTCGAGACGACTTGATTTATAATATCCGTTTAGTAGAAAATCGCGACCTTTAAATGAGATTATCCAAAAGGATGGACTTATCAAAACTATTAGGTAAAAGTGTCATCATAGTAATATGTTTATGATTTAAAACATTTTGTTTAAGATACTAGTCGGTCTTTATAAAGCTAATCCATTTGAAGATACTACAATGGATTGCATTCAGCTATCCCTTAAAAAAAGAATAAAAAGAACTTCAAGTGAAGTTCTTTTTATTCTTTTTCGGCTTCTTCTGAGCTAGAGCTCGTTGAAGAGGAATCTGCAGTAGCTGTCTCTTCTGGATTTAGCTGCATATAACTCGGTGCTTTAAAGAAATCTTGTGTTGATTTGTTACCATGTTTGCTATAGATACTTGTCGACTTATCACCAAGCTTTTTCTCAAGAGACTTCATGGTTTTCAGCGAGTCAATATAGGAAATCTTGCTAGAGTCAACTTTTTTAAGATTATTGTCCTCATCAAAGCGTAACAAATCGCCAGTTTGGACCGCATCGCTCATCTTAAGCTGTTTGGCAACTTCTTCACGGATTTGTTGATTTATCTCCTTAGTTGATTCATCTGGATTTGTGATGAGTTCACCGGTTTGAGTATTATATAACTTACCATCGTAGCTAGTGTACTCAGGTGTCACATAGGTACCAGATGTTCTGAAGGCAACAATTTGTTTATTCTCCGGTGAGAGCAGATTTTGTCCCAACTGAACATACTTGGAATTGTCAATACCGAGTAGTGGAAGAAGGGTTGGTAGGTTGTCGACTTCACCACCATAGGTATCACTGATAAATCCTTTATCCATACCAGGGATATGAATCATGTAAGGGACACGTTGTAACATAGCATTGTCATACTCTGACCAAGTTTGAGGGTCCTTACCGAGCAACGGTGCAAGGCTTGTGTTCCGAGAATTAGAAATACCGTAGTGATCTCCATACAGAATGAAAACAGAATTATCGTAAACACCAATAGCTTTCAAGTACTCAAAGAAAGCTTTCAAGGAAGCGTCCAAGTAGTTAGCAGTGGAGAAGTAACCATTGATGGTTTCATCATCTGTTTGGGCTAGTGGAAATCCTTGTTCCTCATCTTCGCCAGCTAAGCTGGTGTATGGGTAGTGATTGGTTACAGTAATGAATTTAGTGTAGAAAGGCTGTTGCATGTGCTCAAGATATCTAATGGAATCAGAGAACATGTGCTTATCATTTAAACCATATTGGAAAGAATTGGTTTTGGTCAATTTTTGGAAATAAGATTCATCAAAGAAGTAATCATATCCCCATTGTTTATAGGCATTGTTACGATTCCAGAAGGTACCTACATTACCATGGAAAACGGCGCTGTCATAGTTGCCATTTTGCTTCAAAATATTTGGAGCAGCGTACTGTGTATTGTCACCACCGTAATTAACCATAAATGACCCACTATTTAATCCAAATAGGGAGTTTTCCATGAGGGTTTCAGCATCAGATGTTTTACCAGCCTTAACTTGATGGAAAAAATTAGAAAAAGAAAAGGTTTCTTTTGAATGGTAAAGTGAATTGATAAAAGGTGTGACCTCGTGTTCTTGACCATCGACATTTAGCTTGTAGTCAATCAAGAACTGTTGGAAACTCTCTAGGTGAATGACAAAGACGTTACGCCCTTTGGCAATACCATAATAATCAGGATTAGGAGCTGTATATTGTTCTTTGACATACTCTTTGACAGCTGTTAATTCTTCGGCGGTAGCCCCACTACGCTCTTTCTCTGCCTGGTAAGCTTGATTACCACTATAAGCAGAAAAAGCAGGAAGTCCGAGTGCTCTGACTAAATAGAAGTTAGAGAAGCCACGAGATAAAAGCTCTGGCCGGTCAATCTCAGCTAAGAATAAATTAGCTGAGAAGAATAAACCAGATAAGGCAGTTACGGCAAAACTAGCTCTCTTATTAAAAGGACGATCGTCTCTTGTAACTAGCTTTTTGAAAAAGAGGTAGCCCAATAAGATAAAGTCAATCACATAAAAAAGATCTGTAATGCGAACCAGATTAAGGGCAGAATCTCCTAAACCAGCTGCTGCTTTACTACTTCCAAGCATCGTAGAAACTGTAATAAAGTCTGAAAATTCACGGAAGTAGAAGGCGTTTGCGATGACTAGGATGGTCAATAATATATAGATAATCCAGGTCATCGCGTAAAAGAATCTTGTTTTTTTAATGTAAAGTGCTAACCCAATAAGAAGCAATCCAACGGGAATCGGATTGATAATTGTTAGAAAGGTTTGATAAAAATTTTCAATGTTAAGCACAAAGTCGATATTGTAAGCCCAGAGGGTTTTCAACCAATAAAAAAACAATAGGGTAAGGACAAATCCCAAGCGGGTACTCATCACTTTTAGTATTGTATTGATAATTTTTTTCACAACAATTTCGTTCCTTGGTTATTTTCCTAAATAAAGAATCTCAAGTCCCATTATAACATAAATTAAAAAGAGGTCACAAATAGAAGCTGTTATCTTAGACTATTCATAAAAACGATATTTTGGTATAATAGTTTTTATGGAAAAACTTCGACTAAGTGCACAAGGTGAGAAAAAACTTAACAAAGGAATTGTGCTATTAGAGAAAGATGATTTATCAACTGCCAAAACGAAAGATAAGTTGGTGCAGTTGGTTTCTAAATCTGGGCAATTGATAGCAACGGCCTATTTGTCAGAACAAAATAAGGGATTAGGTTGGGTCATCTCGAAAGGTGATGTGGAACTGACTCAAGCTTTTTTTGAAAACTTGTTCATTAAGGCAAAGGAGTCACGTCTTTCTTACATCAATGACCCAAACACGACAGCCTATCGACTCTTCAATCAAGAAGGAGATGGGTTTGGTGGCTTTACCATCGATAGATACGATGACTTTGTCGTCTTTTCGTGGTATAATGCTTTTGTTTACCGTATCAAAGATATGGTTGTTGAAGCTTTTAAGACGGTTTTCCCTGAGTTGATTGGAGCTTATGAAAAATACCGATTTAAAGGGACGGACATTCAGTCAGCACATCTCTACGGGGAAGAAGCTCCTGAAGGCTTTGACATACTGGAAAATAACATCAAGTACCAAATTTTTTTAAATGATGGTTTGATGACGGGGATTTTTCTGGATCAGCATGACGTTAGAGGACGCTTGATAGACGGGTTAGCAGCAGGAAAGTCAGTTTTGAATCTCTTTTCCTATACAGCAGCATTTTCTATCGCTGCCGCGATGGGAGGAGCAGCTCAAACAACTTCTGTTGATTTGGCTAAGCGATCTGTAGAGCTGTCAGAGGCCCATTTTAAAGCGAATGGTCTTGATATGACCAATCATAAACTGATGGTTATGGATGTTTTTGATTATTATCGCTATGCGAAGAGACATGGACTGACTTATGATGTGATTGTGATTGATCCACCAAGTTTTGCCCGCAATAAGAAACAAACGTTTTCTGTTTCAAAAGATTACCATCGTTTAGTTAATCAAGCACTTGATATTTTAAATCCAAATGGTCTGTTAATCTTGTCTACTAACGCTTCCAATCTGAGTGTTGAGCAATTCCAGAGACAGATCAACAAAGGTTTCGGCGAACGAGCCTATCAAGTGTTGTCCTTAGACCGACTTCCTGGTGATTTCAAAATAAATAAGAATGATGAAAGAAGTAACTACTTAAAAGTATTTACCATTAAGGTTGAATAATGAAAATAGTTGTACCAATTATTCCTAAGAACCTCGATGAGGTTAAAGATATTGACAGTTCAAAATATGAAGGCGCTGATATTATTGAGTGGCGTGCAGATTATTTAGCAAAAGATGATATTTTAAGAGTGGCGCCAGCTATTTTTGAGAAGTTTTCTGGTTATGAAATTCTCTTTACCATTCGAACAGTAAATGAAGGTGGCTACGCCGACCTTAACGCAGAGGATTACATTTCTCTGTTGAAGGATGTTGATGCTTTATACCATCCTGATTATATTGATTTTGAATATTTTACTTACAAGTCACATTTTGACCAGTTGTTAAGTTTTCCGAACTTAGCTTTAAGTTATCATAACTTCCGTGAGACACCGGAAAATTTGATGGAGATTTTTTCAGAATTAACGACCTTAGCCCCTCGTGTTGTGAAGATTTCAGTAATGCCTCACAATGAGCAAGAAGTTCTAGATCTGATGAACTACACGCGTGGTTTTAAAACCTTAAATCCAGAACAAACTTACGCTACCGTTTCTATGGGGAAACTCGGAAAACTGTCACGAATTTCAGGTGATGTGACAGGCTCAGCGTGGAGCTTCTCTAGTCTGGATAGTGAAAACACCAACGGACCAGGTCAGCTCAAACTACATGATATGAAGAGAATCAAGACGATTCTTGAAGAAGATTAAAACATCAGTTGACTTCTTGGTCTATGCTTGAAATACTAAAAATACTGTTCCTATAAGTGGAACCAACTGATTGGAGAAACTGTTCCAAAGTAGATCGTTTCTCCAATCTGTTTTTATTTGCTATGAAAAGTTATAAACTCTCAAAACTGTTAAGTAATAGCATTTTTTTATGGTTAGCCAAAAGAAACAAAAACAGTAGCATCATGATTTTCTATTAGTGGTGCCTATTTGTTACAGTTTAATAAACGAGTTCGGAAGGTATTATCTAATTGCGATGTTTTTTAGGTACTGATGTTTGCTTCTTATTTCAATAATCGATCCTGTTTATCCTCTTCACATCAGGTTTATCTGTTATCAAATCTTCAAAGGCATCGGCATTAAGAAAGATTCCACAAGGGCAATTGTTACCGTTAGTGGTGTCTGTTTTCTAGTAAGGATGACTTTAAAATGCTGTTCATTGGTTAGTTATCTGAAATATCCTTACCTTTTGGAGTTTCTTGTTTGGAAAATTATGTTAAAATATGGTCAACACTTATTTAATGGGAGGATTTGATTATGTCTACTAATATTTATGATTTAGCCAATGAATTGGAACGCAGCATCCGTGCTTTACCTGAATACCAGGTGGTAGCTGATGCTAAGGCTAAGATTGATGCTAACCCAGAAGCTAAGGCTCTTTTTGACGAGTTTGTTGCTTTTCAAGAGGATTTGTATCAAAAAATGCAATCGGGTCAAATGCCAACTGAGGACGACCAAAAGGCTATTCAGTCGATGACTGAAAAAATGGAAGCAGATACTGTTGTTAGAGACTACTTCAATGCTCAACAGGCTCTTTCAGTTTACATCTCAGACATTGAGCGTATTGTGTTCAAGCCCTTACAAGAATTGACAGAAAAATAAATCGATAGCAGACACTTATTTTAAAGGAGGGCTCCTTATGACACGTAAAATAGGTATTATCGGGATGGGAAATGTTGGGTCAGCTTTGGCTCATGGCTTGATTTCGGAAAATCTTGCGGATCATTATGTTTTGATTGATCCCAAAGAAGAAAAAGTACGTGCGGATCAGATTGATTTTCAAGATGCCATGGTTAATCATTCTGGTTTTGCTAAAATAACGATCAATGATTACGCGGCCCTAGCCGATGCTGATGTCGTGGTGTCAGCCCTTGGAAATATCAGCTTGCAACATAATGCTGGGGAAGATCGTTTTGCAGAGTTTGATCTCATGCAAGAGCAAGTACCTCAAGTGGCAACTTCTCTCAAGGGTTCAGGGTTTTCCGGCGTCCTTGTCGTTATTTCAAATCCAGTTGATGCCGTATCAGCTCTCTATCAGGCTTTGACGGGTTTTCCTAAGGAGCGTGTGATCGGAACAGGTACTCTCCTTGATACTGCTCGGATGAAACGTGTCGTTAGTGATCGCCTTGGGGTCAATCCTAAGAGTGTGTCAGGGTATAATCTTGGAGAACATGGCAACTCCCAGTTTACAGCCTGGAGTCAAGTGACTGTCAAAGGCCAGTCTATCGCTAATTTCTTTTCGAAAGAGGAATTGGAAGAAATGTCTGTTGCTTCGATGAAAGGCGGCCATACTGTCTTTTATGGCAAAGGCTACACATCTTATGGTATTGCCACAACAGCTATTCGTATCATTAAGGCTATCTTATCTGATGCCCAAGAGGAGTTAGTTGTTTCAAGTTACCAAGAGGAGTTTGGCACCTATGTAGGTTACCCAGCTCTGATTGGCCGTGGCGGAAAGGTTGGTCACGTTCAGCTGAGTTTGACTGATAGTGAAATTACTCAACTACAAGTTTCTGCTAACCTGATCAAAGAGCGGGTTGACGCTGCTCTTAAGAAATGATTATCAACATGAAACCAGTCCATTGTGATTGGTTTTTTGTGATTAGTCAAGTTTGGATTTTCTTTGAGGATTAGATGAATTCTTGACAAGTATTGATAGAAGTTATAAGATTTTAGAGAAACCTTCTTTTGAATAAGAAATAATCTTTAGTTTGTATGGATAGATAGAATAGTATGAGACATTAATTATGGCAAAAAAAAATGCGCGTGGCTTATCGCATCACGAGCACTTAAGGTATGCTTACCTTTTTAAAAATATTCATTATTTGAGTGAGCGAGAAAAAGCTGAATTTAACTACCTTTATCAGAAATTGATCAATCAACAAAATAGTCAGTTGAGTGCTAAACAGACTGCTCAAGATGACGTCTCATTTCCTGAGGACTTTGATTATGATGAGAGGGATTTCGGTGGAGCATCATTTCCTTATTTGGATGATTATGATGAGTATGAGGATACTAACTATCAAGAAAGTCTGACCGAACAAGGCTTACCAGTATTTCCCGATGACAGGTCAATGTCGCGTCGGTCAAAAAAGTCACATCAAGCGAAGAAGCGAACTGCGGTAAAACAGAAAAAAGTTGCTAAGCAACCTAAAGATGAGACCAAACCCAGGAGAGGATGTCTTAAACGATTTCTTGTCACTCTAGCCTTAGTGTTGCTGCTTATTTTCGCCATACTTTTGGTCATGTTTTTCAAAGGTGTTACTGGCATTTCAAATCCTAGTGGCAAAAACTATCAGCCAGCAGTAGAAGAATACTTTAATGGTCAGGATACAAGAGACGGCACTAATATTCTCATACTAGGAAGTGATAAGCGTATTGCCCAGGGGTCCGAGGATGCTCGAACGGATACTATCATGGTTGTCAATATCGGTAACAAAGATAAGGATATTAAGATGGTGAGTTTCATGCGAGATACCTTGGTGAATATTCCTGATGTCAGTGAAACAGACTACCTTAATGATCAAAAATTAAACACAGCCTTTAATGTAGGTGAGCAAAATAACCACCGAGGGGCTGAATTAATGCGTGAAACACTTAAATCTAATTATGACCTTGATATTAAATACTATATGATGGTTGATTTTGAAACCTTTGCCGAAGCGATTGATGCTTTATTTCCAAGTGGTGTCGCTATCGATGCTAAATTTGGTACCATCGATGGTGAGGCTGTTCATTCAGTAGAGGTGCCTGATGACCTACGGATGGATGATCAGGGGAGGGTTCCTGAACAAACGATTAAAGTAGGCAAACAGCGTATGGACGGTCGAACTTTGCTGAATTATGCCCGTTTTCGTAAAGATGATGATGGTGATTTTGGACGGACCAAGCGCCAACAGCAGGTGATGCGAGAACTATTACGTCAGATTAAGAATCCAACGAAACTCTTTACGGGGTCAGAAGCATTGGGAAAAATATATGCTTTAACCTCTACCAACGTGTCTTACCCTTATCTTTTAAAAACAGGATTGTCTAGTATGACAGATGGTGAACTATCGATGGCTCAAACGACTATTCCAAAACAAGGTGATTGGGTAGATGATTATGATGTATACGGTGGTCAGGGGTTGGCTATTGATTTTGACAAGTATCAAAAAGAATTGGCAGACCTAGGCTTTAGATAATTATGATATAATGGAGGGACGAAAGTCTCTCTTTTTCTTTTGGAAAATAGTAGGATTGTAAAACTAGAAATGGGTCAAACAAATGCAAAAAAATGATATTTTAGACGTTGAAATCCTTGATTTAACTCACGAAGGACAAGGGGTAGCCAAGGTAGATGGTTTCGTCTTTTTTGTTGATAATGCTCTTCCAGGTGAAGTCATCAAGATGCGCATTCTCAAATTAAAAAAGAAAATTGGTTTTGGCAAAGTTGAAGAATACCTCAACTATTCTGACAAGCGTAATCACGATATTGACGCAGCTTATTTGCGTTCAGGTATCGCTGATTTTGGTCACATAGTCTATGAGGAGCAACTCAAGTTCAAACGCCAACAAGTGGTCAATAACCTCTATAAAACAGCTGGTATTTCTGATGTCACTGTTGCTAAAACCATCGGTATGGAAAATCCTTTAGCTTATCGTAATAAGGCAACAGTTCCTGTTCGCCGCGTTAATGGACAGTTAGAAACAGGATTTTTTCGGAAGAATTCTCATGATCTTATGCCTATCGAGGATTTTTATATTCAAGATAAGGTTATCGATGAGTTGATTGTCTTTGTTCGTGATTTGTTACGACGTTTTGACATTAAACCTTATGATGAAAAAGAACAAACGGGTTTAATTCGAAATTTGCTTGTTCGTCGAGGGCATTATACTGGTGAGATCATGTTGGTTTTGGTGACCACACGTCCCAAGATTTTTCGCATTGAGCAAATGGTTGAAAAGATTACCCAGGCTTTTCCAAGTGTCGTATCAATTTTACAAAACATCAACGATCAAAATACCAATGCTATCCTAGGTTCAACATTCCGAACGCTGTATGGTAAAGAGGCTATTACAGATAAGATGCTGGAAAACGACTATGATATTTCTGCCCAATCTTTCTATCAGGTCAATACTGAAATGGCTGAAAAACTTTATCAGATAGCTATTGATTATTCAGAATTAAAGGCTGACGACGTGGTGATTGATGCCTACTCAGGGATAGGAACGATTGGCTTATCATTTGCTAAACAAGTCAAGGCAGTTTATGGGGTCGAAGTTGTTGAAGCAGCTGTGGAAGATGCCAAGAAGAACGCTGAAAGAAATGGGATTACAAATGCTCATTATGTGGTCAATTCTGCTGAGAATGCCATGACCCAATGGGCTAAAGACGGCGTTCAGCCCAATGTCATTCTGGTTGACCCGCCACGCAAAGGATTGACGGAAAGCTTCATACGAGCAAGTGTTGACATGTCACCAGAAAAAGTCATCTATATTTCATGTAATCCAGCAACCATGGCGCGTGACATCAAACATTATGAAGAACTTGGTTACAAACTGAAGAAAGTGCAGCCGATGGATTTGTTTCCACAGACGCATCATTGCGAAGTTGTGAGTCTTTTAGAACGCATCGCTGATTGATAGTCTCTGGTGTTTTCGTATTTCTAGGCAAAAGGCTAATACCCTTCACTGGATGATGTTACTCCCGCAGCGGAATCAAGCTGAAGCAGTGGTTTAATGCCGAAAAAACAACAAATTGTAATGGAAGAAATGACGCGATGAAACAACATGTATTTGAAGAATATTTAAAAGGGATTGATAATCATACGCATCAAGATAAGGTATCAGAGTTATTGCATTGGATACTGGATGAATTTTCTGAATTAGAACCGGTCATTAAATGGAATCAGCCGATGGTAACACATGATGGGACATACATCTTTGGGCTAAGTGTTAGTAAACAACACATAGCAATTAGCCCTGAAGTAGCAACTATTAAACAGTTTAAAGATGATATTGAAAAAAATGGTTATTCTCACACAGACAATATTGTCCGTATAAAATGGAAAGAAGCTATAGATTATGATCTTATAAGAAAGATGATTGTCTTTCAAATGGAAGAAAAAGCAGGATTTACTAATTTTTGGAGATAGTATCAATATACAGAAGTGATAGTGGGATAATGAATAAAAAGTACAGCAATTTCCAAGGCAATACTAGATGTAGAGGAATAGCTTGCATGATGGGGATTCTGACTGACTATGTCTGGTAAATATGTAAAAGAGCTTAAAGAACTAATGAAGAGAAAATTCTATTCGTTCCACAGTTTGATTCAAAGTTTAACCAATGCTATTGCGTTTTATAGTATAGAACTCTGCTATCGGCACATGTGGAGACGGTCGTTTTGATGTTAAGAGTTGCCGCCAGCAGCTAAATAAAAATCACAAAATAAAAGCTTATTCAGAGGCTATCGTCAAAAGTATCGGTAGCTTAGAGTAAGCCTTATTTTTTGTGATAAAAAGAGATTAAGCGGAAACATATCCATAGCCAAGCGTTGACACAAGGAAATGTCTAACAGAAAAAATGCACTCACTTGCACATAGCTCAATACGTGGATTTGTTTCGGAATAAAGGCTATTGTGTAGGGGAGCGATGATTTTTATAAAAGGAAAATTAGTAGACTAGCATCGGCTAAGAAGCTCTTTGCTAATCCGCAACACCCTTATACACGCTACCTGTTAATAGCCACATTCCCCCTCAATCCAGTCCAAGCTCGGAAACAGCTAAGGTATATCCCATCAAAAAACGAAGAGTTTAAGCTGACAAGAGCATTTGATTGGAAAGAAGTAGAAGCAGAACATTTGGTGAGAATCAATAAATCGTAAAACCTAGCGAATAGCTAGCTGTTAAATAGAAAAATACAGCCTTTGGAACTAAGTTTCTGAAGGTTATTTTCTTAAATTTTTATTTTAGAACAAATGATGCTAAAACGCTTGTTTATTTGATTTCTATTGGACAAATACTGCACTCAAGCTTGTCATAAATGATAATTTTATTTAAAAATTATGAAATACCTTGAGTTTTATATAAAAATATTGTAATATAGACATATCTTTTTGACTTTTTTACAGTCATTTAATTTTTAGTGAGACATATAGGAGGTAAATATGTTTTTTAAACAACAGCAACGCTTCTCTATTCGGAAGTATTCGTTTGGAGCAGCATCTGTCCTTTTAGGGACCGTCCTTTTAGGGATGGGAGGACCAGAGGCGTCCGCAAATACGGTAACTAAGGATGAGCTTTCGAACCCAGCTGTCACTGCCGTATCAGCAAAAACAGATACTAGCGCACCAGAGCTGGCGCTTGAGTCTGAGACATCTGTTTCTGATCACCCAGCAGTGACTGCTAGTGAAGAGACAGTCACTTCAGAAGCTATGGTTAAGCCCGTAGAATCAACGGTAGAACAAACTTCTACTGAAACAACAACTTCAGAAAAGGCTGATATTGAGACTGTACCTGCTACATCTGAAGAACCAACAGAAGTGCAACCAAGCGCTGCTGATACAAAATCTAGTGCACAAGCGCCTGCTACCGATGGAGTAGTCACTTCAGAAGTTACTAGGTCAGAAGCACCGTCGACATCACAGCCTCTTTCAGAAACAAAATCAGACGGTGCAGGTAAATCGGTGAGTGCATCAGAAGACATTCCAAATGAATTGTATGATTTCCTAGCTAAGAATCATTCATCTATTGATTTTTCAACTCAAGATGCCTATCTCAGCTTAGCAAACAACTACGGCTTGTCAGCCATTAATAATGCCCATGTGGAACAAATTGATCGTGCTTTAAAAGCCATTCGTGAAGCAGAAGCTAATAAAGCTAAGCAAGAAGTTGCTAAAAAGGAAACACAATTATCAGAAAATTTTGTGTTATCACCTAATTTTTCAGATTTTTCTCATATTATTTCTAGTGCACAAGATCCCAAACAACCTGTACGCCAACTATTGTCAGAAGTATATGGATCAAAAGACGTTGATGGTATTTTAGAGCGTGTTGACTTTTCATTAGCTAGTGATGCAAAAGCCTTATACCGTAACATCGTTGAAGCGGGATTAGCATATGCCAAAGAAAATGCTAGACCGCATATATTTGCAGTGGTAGATGGTAAAGTAAAACTTACGAGTCTGACTGCTACTTCATCAAATCCAAATCGGCCGAATGGTGCGGTTCATTTAACAGAAACGGATCATTTAAGAGTAAGGGCAGATTTTTCAATTGAAAATGGTGTTAAAGCCGGTGATACGACAACAGTTGATTATGGACAATATGTTCAACCTGGAGGCCTTACGGAGCCGATACCGATTGTTCCGATGCGAATTTCAGTCGGTGGAAAATATGTTGAGATTGCTACAGGTAAATATAATTCAGAGACGAATACGGTAACCTATACGTTCAATGAAAAAGTTGAAGAATATATTGATATAAAAGGGTTTATTCAACAAGTAGCAAGTGATCGTCGAGATAATTATCCAGGGAATAAAACGCCGGTATCTAATGAATTTACTTTCTTTGGTGAAAAACAAACAGAAAAAGTAATTTTTGATTATGGAGACCATAATGATAAGCATATTGAAGGTGCTCTTACTAAAATAGATAAAAATTCTGGTAAGGATACATTAGTTTATTATTTGAACCAGCCAAGAGATACAAAACCAAAATATTTCGATGTTCAACACGCTGACCGCTACGATATGTCGAGAATAGAGTACAAAGTTTATCGACTAAGTAATGATGTCCAATTGAAAGACAACTTTCAATTTAATCCACATCAACAAGGAGTAACAGAAGTTCAAGGTGTTCAAACTAGCAATATATATAAGGCTGATGGGAAACAATACACACGACTAACACTTTCGAACGGAAGAACGGATAGCCAGATTCCGAATGATCGTTATGTGGTAGTAGCGGTGGCCCCTGTAAAAAATTATGATGTCCCTGGTAGAGTTGTGACAGAATTACAGAGTTATAGAAATACGACAATAGGGACTAAGCAAGCAATAAATATTAGTGCACATGAGAATGCTTCAGATGGAGCAGGAGCATTGCCAATAAATCCAACTGATTCTGTTAAGCCAAAACCAGATCCAGAACCAGATAAACCAGCACCGGAACCACCAGCACCACCGGTGACACCAGAAACGTCTAAAGATTTATACGAAATGACAGTTGAAGATGAAAGCTTCAAAACTCAATTTAAGTATAATCCTCAAGTGCCAGCCGGAACAATAGTAAAAGTTCAAGATGGTCAAGATAAACGTACGCAAGTCTTATATAAACACGTTAACCCTGATGAAATACCGAATTTTGATGAAAAGGACTTTAAGTTCTTTAGAGGACAATATTGGAAAGAAGTTTCTAGAGAGGTTATCCAACCTGCACAAGATGAAGTGTTTGAGTATAATATGAAATCTATTGTAAAAACGGTAGTTAAACCAGATGGTAGCGTAGAAATTTCATATAATGATAATACTCAAACAATTATTCCAGCACCCAAAGCACCCAAAGCACCGGAACCACCTTTGGTGGATATTGAACCAAGTGAAAATGAGGGAAGAAAAGGTAATTGGGTTATTGTTAAAACATATAACCCAGAGACGGGCAGTTATATCGAAACAAAACGAACTTTTATTCCAGATGGAAAGGATGGAAAAAAGGGTGAAGATGGAGTTGTAGGTCCAGTAGGACCACGTGGCCCACAAGGTCCGGCTGGAGCTCCAGGTGAGAAGGGTGAACAAGGTCCACAGGGTCCGAAAGGTGACCCAGGAAAAGACGGAGCAGTTGGCCCAATAGGACCAGTAGGTCCGAAAGGTGACCCAGGAAAAGATGGAGCCAAAGGTGATCCTGGAGAACAAGGTCCAGTAGGCCCACAAGGCCCTGCAGGGAAAGATGGTATACAAGGTCCAGCCGGTCCAGAAGGAAAACAAGGCGAACGTGGCGAACGTGGTGTTGAAGGCCCCGCGGGTCCGGCAGGACCAAAAGGTGACCCAGGAAAAGATGGCGAACGCGGTCCGGCGGGTCCACAAGGTGATCCAGGAGTTAAAGGTGACCGAGGCGAAGAAGGTCCACAAGGAGCACCGGGGATACCAGGTCGAAACGGATTAGACGGAAAAGATGGAGCCAAAGGTGATCCAGGAGAGCAAGGCCCGAAAGGTGAACCAGGAAAAGATGGTGAAGCTGGGCCAATGGGTCCCCAAGGTCCAGTCGGACCAAAAGGAGCCAAAGGTGAACCTGGAGTAGCCGGTCCCCAAGGCCCTCGAGGAGATAAAGGTGAAACCGGAGCCAAAGGTGATAAGGGAGACCAAGGTGAAACAGGCCCAGCCGGTCCTCAAGGTGAGAAGGGTGACCCCGGAGCCAAAGGTGAGACAGGCGAGCGCGGTGAGCAAGGGCCACAAGGACCGAAAGGCGATCCAGGCGAAACAGGAGCACCAGGAGAAAAAGGCGACCGAGGTGAAACCGGTCCCCAAGGCCCACAAGGTGATCCAGGAACACCAGGTCAAGATGGCAAACCAGGCCCAGCCGGTCCAGTCGGACCAAAAGGAGACAAAGGTGAACCTGGAGTAGCCGGTCCCCAAGGCCCTCGAGGAGATAAAGGTGAAACCGGAGCCCAAGGTGAGCGAGGGGAACAAGGTCCAGCCGGTCCTAAAGGTGAGAAGGGCGACACCGGAGCCAAAGGTAATAAGGGAGACCAAGGTGAAACAGGTCCTCAAGGACCGCAAGGAGAAACAGGAGCGCCTGGACCAAAAGGAGACAAGGGTGACCAAGGCGAAGTTGGTCCACAAGGCCCTCAAGGAGCCAAAGGTGATACCGGCGAGCGTGGTGAGCAAGGCCCACAAGGACCGAAAGGCGATCCAGGCGAAACAGGAGCACCAGGTGAACAAGGTCCAGCGGGGCCAGCAGGACCAAAAGGAGACCAAGGAGAACAGGGTCCGAAAGGTGAAGATGGCATAAATGGTTCACCAGGGGTACCAGGCCGAGATGGTTTAGACGGTAAGGATGGGAAATCCCCATCAATCGACATACAAGAAAACCAAGATGGTAGTTATACTGTTACAGTTAAAAATCCAGATGGATCCACTGAGAAAATAACTGTTAGAAACGGAGAGAAAGGAGAACAGGGCGAACCAGGTAAGGACGGAAATAATGGTACTAACGGAACATCAAGTCGTGTTGAAGTTGTAGAAAATTCAGATGGTGGTTATACAATTATTACCTATAGAATTACATCAGATGGCGAAGAGATTGTAACAGGACGACAAATAATACGTGATGGAAAAGATGGAAAACCAGGTCGCGACGGAAAAGACGGAAAAGATGGTTTGACTCCAAAAGTTGAAGTGACTAATAATCATGATGGCACACATACTGTGAAAGTTACGACACCAACAAGAGACAGCGACGGAGAAATCACGAATACGGTAACTGAAACAGTTATTAAAGATGGCAAGTCACCAGAAGCAACAGTAAAAGACAATGGCAATGGTACGCATACTATTACTATTAAAGATTCAAACGGAAATGTAACCGAAACAACCGTTAAAGATGGAGCGCCAGGAGCCAAAGGCGATAAAGGTGATGAAGGAGCACCAGGTCGAGATGGCCAAGACGGCTTGACTCCAAAAGTTGAAGTAACTGATAATAAAGATGGTAGTCACACAATTACCGTAACTAATCCAGACGGTACTAGTACCAAAACAACTGTTAGAGATGGTGAAAAAGGAAAAGATGGCCAAGACGGTAAATCGCCAAAAGCAGAAGTGATTGAGAATGAGGATGGCAGTCATACAATCAAAATTACGGATTCAGATGGAAAAGTAACCACTACAACTGTTAAAAATGGTGAAAAAGGCGACAAGGGTGAGCCTGGTCAAGATGGCAAGGACGGCAAAGATGGTCTAACACCTACTGTCGAAGTGGTGGATAATAAAAACGGAACACATACTGTTAAGATTACTAATCCAACAAGAGACAGTGAAACAGGAGTTATCACTAAAACCGTAACTGAAACAACCATCAAAGATGGCCAAGATGGTGAATCGCCAAAAGCAGAAGTAATTGACAATAAAGATGGCAGCCATACCATCAAAGTTACCAACCCAGACGGCTCCACAACAACCACAATTGTTAAGAATGGTCAACCAGGAAAAGATGGTACTCCAGGGGTTAAAGGTGAAAAAGGTGACCCAGGAAAAGATGGCCGTTCATTTACCGCAACTACTGAGCGTGGTGTTCATGATGGTAAACCAGGAACTTGGGTAGTCATTCGTGACCGTGAAACTAATAATGAACTTGATCGTGAGTTTATCTTCGACGGAGAAGACGGTAAATCGCCGGAAGTGGAGGTTAAACCGAATGATGATGGTAGTCACACGATTACAGTCACTAATTCAGATGGAAAAGTAACCACTACAACCGTTAAGAATGGTGAAAAAGGCGACAAGGGTGATCCAGGTCAAGATGGCAAAGACGGCAAAGATGGTTTAACGCCAACTGTTGAAGTTGTGGATAATAAAAACGGAACACATACCGTTAAGATTACTAATCCAACAAGAGACAGTGAAACAGGAGATATCACTAAAACCGTAACTGAAACAACCATCAAAGATGGCAAAGATGGTAAATCACCAACTGCTAGAGTTGAAGACAATGGCGACGGCACCCACACAATTACCATCACTAATGGTGACGGCACTGAAACCAAGACGATCGTTGAGAACGGTAAAAAAGGCGATAAGGGTGATCCAGGTCGAGATGGCAAGGACGGCAAAGATGGTTTAACGCCAACTGTTGAAGTCGTGGATAATAAAAATGGTACACACACCGTTAAGATTACTAATCCAACAAGGGACAGCGAAACAGGAGATATCACTAAAACCATAACTGAAACAACCATCAAAGATGGTAAAGATGGTGAATCACCAAAAGCGGAAGTCACTGACAATAAGGACGGCAGTCATACCATCACTATCATCAATCCGGACGGTTCTAAAACAACCACTATTGTTGAGAACGGTAAGAATGGCAAAGACGGACGCGATGGTAGAGACGGTAAAGATGGTAAATCACCAACCGTAGATATCAAGCAAAATGCGGATGGTAGTCACACCATTACCATTACTAATGCCGACGGTAGCAAGACTGAAACGATTGTTAAGAATGGCAAAGATGGTAAGGATGGCAAATCCTCAACAATTGACGTTAAACAAAATGCAGATGGTAGTCACACCATTACTGTCAACCATTCAGACGGTAGTAAAACGGAAACCATTGTACAAAATGGTAAAGACGGTAAAGATGGCAAAGATGGTAAATCACCAACTGTAAACGTCAAACCAAATGATGATGGCAGTCATACTATCACCATCATCGATTCAGATGGTAGCAAAACCGAAACTACTGTTAAAAATGGCAAAGATGGTAAGGACGGCAAATCCTCAACGATTGACGTTAAACAAAACGCCGATGGCAGCCACACAATCACCATCACCAATTCAGATGGAACCAAAACTGAAACTATCATCAAGAACGGTGAAAAAGGTGATAAGGGAGACAAAGGTGATGCTGGTAGAGATGGACGTGACGGTCAAAATGGCAAAGACGGTCGCGATGGCCAAAACGGTAATAACGGTTCAGGAATCACTAACATCAATAACAATGTGAATGTTAATGTTAACCAAAGTCTAAATCTTAAAGAATTAGAAGACTTACTATCTAAATTAACATTGCTAGGTATTCGACCAAACATTACTATTGTTAATCAACAAATTATTATCAATGCGAAAGAAGCACCTTGTGATGGCTCGATTTCGCTTGAAGATTTCAAAAAATTAATGAGTCAATTACAATTGCTAGGAATCAATTTGACGATTAATATTAATGGCAATACGAATGTGATCATTATTGATAAGGATACGAATCCTAACAATCCAAATGAGCCAGGTAAGCCAAGCGAGCCCAGTCAACCAAATGAACCAAGCGAGCCAGGCCAACCAAATGAACCAAGCGAGCCCGGCCAACCAAGCGAGCCCGGTCAACCAAGTGAACCAGGTCAACCAAGTGAACCCGGTAAGCCAAACGAGCCAGGCCAACCAAGTGAACCAAGCGAACCAGGCCAACCAAATGAACCCGGTAAGCCAAATGAACCCGGTAAGCCAAATGAACCAGGTCAACCAAGTGAGCCAGGTCAACCAAGCGAACCAGGTCAACCAAGTGAGCCAGGTCAACCAAGCGAACCAGGTAAGCCAAATGAGCCAGGTAAGCCAAGTGAGCCAGGTCAACCAAGTGAACCAGGTCAACCAAATGAACCAGGCCAACCAAATGAACCAGGTCAACCAAATCTTCCTAAAGAACTAGGTCGCTCAATTAACTTAGTTTCTTCAGAGAAACAAGGATTTAATACTTCTCATTCTAATGTGGCTGAAGCAAGCAAATTACCAAATACTGGTGCATCAGATCATAATGTTGCCTACGTTGGATTGATGAGCTTAGGCTTATCAGCAGCAGTATTAGCAACAGCTAAGAAGAAAAAAGAAGAAAATTAATCGTTAAAGCACTGATATCATTGGCTTATGATATTGCGAACACACAATTAGACGTTCAAAAGAGAATGGAAAGTTTTCTTTTGGGAGGCTGATAGCTAAAACGAAGAGTTTGGAATAAAGTCCTTGGGACTCAAGCGAAAAGCAACGGTTTCTATGCCGTTGCTTTTTGATATTGGGGGAATAGCCTGTTAGTAAGCGCTATATTACGAGCGTCCAATAGTAAGCGTCCAATAATGAGGTATATTGAAAAACATTCCAAAGTCTGAATTGACTCTGCCATGGTTAATTCTATTTTCCTCATCTTTCTAGTTTAACAGAATAGGGCATTTTGACTTTCGACCTAAGCAAGCCATTATCACTTTCGGATGATAATGGCGTGAAACGTTTCTTAGAATAACTTGACAAATTAAAAAAACGTTTGCTATACTAACTTTCAAAATGTTTTAGTTTAGGAGATTAAATCATGAAAAAGAAGATGTATAAGGCTAAAAAGCAGTGGGTTGTTGCCGGTGTTACCACTGCTAGTCTTTTGGTTGCCCCTGGTGTTTTGGCAGAGGAGGTTGCACCAGCTGCTAACGGCGTAGTTGTTGGCGACATGACGAGTGGTTCTGAGAACGTCACACCGCAGCCAACTAATGGTATAAAAACCACATCTGTGACGGCTGATTCCTCATTGGAAGAACCTGGTCGTGATTTGAGAGATGAATCATCAGCTGCAGAGAATGTTAATCCTGCTGAGACGTCCAACCTATTGAAGGTGGCTAAAACGCCAACACCAGTGATGGCATCCTCAATGGTGAGCAGTAATGACCAAGTAGCGTCATCTCCAACAACAGAGAGTCGATCTGCTAAGGAGACAGTATCAAATTTATCGAAAGTCGATAATAGTGATGTTAACATTCGATCGCACGTAGAAAATATAGGTTGGCAAAAACCGAGTAATGCAACACAGTTGATCGGTACAATTGGTCAAAGCAAGCGTTTAGAAGCTATCGAACTTAGTTTGGGAAAAGATATGTCGGCCTTGGGAGAAATTGTTTACCAAAGTCATATTCAAAATATAGGTTGGCAGCGACCAGTCAAAAATGGAGAACTTAGTGGTACGGTTGGTCAAAGTAAACGTCTTGAGGCAGTTAATGTTCGATTAACGCAAGAATTGGCAGCTCATTTTGATCTTTACTACCGTGTTCATGTTCAAGATTATGGATGGTTAGGCTGGGCAAAGAATGGGGCTAATGCTGGAACGGAAGGCCTCTCGAAACGTCTTGAAGCCCTTGAAATGCAGATTCTTCCTAAAGGTGCTCGTTTCACAGGATCCATGAGCCGGTCTTTTATAGCAAAAGACGCTCAATCAGCTTCGCTTAGTTATCAAACCTATATTGAGAAAAAAGGTTGGCAGGGCTCCGTTTCTAATGGTCACTTGAGTGGTAGTACAGGTCATAATCAACAAATAGAGTCTTTGAAACTTCGTCTTCATTCGGATTATCTAGGCCATCTATCCTATCAAACCCACATTCAAAATGTCGGCTGGACGCCAGCTGTTAGAGAAGGCCAAGCAAGTGGTCAGGAGAGCTCCAATCGCCAAATCGAAGCAGTGAGAATTGCCTTAGTAGGTGAGATCAGTCAACACTATGATGTTTATTATCGTGTTCATAGTCAGAATAAAGGATGGTTAGATTGGGCAAAGAACGGATCTAGTGCTGGGACAGAGGGTTTTTCTTTGGGTGTTGAAGGCATTGAGGTTACCCTAGTTAAAAAAGGTGGTTCTGCTCCAGGAACAACAGTTAAGCCTTTTGAGAAGAAAATGACCGTAGTCAAGACTCCTTCAGTAGTCCTAACACCATCTGCCTCACAAGGTAATTATTCAAAAGTTAATAAAATTGTCTATTTAGATGCTGGTCATGGAGGTGCGGATCCTGGTGCCACTTATGCAGGCATTACTGAAAAATCTCTAAATTTAAGAATGCAATCTCTTGTTCGTGCGAAACTAGAACGATTAGGTTATAGAGTCATTACTACACGGGATACTGATTCTTATTTGGACTTGTTGCCTCGTTCCAACAAAGCTAACCAAAGTTTAGCGGATTTGTTTGTAAGTATTCATTTTAATGCTTCAACAAGTCCTTCTGCAAACGGTATTGAAACTTATTATTATCAGTATTATCCTGAATATCAGCCAGCCATTAATAAAACTTACCATGATAATGCGGAGCGCTTAAAAAGAAGTGCCAGCCTTGCAACTGCTATTCAATCGGCTGCCATCAGAGCTACAGGAGCTAAAGATAATGGTGTCTTAAGAAATACCTTTGCTGTGTTAAGGGAAACGACTGCGCCAGCAGTACTGTTAGAATTGGGCTATATGTCTAACTACGCAGAGAGAAATCGTATCACTAAAGGTGATTATCAAGAAAAATTGGCTAATGCCGTTGTTAGTGGCATTTTAAGTTATTATAAGACTTATTCTATTTAATAAAAATTAAAAAATCTACTCGCTGGAGTGGATTTTTTGGTATAATCAGTGAAGATAATAGAGAAGAGGTACGTTTATGTCTTATCCAAATCTTTTAGAACGCTTTTTAACATACGTAAAGATTAATACACGTAGTGATGAATCTAGTCATTCAACACCAAGTACGCAGAGTCAAGTTGATTTTGCGTTAACCGTTTTAAAGCCTGAGATGGAAAAAATTGGTTTACAAAATGTTCATTATTTAGAATCAAATGGTTATATTGTAGGAACTCTGCCAGCTAATTCTGATAAGTTCAACTATAAAATTGGTTATATTTCACATATTGACACAGCTGATTTTAATGCAGAAGGGATTAAGCCTCAAATTATTGAGAATTATGATGGTTCTGACATTCCATTAGGAGATTCAGGATTTCAGTTGTCGCCAATTGATTTTCCTAATTTAAAGAATTACCATGGTCAAACGTTAATCACAACAGATGGAACGACCCTTTTAGGAGCTGATGATAAATCTGGGATAGCTGAAATCATGACTGCTATCGAGTATTTTACAAGCCATCCAGAAATCGAACACGGTGAAATACGCGTTGGCTTCGGGCCAGACGAGGAAATTGGTGTTGGTGCTGATAAGTTCGATATTGATGATTTTGATGTAGACTTTGCCTACACGGTTGATGGTGGACCACTTGGAGAGTTACAATTTGAGACATTTAGTGCAGCTGCAGCTGATATTACGTTTAAAGGACGAAATGTCCATCCAGGGACTGCTAAGAATCAGATGGTGAATGCTTTTCAACTGGCGATTGATTTTCACAATGCTCTTCCAGAATCAGATCGTCCAGAATTAACCGAAGGTTACCAAGGCTTCTATCACCTTCACGGATTTGATGGTACAGTTGAAGAAGCTCATAGTTCCTATATTATCCGTGATTTTGAGACTGAATCCTTTGAAGCGCGGAAGCAATTAATGATAGATATTGCTTCAAAAATGAATGAAGATTTTGGGGAAGAGCGTGTTCTTGTTAGTTTGAAAGATCAGTACTATAATATGCGTCAGGTAATCGAAAAAGATATGACCCCCATTAATCTTGCTAAAGAAGTGATGGAAAATCTTGATATTAAACCAATTATTGAACCTATTCGTGGTGGAACAGATGGCTCTAAGATTTCCTTCATGGGAATCCCAACTCCTAATATTTTTGCTGGCGGAGAAAACATGCATGGGCGTTTTGAATTTGTCAGTCTTCAAACTATGGAGAAAGCTGTTGATGTTATTATCGGAATATCGAGCTATGTCAACTAGCTTTTTGAAAGATTGCTGGAAGTATGGTAGAATAAGCTTGGGGGTTACCATTTATGATTAAAATTTTTGGTAAAATAAGATACCATTGGCAACCTGAGCTCTCGTGGCTTTTAATTTACTGGTCATTGACGATTGCGCCAATTTTTATAGGGCTATCCTTGCTGTTTGAGCGGACGAAAATACCTGTGACTTTCTTTTTATCCTTTGCCTTATTTTTGGTACTATTGGGATTTGGGTTGCACCGTTTCTTCGTTATCGGAGAAGAAGATCAATTGAAAATTGTATCTATGGATGTTTTCAAACCACAAAATGTTAAGATTTCTAATATAAAAAAGATTGAAGTAACTAAATTAAGCATTACCTTGATATTTTATGGTGACGCAAAAAAACGCATATTTTATATGCGTAAATGGCCTAAAAAATATTTTTTAGATGCTTTGGCTGTTCATCCTTACTTTAAAGGAGAAGTTGAATTAATGGATAATTTTATTGAGTTAGATTATTTTGAAGCATACAAAAATGAAAAAACTCCTAAAGTATTAGAGCCTTAGTTGGACAATGTTTTACAGCTTCTAATGTAGCAAGATCATTATCTGGGAACACAGCTACTAACTCATCGCTATCTGTAAATTTAACGATGCCATCGTCGTGGTAATCAAAAGCATTAGAATAGGTCTGACAAAGGCCGCAGGCGATACATTTTTCTGGAATAAGTGATACTTTCATAGTATTATTGTAATATGATTTAATTTATTTAACAAGGGGGAAATCATGGCTAAGAAACCATGGGAATCGAAGATTTTCGAAAATAAAAAGGACAGTGGCAGGCAAACGTCTCGGAAGGAAAAAAATAGTGGTTTGTTAAGCACTCCCCTATTGACAGGCCTTCTTAGTGTCTTTTTCTTAATTGTTGTAGGTATTTTGATTGTTGTTTTCTATACTTCTAATGGTGGCAGTGATGAAGCAAAAGCAACGTCTGGTTTCTACCGCTCGTCACAATCTAAAGCAAAAGAAGAAAAAGAAGCAAAGACTTCTAAAGCCAAATCTGAGTCTGATAAAAAAGCTAAATCATCCAAAGCAGATGCGAAGAAGTCTAAAAAGAAAGCAGCTTCCAAAGCTTCTAAAAAGGAAAAATCTAAAAATTCTTCAGCCAAAGCGTCTAGTTCTGCAACGTCATCATCAGAAACTGCCATGAGTTCATCAACAACTGTGACAGAAGAAACGACACCGTCAACGGAACCTTCTACAGGCGGCCAAACAATTGTTGTCCAAGCTGGAGAAGGTGCTGCTTCCATTGCAGCTCGAGCAGGTATTTCGATCGAACAATTACAAGCCTTAAATCCACAAAATATGACTATGGGTTACTGGTATGCTAATCCAGGTGATCAGGTTAACATCAACTAGAATAGAAAAAGAGGACATCATGAAAGCTATTAAAATTGCTATTGATGGCCCTGCTTCAAGTGGTAAAAGTACAGTAGCCAAGATTATTGCTCGTAATCTTGGCTATACTTATCTTGATACAGGAGCTATGTACCGTTCTGCGACTTATCTTGCCTTAAAACATCGATTAGATGATTCCAAAGTATCAGATATTCTTGAAAAGTTAGCGGAATATCCAATTTCTTTTGGTAAAGATGAGAACGGACAACAAACCGTCTTATTAGGTACCATCGATGTGACGGATGCCATTCGCCAACCCGATGTGACTAATAACGTTTCCTGGGTGTCTGCTTTGCCAGAGGTCCGCAAAGAGCTTGTCGCTCAGCAACAACGGATTGCTGCACAAGGTGGTATTATCATGGATGGACGTGATATTGGGACAGTGGTGTTACCAGATGCGGAATTAAAAATCTTTTTAATAGCATCTGTTGAAGAGCGTGCAGAACGTAGGTTTAAAGAAAATCAAGAAAAAGGCATTATGACAGATTTTGAAACCTTAAAAGATGAGATTGCTGCCCGTGATTATAAAGACAGTCATCGTAAAGTATCACCTTTAAAAGCAGCAGATGATGCCATTATCTTCGACACAACTGGTATATCAATAGAGGATGTTGTTGATTTTATTCAAAAAAAAGCGAAGAAAATCATTGACAAAGGATAATCAAATTGTTATGATAGTAACAATGAGAAAAGCAGAAGTGAGAACTTCTCGCCTTGCGACTAACGTTGTCTGGCCCTACATGTCAAGTTTCTTTATAGGAACATAATGTGTGCGGGCTTGGTTTATCAAGTCCGTTTTGTTTTTCTCTAAAAAAATAAAGAGGTGAAGATCATAGCTAAAAAAGATCTATTCATCAACGACGAAATTCGTGTTCGCGAAGTTCGTTTAGTTGGTCTTGAAGGTGAACAATTAGGTATCAAACCATTATCAGAAGCTCAATCAATTGCAGATCAAGCTAATGTTGATTTAGTGCTCATCCAACCACAAGCCACTCCGCCTGTTGCTAAAATTATGGACTATGGTAAGTTCAAATTTGAGTATCAGAAGAAGCAAAAAGAACAACGTAAAAAACAAAGCGTTATAACGGTAAAAGAAGTTCGTCTTAGTCCTGTTATTGATAAAGGTGACTTTGAAACAAAACTTCGTAACGGCCGTAAGTTTCTTGAAAAAGGAAATAAGGTTAAGGTCTCTATTCGTTTTAAAGGACGTATGATTACTCATAAAGAGATTGGAGCAAAAGTGTTGGCTGAGTTTGCTGAAGCAACTCAAGATATTGCGATCATTGAGCAAAGAGCAAAAATGGATGGTCGTCAAATGTTCATGCAACTTGCACCGATTCCAGACAAGAAATAACTTGTCAGATTATATTTATCCATAGGAGAAGAAAAATGCCAAAACAAAAAACACACCGCGCATCAGCTAAACGTTTTAAACGTACAGGTTCAGGCGGATTGAAACGCTTCCGTGCTTTCACATCTCACCGCTTCCATGGGAAAACCAAAAAGCAACGTCGCCATCTTCGTAAAGCGTCAATGGTTAACGCTGGAGATTTCAAACGTATCAAAGCAATGCTTACTCGCCTTAAATAATTAGGTCTGTAAACATTAATAGTATTATTCAGAATTATTCGGAGGAAAATATAAATGGCTCGTGTTAAAGGTGGCGTTGTATCACGCAAACGTCGTAAACGTGTTTTAAAATTAGCTAAAGGTTACTATGGAGCAAAACACATCTTGTTCCGTACTGCAAAAGAGCAAGTAATGAATTCTTATTACTATGCATATCGTGACCGTCGTCAGAAAAAACGTGATTTCCGTAAACTTTGGATCACACGTATCAATGCGGCTGCTCGTATGAACGGTTTGTCATACTCACAATTGATGCATGGTTTGAAATTGGCTGAAATTGAAGTTAACCGTAAAATGCTTGCTGATTTAGCTGTTAATGATGCAGCAGCCTTCACAGCTCTTGCAGATGCTGCTAAAGCAAAACTTGGTAAATAATCAGCTTTAATAAATTGATTAATCCGGCGCCCTAAAATGATAAGGCGTCGTTTTATTTTGTCGTTCTATCCCGTGAGATTTCAAATAAAAAAGCGAGAAGAAGGCGAATTATGAGGTTTAATCATTTAAAACGTCTTAAGAGAGCATGTTGTCCTGTAGCCATGAAAACTATTGGATAATTTAAACTAGTTTTTTACGAATAGAGCGAGATAAATGAACTTGTTCTTTTTCTTAGTCTTACTTTTTGCTATAATAAGGGGTAACCATTAAATAACATAGGATAAAAAGATGAATATCGAAGAATTAAAAAAACGTCAGGAGAAGATTCGTAACTTTTCCATTATTGCCCATATCGATCATGGGAAATCGACGCTAGCAGACCGTATATTGGAAAAAACTGAGACTGTTTCTAGTCGTGAAATGCAGGCGCAATTACTTGATAGCATGGACTTGGAACGTGAACGTGGTATCACTATCAAACTGAATGCTATTGAGCTCAACTACACGGCAAAAGATGGTGAAACTTATATTTTTCACTTGATTGACACACCTGGACACGTTGACTTTACCTATGAGGTATCACGTTCCTTAGCAGCTTGCGAGGGAGCTATTTTGGTTGTTGATGCGGCTCAAGGTATCGAGGCTCAGACACTTGCTAATGTCTATTTGGCTTTAGATAACGACTTGGAAATCATGCCTGTTATCAATAAGATTGACCTTCCAGCGGCAGATCCTGAACGTGTGCGAACAGAAGTGGAAGATGTTATTGGTCTTGATGCATCGGATGCTGTTTTGGCATCTGCTAAAGCTGGGATTGGTATTGATGAGATTCTTGAACAGATCGTGGAAAAGGTTCCTGCACCAGCTGGGGATATCGAAGCACCTCTTCAAGCGCTTATTTTTGACTCTGTTTATGATGCTTATCGCGGAGTCATCCTTCAAGTGCGTGTGACTAACGGTATGGTTAAGCCAGGCGACAAGATTCAACTCATGTCAAATGGTAAAACATTTGATGTAACCGAAGTGGGGATATTTACACCTAAAGCTGTTGGTCGTGATTATTTAGCAACCGGAGATGTTGGCTACATTGCAGCATCAATAAAAACAGTGGCCGACACTCGTGTTGGTGATACTATCACCTTGGCTGATAATCCAGCAAGTGAGCCTTTATCTGGTTACAAACAAATGAATTCAATGGTATTTGCAGGTCTCTATCCGATTGAATCCAATAAATATAATGATTTGCGTGAAGCGCTGGAGAAGCTTCAATTGAATGATGCTAGTCTGCAATTTGAACCTGAAACATCTCAGGCATTAGGATTTGGTTTTCGTTGTGGATTCCTAGGCTTACTTCATATGGATGTGATTCAGGAGCGTTTAGAACGCGAGTTTAATATCGATTTAATTATGACAGCTCCATCGGTTGTTTATAATATTAATACGACAGATGGGGAAATTTTAGAAGTATCAAATCCTTCTGATTTTCCTGAACCTACGCGTATCGATTCTATCGAAGAGCCGTATGTCAAAGCACAAATTATGGTGCCACAGGAGTATGTTGGTGCTGTGATGGAGTTGGCCCAGCGTAAACGTGGTGACTTTGAAACTATGGAATACATTGATGATAATCGTGTCAATGTTATCTATCAGATTCCACTGGCTGAGATTGTCTTTGATTTCTTTGATAAATTAAAATCGTCAACTCGTGGCTATGCTAGTTTTGATTACGATATTTCTGAATATCGTCGCTCGCAATTGGTTAAAATGGATATCTTACTTAATGGTGATAAAGTTGATGCCCTCAGCTTTATTGTTCATAAAGAATTTGCCTATGAGCGTGGGAAAGTAATTGTGGACAAGTTGAAAAAAATCATTCCTCGGCAACAATTTGAAGTACCTATCCAAGCAGCAATTGGTCAGAAAATTGTGGCACGAACAGATATCAAAGCACTTCGTAAAAATGTTTTGGCTAAATGTTACGGTGGTGACGTTTCCCGTAAGCGTAAACTCCTTGAAAAGCAAAAAGCTGGTAAAAAACGCATGAAATCCATCGGATCGGTTGAAGTACCTCAAGAAGCCTTCTTGAGCGTGCTTTCAATGGATGATGAGGAGAAGAAATAAAAAATGAGTCCTGAAAATCAGGATTCATTTTTTATTTATGTGGCTTTAAGCCCAGTCTCGCTCCGATAGGTGCGAGACAAATAAACCACCCGCTATGCGGGTGCGCGTCGACTGTTATACAAAAAAATCTCCAAACGCGATACAATAAAGGTGTTCAAACCTACTGTAAAGCGAAAGGAGATAATGATATGGCACAAAAGGCACATAGTTTATCACACACAAAATGGATGTGTAAATATCACATTGTGTTTACCCCTAAGTATAGACGAAAAGTCACTTATAATCAATATAGAAGCAGTTTGGGTGAGATATTTCGTCGACTATGCACTTATAAGGGGGTGGAAATTATAGAACGACACCTGATGCCAGACCCTATTCATATGCTAGTGAGCATCCCACTACGAATAAGTGTATCAAGTTTCATGGGATACTTAAAAGGTAAAAGTACCTTAATGATGTTTGATAAACACGCCAATTTAAACTATAAATTTGGGAACCGCCATTTTTGGGCAGAGGGATATTACGTGAGTACGGTTGGTCTCAATGAAGCCACGATAAAGAAATATATTCAAGATCAAGAGAAGCATGATATAGCACTAGATAAGTTGAGTGTAAAAGAGTATGAAGCTCCCTTTAGGGATAGTGGCAAGTAGTACCGCTGCCTCTTTGAGAGGCTAGTGACGGGTCAAGAGCAGTGAAGTTTGAACAAAGTGAAAGCCAGCGCCTTTAGGAGCTGGCTGGTAATATGGGCTTATAGCCTCGGTTCAAACCACCTGTTAGACGGGTGGTCATGATTATCGTATCTTTTTCTTTAGAGCCAGAAAGCAATGGTTGATAGATAAGGATTTGAATTTATAGTGAAAAAGATTGTCTAAGATTGTTATGACAAAGCAGATATCGCTCAACAAAATGAAAAAGTATAACAACGATATAATATTGGTATGAGCTGTTTCATGGTCCTAATCTTGAATACTTAGTTTTGTAAGTGTTTAAAAACAAAAGTTTCAACGAATCAAAAAAAAGCAGTGCCTAACACCTGCTTTTTTGAGAGAAGTCTCTCTTATTTACGAGCTAAAAGGTCGCGGATTTCTGTAAGAAGAAGCTCTTCATTTGAAGGTGCAACTTCTTCGACAACTTCTTCTTGTTTTGGCATGAATTTACTTGCAGCTTTAACAATAAAGAAGAGAATAGTACCAACAATTAAGAAGTTAAGTACAGCACTCAAGAAGCTACCGTAAGCAATACCATTCCATGTCAATTCAGCGATACGTTCTGCACCGACTGCTTTTAAAACAGGGTTCAATAAAAGAGGAGTGATGATATCTTCTACCAATGAAGTGATGATGGCACCAAATGCAGCACCAAAGATAACAGCAACAGCCAAGTCAAGGACATTTCCTTTAAACAAAAAAGCTTTTAATTCTTTAAGCATATTCAATTCCTTTCTCTATTAGACTTTATTATACAATAAAGAAAGATTAGGAGCAAGGAATTTGAATTTTTTATTTTACACGTGATATTGATAATGTTATAATGTAACGTAAGGCAAAATTGGATTTTTGTGGAGGTGATGTTGTGATTTTGGATAAAGAAACCATTGCTAAAATCAAGCAGGAAACCAATATTGTAGATATTATCGGAGAGGTTGTAGCTCTTTCAAAAGCAGGACATAACCACCTGGGACTCTGTCCCTTTCATAAGGAAAAAACGCCATCATTTAACGTTATCGAAGATAAGCAATTCTACCATTGCTTCGGTTGTGGAAAATCCGGTGACGTTTTTAAATTTCTGGAAGAGTATAGACAAATTCCTTTTAAAGAAGCTGCCTCTGTTTTGGCTGAACGTTTGGGAATGTCAATTCAAGTGACTCAAACCAACTATCATCAAAATAGACATCCTCATGAACCACTCTTTCAAATAAATGCTGATGCTAATAAATTCTTCCAAGCAGTCTTAATGACTACCAAGCAAGGAGAGGCGGCGCGACAGTATTTATACGATAGAGGACTAACGGATGATCTAATTAAACATTTTCAAATTGGACTATCTCCTGAAGAACCTGATTATTTATTCAAATCTTTATCGAATAAATATGATGAGGAGACTATTTTAGCTTCAGGTCTCTTTAACTTATCTGAAGAATCAAATCGTATCTACGATGCATTTCAAAATAGGATTATGTTTGCTCTTACGAATGACCAAGGAAAAGTGATTGGCTTTTCTGGTCGCATTTGGTCAGAGCAAGCTAAAGAAAGGCATCAAGCAAAATATAAAAACACGCGTTCAACTCCAATATTTAATAAATCTTACGAATTTTACCATCTGGATCAGGCTAAACCAGTGATTGCTAAAAAACGCGAAGTCTATCTTATGGAAGGGTTCATGGATGTGATTGCAGCTTATCGAGCAGGTGTGGTAAATGCGGTTGCGTCTATGGGAACAGCTTTGACGCAGGAACATGTGAGTCACTTGAGTCAATTTACCAAAAAGATTGTATTAACATATGATGGTGATGCTGCAGGGCAAAACGCTATCGCCAAATCGTTAGAAATCCTTTCTCAATTTTCCGTAGATATTGTCAAAATGCCTCAGGGAATGGACCCAGATGAGTATTTGAAATCTACCTCAGCAGATGAGTTAGCTAGCCTACTAGACAAATCTCGCATTAGTCAGGTAGAGTTTTGGATGCATTACCTATTGCCTGAGAATATTGACAACCTTCAAAGCCAAATTGCTTATGTCGAAAAGATTGCTGATGTCATTGCCAAAGAGCCGTCAATAACGGCTCAAAACACCTACATCAATAAAGTGGCGGACCTTCTTCCAGATTTTGATTATCATCAGGTTGAACAGTCGGTTAATAATCGTCGCCTCTCCTTGCGGCAAGATATGGTTCCATCACAAGTAGTTGAACCAGTCTATATTGATATGCCGATTGTCAAACAGGTGACTGCCCTTAGAAAGACTGAAAATCATCTCTTTCATCGGATGCTTTTTCATCCAGTGATTTTAAATGACTTTAAGTTGAGACAAGATTTTCAATTTAATACCCCAGAACTAGCTGAATTGTATCAACTGCTAGTAACTAATGGAGAGATTACATCTTATGAATTGTCTGGGGAATCAGAAACGGTACAACAGGCTTATTATCAAGTTCTAGAGGAGCAGTTACCAGAAGAGCTTGGGGACAATGAAATTTCTGATTTGGAGAGACATCGTGATCGTTTGTTAGCGCAAAATGATATGCGCAAACAAAGTCAATTGATTAAAGATACTAGTAATCAAGGTGATCAAGAAAGTGCACTTGCCGCCTTAGAAGCACTTATTGCACAGAAAAGAAGCATAGAATAGAGGGAATTATGGCAGAAAAAACCAAAGAAATAACAACTTTTAACGTTCAAGTTGCTGATTTTATTCGCAATCATAAGCAAGCGGGGACTGCCGTCGATACAGAAGTTACTGAAAAATTAGTTATTCCCTTTAGTTTAGACGCTGATCAAATAGATGATCTTTTGGAGCGTTTGACAGATGGTGGAATTGCTATTACAGATAAGGATGGCAATCCATCTACTAAGTACGTTGTTGAAGCACCAAAACCGGAAGAATTAACCGATGAGGAACTTCTTGGTAGTAATTCAGCAAAAGTAAATGACCCAGTGCGTATGTATTTAAAAGAGATTGGTGTTGTGCCTCTTTTGACGAATGAGGAAGAAAAAGCACTGGCTATTGCTGTTGAAAATGGTGACCTTCAAGCCAAACAACGCCTTGCTGAAGCTAACCTACGTCTGGTGGTTTCGATTGCTAAACGTTATGTTGGACGTGGCATGCAATTCTTGGATTTGATTCAAGAAGGTAACATGGGGTTGATGAAAGCAGTTGATAAATTTGACTATTCAAAAGGTTTTAAGTTTTCAACTTATGCCACTTGGTGGATTCGTCAAGCTATTACACGTGCTATCGCAGACCAAGCTCGTACCATTCGTATTCCAGTACACATGGTTGAAACTATCAACAAGCTTGTGCGTGAACAACGCAATCTCTTACAAGAATTAGGACAAGATCCAACCCCAGAACAAATTGCGGAACGCATGGATATGACTCCTGATAAAGTTCGTGAAATTCTTAAAATTGCTCAAGAACCAGTCTCTCTTGAAACCCCTATTGGTGAGGAAGATGATAGTCATCTAGGTGATTTTATTGAGGATGAAGTTATTGAAAACCCAGTTGATTACACAACGCGTGTGGTGCTACGCGAGCAGTTGGATGACGTTCTTGATACATTAACAGATCGTGAGGAAAATGTTCTTCGCCTTCGTTTTGGTTTGGACGATGGGAAAATGCGCACACTTGAAGATGTTGGTAAAGTTTTTAACGTTACTCGTGAACGTATCCGTCAAATTGAAGCTAAAGCTCTACGCAAACTTCGTCATCCAAGCCGCAGCAAACAACTTAAAGACTTTATGGAGGACTAAAATACCATAGTGTGGTGTTTTAATACACTGCAAAAGCCTAAGACCAGAGCAATTCTCTTGAGGATTACCTAGTTTTATCTGTTTTAAAATAGGTGAAAGAGCGCCTTTACTAGATATTTTAGCCATCTCTATTACAATTAATATGCAGTGAGTGCTCGTTCATGTATAGGGAGTACCAGTGTTTCACCTAAAAATGAGGACTAGGCTAACAACTTACCAGTAGGGCTAATCAAAGCCCGACTAGGCTTACGAAATGAGACAAGTCAATGAACAAACTGTCGTAGGTAACCAGAGTAATTCGGCCTGCTTTCTAGTATTTGTTAGAGATTGAATTGTCTTTGAATTATTCGCTAGAGTAGGGTTGCGTTTTTCAAGTCTTGGATGGAATGTGATTGCTAGTTTGAAACGAGTTATTTTTGCTAATGCATCATAGTCATAGTGAAAGGAAAAAAATGTCAGAAGTTATCAACTATACAGAAGAAGAAATTGCTAACATTAAAGAGCGTATCTTCGAATCACTTGAAGAAGTCATTGATCCTGAGCTTGGTATTGATATTATTAATCTTGGTTTGATTTATGAGATTCATTTTGAACAAGATGGTAAAACGCAAATTGACATGACTTTAACGACGATGGGATGTCCTTTGGCTGATCTTATTACAGATCAAATCTATGATGTCTTAACATCAGTTCCAGAAGTGAGAGATCCAAAAGTTCGTTTAGTATGGACACCAGCCTGGTCAGTAGATCGTTTGAGCCGCTATGCGAGAATAGCATTAGGGATTCGATAAAAAAGGAGGAAGAATTGTGAAAACACTTAGTATAGTAGTGCCGTGCTATAATGAGGAAGTGACAATTCTTCCTTTTTTAACAGCAATGCAAAAGGTGGAAAAGTCGCTAGGGAATGAGTTGATCTTTGACTATTGTTTTATTAACGATGGGTCTGCAGATGCTACACTTGATATATTAAGGGAAATATCCCAAAAGTATATTAATGTCCATTATTTGTCCCTTTCCAGAAATTTTGGGAAAGAGGCTGCCTTATTAGCAGGACTAGAAGAGGTTAAAGGTGACTTTGTCACAGTAATGGATGTTGATTTGCAGGATCCTCCTGAACTACTTGTAGAGATGTACGTTAAAATTAGAGAAGGTTATGATGTTGTTGGGAATCGAAGAGTTGACCGCAAAGGGGAGCCGGCTTTAAGATCATTTTTTGCGAGAACTTTTTATTGGTTGATTAACCGTATTTCTAGTACTGAGATGGTTGATGGCGCTAGAGATTTTCGCTTGATGACTCGTCAAGTGGTTGATAGTATCTTAGAACTCGGAGAAGTGAATCGTTTTTCTAAAGGATTGTTCTCATGGGTTGGTTATGATGTAACATATATTTCCTTTGAAAATCGTGAACGCGTTGCAGGGGAAACATCTTGGTCTTTTTGGAGTTTATTGAAGTATTCGATAGATGGTTTTATAAACTTTTCGGAGGCTCCTTTATCCTTAGCTGTCTGGACTGGCTCAGGTTCCTTTATATTATCTATTTTAGCTATGTTTTTTATCATTATTAGACGTTTAGTCTTTGGCGATCCCGTGGCAGGCTGGGCAAGTCTAGTTACCATTATACTTTTTATAGGTGGTGTGCAATTATTATCCCTTGGTGTTATTGGAAAATACATTGCTAAGATTTTTCTAGAAACTAAGAAACGTCCTATTTATATTGTCAAAGAAAAAGGGTGAAATAAAACCCTTTTTTTGATATACTTTGTTACAGAATAGAACCAAGGAGAATGACAATGATTTTAATTACTGGTGCCAATGGACAGTTGGGAACGGAACTTCGTTACTTATTAGATGAACGTAATGAGGAATACGTGGCAGTTGATGTCGCTGAAATGGACATTACTGATGAAGCAAAAGTTGAAGAAGTGTTCAAGCAAGTCAACCCCACTTTGGTCTATCATTGCGCTGCCTATACTGCGGTTGATGCTGCGGAAGATGAAGGAAAAGAACTCAATTACGCTATTAATGTAACTGGTACAGAAAATGTTGCTAAAGTTGCTGCTAAACATGATGCTACCTTAGTCTATATTTCAACAGACTATGTTTTCGATGGTGAAAAACCAGTCGGACAAGAATGGCTTGAAACAGACACGCCAGATCCAAAGACTGAGTATGGACGGACTAAACGTTTAGGAGAAGAAGCTGTCGAAAAATATGCTAAGAACTTCTACATCATTCGTACGGCATGGGTATTCGGTAATTATGGTAAGAACTTTGTCTTTACCATGCAAGAATTAGCGAAGAAGCATCCCCGCTTGACAGTGGTAAATGATCAGCATGGTCGTCCAACCTGGACTCGTACCTTGGCCGAATTTATGACTTACTTGGCTGAAAATCGTAAAGAGTTTGGTTATTATCATCTATCAAATGATGCTAACCAAGATACAACATGGTATGATTTTGCAGTGGAAATTTTGAAAGATGCAGACGTTGAAGTGGCGCCAGTTGATTCATCCGCCTTTCCAGCTAAAGCCAAGCGTCCTTTAAACTCAACAATGAGTCTAGAAAAAACGAAGGCAACTGGATTCATCATTCCAACATGGCAAGATGCTTTACAAGAGTTTTATAAACAAGGGAAAAAATAATATTAAAAATTAAGCGTTCAAGTACAAGGGATATTAAAAAATGGGGCTGGGCAAAAACTAGCTTTCGAATAAAAAACGGGCATCTCCAACTGTGGAAATGCCCGTTTTTTTTTGGGGGGGACAGAAGATATAGTATTTTGAATTAAGGTTGGTACATCATCGCTTTCGTCTTGCTCTACTCAAGTGCTGCCCGTATCTCAGTTCTTTGTCTCAAAGTTAATTCATTCAACTATAGTTTTTGCCCAGCCCCGTCACGGTTTTGATCTCTTTTTCAGTACTTGGCCAAGTTCATTGACCATTTTCAAAACGCTTATAGAGCAACCAAAATCCCTGACCATCCCAGTAAAGTGACTTGTAGCAATCCTTTTCGACCCCCGCAGAAGAGAAAGGCATAACCTGAGAAGGGATCTAACTCAAACTGACTTTTAACAAGAAAAGCGAGAGAGTCGATTCCCAGCCTTATATCTGTTGTTTTACCCTAGACAAGAAAGAGCTCTCCTAAATCATCGAGATGAATCGTCATAGAGCAATACTCTATCTAAGATTAGCTCCAACATTTCTTGATTGAGAGGATGACTAGATACCTTATTAGTAATCTCTCTTTAATGATTGCAAACCATAATTTACTCTAAGATTTCAAAAAAATCGGGATAATTTTTTAAATAGTTATTTCCTACTGTTAAATCATATTGTATTAGTTTCAAATCCTCTTGAGAAATTTTATTTACTTTATTTTCTTTATTTGGTAGTGCTTTGGTTAGAAGAGCATAATAAGGTGAAACTTTTGATTTTGTTACTTTAAACAGTAATGCAGGAAAATCATTCGAACGAACTTCCGAATAGTTAAGAATATTATTGTTTTTGTTATGATTTGACCAAATGAAGTAGTCAGTTTTTTGCTTGTTGTCTGGCTGCTTATCAAAAAAATTTGTAGGGTATAGCCCCGGAAGATGGTCACCATAAAATACAACTGTAATATCTTTTTTTTGAAATTGAAGTTTTTGCAAAAAATCTCTAGTGGCTTGATCAGTTTCAGATAATCTATCAGAATAATCTTTCAAGGCCGCATTCTCTACTTCTGAAAAATTATCCCCTGAAATATCAAAATCTTTCTGTGGTTTATGATAAGGGCCATGATTTTGCATTGTCAAACCGTAAATGAACTGAGATTGATTATGACTTAGTTCATTTAAAATATTGGCATAAGTCGCTTGATCACTTGGATAGGGGCCATAATTTTCATTGGTTAAGGTTTGAGTATCACCGCCAGAGAGCGCAACAAACTTATTGAATTGTAATTTCTTATAAACGGTTGCTCTATTGTAATTTTGCGCACCATTGAGATGAATAACAGTTCTATTTTTAGGGTCATAAAAATCACTGACTGAAGGTATTTTTTTCATTCTAGGTACAATTTCAGAATAGGCAACGGAGACATTATTGTCAAAATTAGTAAATGGGAGGCCTGTTAAAGATTGGAATTCCATATTGGCAGTTCCGCCACCATAACCATCTGAAATCATCTGTCCACCGGTGTGTCCTTGCATAACGGAGTTTATATATAGAATCGGAGATTGAGTAGCCTGAATACCTTTTAAACGAGTCGGATCAGATAAGCTTTCGCTAAGTACAAAAATTGTGGTTTGGTCATCTATTTTATTAGGTCTTTCTTTATTTAATTCTTTAGCATAGATATTATATTTTAAATAAATATTTTCGATGCTCGCTTGGGTGTATTTTTCGGGTTTTGGCATTTTTTGGACAGTTAGATTTTTTAACCAAACATAAGATAAGGATTGAAAACGAGCATTGGCGTTGATACCCAACCAGTTTATATCAAAAACATTAAAAACTGATGATGCTATTGGAATTTTTTTAGGGAATGGTTGATTATCTAAGTTTTTTAAATAGTAAATAGGTGAAATAAAACAAACAAGCAAGACTGAAGTCAACATTACTTGGATTCTAAAAGTTTTTATTATTTTTTCGGTGAAGAAATATTTTTGGGTCATCCAAATAATTGTGATAATGATAACAAGAAGAATAAAAGCTAGGATCAAAGTTGAAGATGAAATGTAATCTTTAAAAAATGTAATGTCTTTTAGCCAAGCTAAATCATAAGGTAAAAGCGGTTCTAATCTAGCTCTGTATTTTAAAGTATTAGCAACTGAAATGGTGGAACCCATTATAATGATGAACATTGTTGCGATCATATAACGATTTATTATGATATATAACAAACCAAAAATTACGGAAAAAATAATAATTTGAAAAATAGTAGCACCTGGAGTAATGAACAGATTATAATGGCTTCCAGTTTCTTTTATGGCAGATTGAATAGTGTAATTAAATATTACGGCGAGTGCAATACTTGTAGTAACTGCAAGTATGATACTTACTTTTTTCTTTTTTAAATCTCTTGTCGATTTTAATAGCAATAGGCTAACCCCAAAAAATAAGATATAAAAGCCAAGAATATAAGTAAAAATGTTATTTCTTATTTGAAAAAATGATTCAGAGTTAGTAGGTAGTAATGTATTTTCTTGAACTCTGCTAAGCATTTGATTCGAAGTGGTATAAAAGCTTGTTAAAAGTTGAGCTAGTACGTATGTATCCTTATATTTGCTTACAAAAAAACGTTTAGTGAATGAAAATTTTTGAAAAATAATTTTAGCTGCTACAGCGATAATCAAAATAATGCTCAAATAGATGAGACCATTACTTTGCAGAAAATCATCCGATGTCTTCCAATGAAAATCTGGATTATTTAGCTGTAAGGTCATTTCAATGAAATAAGCAGAGACAATAAAGAAAAGATAAAGAATAACGACTTTTATTAAAAATTTAGCATTTATTCTGACTGAATACAAAATACCGAGACAAACTGATAATAATAAGGGCCAATGGCTAGAAACAAAGTTAAACCTGTCAGTATGTAATGATACAAATTGATCGTATAAAATAATAGCAGATAGTAAGTAGCTTAATAGGAAACTGATGACTATATACAATGTTTTTTTTAGACTATTATTTGACGTTAAAAACATGATTATGACTCCATATTGTTGAAATTGATTTGTTTAGCTATTATATTACATTTATCGCTTTTTTTAAATATTTTAAAAATAAGAATTGTAACTAACATAAGAGAAATCTCTTTTTTCTGAAGGATTCAGAAAGTATTTTAAAAGAATTGCTTTCCAAAATTTCATTCCCCAGTTGTCAAGTTAAGTGCAATACAGTGTTCATCAGACTAAGTCAATGATTCTTATACTGTTTGAGCTAGCTCAAACAGTTTTTTAGAAGACTGATAGTTGTGTATTCTTCTTGGTTTATCATTAATAGCTTGGGTATACATCTCTAAGTCATCTAGAGTAAGTCCTTTAAGTGAGACTCCTTTTGGTATAAACTCTCTAAGTAAACCATTGAAGTTCTCATTTGTCCCACGTTCGTGAGATGAATAAGCATGTGCAAAGTAGATATCAACCCCCTCTAGGTCACTTAGTAAAGCAAATTCACTTCCATTATCAGCTGTTATTGATTTTATTGGATAGCTTTCCATGTAGTCTAAAACAGCCTGATTAACGTACTCAGCTCTCTTTTTAGGAAGTTTAATGGTGAGTGCAAAACGAGTCTGCCTCTCAACTAGAGTCATAATAGAAGGCTCTCCAGCAGTCTTTAAACCAAGAACAGAATCAATCTCCCAATGCCCAAAAGTTGAACGATCGTTGATATCACCTGGTCTCTTCTCAATAGAAGTTCCAAGGTATTTCTTAGTTGATGGCCGGCTCTTAGTCTTTTTACGAATGCGGACAACTTTAGGCAGGTCAATTGGTTTGATGTCTACTAAACCTTGGTAGATGTAATTGTAAAGTGTCTTGGTGCTGGGAACAACTTCCTCAGGATGCTCAAACTTATAAGAATCTACACTATGAATTCTGGGTTTAGCTTGCATAGCTTCTGTGTAAGCTAACAAGAAAGCTTCTGATACTTTCTCAAGTTTCAGATAGTAACTTCCTTTTCTACCCTCAGAATAACGAATCTGAGCAGTTTCTGCGACATATTGTTCGTAGTAAACTTTCTTTCCGTTGATCTGTTTAACTTGCCTGACAGTTCCACGCTTGAGTTCACGGTAGATGGTAGAGCGATTTCGCCTCAAACGTTTCGCAATTTCAGCTGGTTTCAATCCTTCTGAAAGATAGGCTTCCATTTTCCCACGTTCTGTTTCAGAAAGATGGTGATAGGTTTGTTTTGTGGTAGAATGATTAGTGGACATGATCATATTTCCTTTATACTTTGTTTGGCGACTTTAGTATATCAGAGGAACATGTCTTTTCTGTTGCACTTCATTTTACTATCGAGGATATTTTAGATGTGGGCAATTTCTGAAATAGCATTATTATTATGATATAATAAAATATGATTGTATCAAAAGGAATGGAGTTTTTATGCGCCATATTTTTATTATAGGAAGCAGAGGTTTGCCTGCTAAATATGGTGGCTTTGAAACCTTTGTTGAGGAATTAGTGACACATCAGACGAGTGATCAAATAAAATATCATGTTGCTTGTTTGAGTGATGAAAAGACAGGACAACATTTTGAGTATAAGGGTGCAGATTGCTATACTGTTAACCCACCTAAACTTGGTCCTGCCCGTGTTATTGCTTACGATATGATGGCTATTAATGATGCCCTTTCTTACATCAGGAAGCATCAAATCGAACAACCTATTTTTTACATTCTAGGAAACACTATTGGTCGGTTTATGAAGCCTTTTGCTAAAAAAATCAAAGCAGTTAATGGAAGGTTATTTGTCAATCCAGATGGTTTGGAATGGCGACGGACTAAATGGTCAAAGCCTGTTCAGCTATATTTAAAGCTGTCAGAAAAAGTAATGACACAAGTTGCAGATCTTATCATTGCTGATAATGAAGGTATTGAAAGTTATATTAAAGATGTCTATCCATGGAGTAAGACACGATTTATTGCCTATGGAACAGAGACCGCGCCTTCTTCCCTAACTAGTGATGATGCGCTTGTTAGATCTTTTTATGACAAGTGGCATACTAAAGAGGATGACTATTATCTCATTGTTGGCCGTTTTGTTCCTGAGAACAATTATGAAGCTATGCTGACAGAATTTATGGCAAGTCAAACAAAAAGAAAACTCATTATTATTTGTAACCATGAGGGCAATTCTTACTTTGATGAATTAGCTAAAAAAACCGATTTTCAGTCAGATCCTAGGATTCATTTTGTTGGCACTGTTTATGATAAGGCATTGTTGACCTATATTCGCGAATCAGCCTATGCTTATCTTCACGGACATGAGGTTGGTGGTACCAATCCAGGTCTACTTGAAGCTTTAGCTCATACTGATATTAACTTAGTTTTAGGCATTAGTTTTAATCAAAAAGTAGCTCAACAAACAGCCCTTTATTGGACAAAAGAAAAAGGAAGCTTGAGAAAACTCATTAATTCTGTAGAGGTTGAGGACTTTAGGTATCTAGGAAATCAGGCAAAGCATCATGTCAAATCCAACTATACGTGGAAAAAAATTGTGGGAGAATACGAGGAATTATTTCTAAATGAAAGTTAATATTGTCATGTCCACCTACAATGGGGAAAAATATTTAGCTGATCAAATAAAAAGTATTCAGGCGCAGACCTTTAAAGATTGGAATCTCTTAATCCGTGATGATGGTTCTAAAGATAACACAACCTCTATCATTAGGGAAATAGCTGAGAAAGATGACAGAATCCGTTTTATAAATGATGGTCAAAATGAGAACTACGGCGTTATTAAGAGTTTTTATCATTTGGTTAAATATGAATCCGCGGATTATTATTTCTTTAGCGACCAGGATGATGTTTGGTTACCTGAAAAACTGGAGATTACCTTAAAGAGAGCACAACAAGAAGTTCTAGAACGACCGTTGTTAGTTTATACGGATTTACGAGTAGTCAATGAAGATTTACAGATTCTTCAGGAAAGTATGATTAAAGCTCAATCCCACCATGCCAATACCGAATTAGTGCAGGAATTAACCGAAAATACAGTAACCGGTGGCACCATGATGATTAATAAAGCCTTAGCTGATAAATGGCAGGTTTACGAAAATCTGCTTATGCATGATTGGTATCTGGCTCTATTGGCCGCATCTCTGGGAAAGCTTGTTTATATAGATCAAGCCACACAACTCTATCGCCAGCATGAAGCTAATGTGCTGGGGGCGAGGACGGAAGATAAGAAGTTTAAGCTTCTTCGTTTAGGTCCAAAGGCTATATTTACAAAGTACTGGCAATTAATTCATGATTCACAAAAGCAGGCTATGACAATTTTAGACTTGTTCGGAAAGGATTTAGCTCTGAGAGATCGATTGTTAATTGAACATTTCTATGATATTGACCAGCAATCGATTTTCGAAAGATGCAAAAGATTAGCTATCCATGGTTATAGTAAGAACCAACTGAAACATAAAATAGTATTTAAAATTTTAATAGTAACGAATTGGTATAATAAAAAAAATGAAAAAAGTATTGATGATTATCCCTGCTTATAATGAGGAGGGGAATATTGAAAAAACAGTTAAAAGTATTATTGATTATCGTGAATCAAAAAAATTACCTTTTCAACTAGATTATTTGGTTGTAAATGATGGTTCAAAGGATTCAACTCCTAAAATTCTTGATCAGTTGCAGTTTAATCATGTTGATTTAGTTCAAAATTTAGGAATAGGTGGTTGCGTTCAAACAGGCTATATTTATGCTGTGAGAAACAATTATGATGTTGCTGTTCAGTTTGATGGAGATGGTCAGCATGATATAACTAGTATTGAAAATGTTGTTGGGCCTGTTTTAAAGGGTGATGCTGATTTTACCATTGGTTCACGCTTTGTTGATAAATCAATAGATAATTTTCAAACGACGGCTGCAAGACGCATGGGGATAAAACTAATTTCAAAAGCTATTAAGTTGATGACAGGGAAAAAGATTTATGATACAACGAGCGGGTACCGGGCAGCTTCTGCACCAGTAATAGCTTACTTGTCTAAACATTATCCAGTAGCCTACCCAGAGCCTGAGTCTTTGGCCCGTATTATTAAAAAAGGGTTTCGTGTCAAAGAGACGCATGCTAATATGTTTGAACGTTTAGAGGGAACATCAAGTATCAAGGCATTTAAAATTGTAACTTACATGCTAGATGTCTTGTTGTCAATCTTCATTGCAGGTCTTATGAAGGAGAGAGATTAATGTCATTATTTTTACAAGTAGAAATGTTTATATTGGCCTTAATGATTTTTTATTTCATCATTAGAATGGTCAATAAAAATGCTTTTTCAATAAGACGGGCGGCTCCATGGATCTTTGTTGGTCTGACAATTATTTTTATCAGTTTATTTCCTCAAGTAGTTTCGTTTGTGGCGCATAAAGCTGGTTTTGAATTAACGATGAACTTCTTACTCTTTGGTTCAATTTTATTTGTTTTTTTCTTAGAACTAGTAAATACGTCAAGTAATACCAAGAAAGATAATCAAATTAAAGAATTGATACAGGAAATATCATTGATGAAGAAAGAAATTGAGGATAAAGAATAATGAAAAGATACTTCTTTATTTGTCTATCATTTTTATTTTTTTTAGTAGTCGTTGGTAGTTCGGAAAATGTTTTCGCAGACGAAAATACAAATTACGATGTAAAAGTTCATTATCTTTATAATAATAATCCTATTTATAGCGTTCAAGTAGTTGCTAAAAACTATGATTTGGTTCAAAAAAAATTAACTACTGGAAAGTTCACCAAATCTGACTTTGAGCATTTTTCGATTTCAAAGTTAAAAGCAAATTATACAGTTAAGGGGCATAAAGTTATTATTAATGACAAAATAGCCTTCGGAAAAAATATATCTTTAACAAAGGAAGAAGCTTTTTTTGTTATCGCAGAACTTTATAAAAATAATCTAGATTTTCTAGACTACATCAATGAATTTGGACCTCAGGTAATCTTAAGAAATCCCGAGAATAAGAAGTATAAATTTACCAATAAAAAAGGTTTATCAATAGGTAAGATTCAAGAGGGGGTGACAGTATTCGTATCATCGGTTGATCCTAAAGATATCATCATAAAAGACATTAATAAGAATCAAGATGTATACATGGGCAATACGCAGAAACTCTCAGGTATTACACTTACTTCTGATCATAAGAGTTCGACCACTGTTGATGGCCTATCTGTTGACTACGGTCAAACAGTGACCTATAAAATTCCTATAAAACATTTAGATACAATGTATATAGATGTTTCACCTAACTTTGTAATTGAGTCAATTAACTATCCTTATGAACAAAGTTACCAGATTAATCCAGTTCAAAAAGGAGAAAGAGGAAAATTAACTGGTGGGACATCATTAAATGTTGTTGACAATATTCTTGATTACAAAATCGACGAGGAAGATAGGAAAAGCGACCGATTGGTTGAAATTGCTAAAAAATTGTCAAAACTTCAGTCAATTTATAGATTAAAAGTTGATTTGACCGGTAGAAGTCATGATTACCTAGAAATAAAAGGGCATGTTACTGCAAAAGCTCAATATCAAATAAAAACTCAGATATCAAATGATACTAGAACTGAAGTTTTCAGCGAAACTTATGATGTGTTCAATTCCAAATTACAACAAGGAATTTTTGTAAACGATGGCAAAAAATTTTACGAAACTCCTCAATTATCTAGTTATAACATTAATTTTGCCATGTACGACTCGCATAACAATACTTTGACCACTGGTGGAAAATATGTTTTAGGTAAAATCGATAAACATAACAATTTTTACGTATATAGTGGGGCTAATAACGGAAAACCAAAATGGATAAAACAAAGTGTCAAATTCAATGAAAGATTAATTACTTCTAAGAAAGAGAGTATGGTGATTAAGGGGAATAATAATTACTATATTGATGGTCAGAAACAATCTTTTGAACTTGATACATCAGTTTGGGATTTCAATGCAAAGAAGCAAAAGAAAATGTTTAAGTCATTATTTTCCATAAATGGTTTATCGAGTTATTATAAGTATGTTTTATATCAAGTAGGAGTCCCTGACAATTATAAATTAAAAATTCAACCAATCATTTTTAAAGTAAGTGAAGAAAGCGAAAAAAAAGCTCAATTTTCGAATTATCAAATAAATGGAGATATTTTGGGTATGGAATACAATGAAAATGAGTATAATGCACTTTCTTTGAATCCTAAAAATAAAAAGGTAAACAGAATACCAAATCCATATGTGATGACTGTTCTTGGCATTTCAATAATTGTTTTAATTGCATCAACAATATTAACACTTTTATTGAAAATAAAATAAATAGTTAGGGTATAGAATGAAAAAAATGACAAATGAGGAAATCAGGAAAGTTCAGCTAGATATGATGGACTACTTAGATGATTTCGCTAGAAAAAATAATATTGAGTATTCATTGGGGGGAGGGAGTCTCCTTGGAGCAATTCGTCATAAGGGCTTTATTCCTTGGGATGATGATATTGATATTATGCTCGAAAGAAGTCAGTATGAGAAATTGATTTCTGCTCTGATAAATGATGATAATCCTGACTATAAACTGTTACATTATTCAACAGAAAAAGCTTTATTGCCTTTTGCAAAATTTTATAGCACCAAAACGATAATGCAAAGTAAAACAGATAAGATGCATCCATGGACGGGATTATTCATAGATATTTTTCCAATGGATCAAACGCCGGAATCACCAGAAGAACGAGCAAAATTTTTTAAAGAAGTTCACTCTTCAACAGAAAATTTAATTAGTACTTCTTTTCCAGAATATGCCAGTGGTTCAAATGCATTATTTGCTTTTGCTCGACTGTTTTTACGTTTTCCACGATTTTTAAAATATCGTGGGAAAACAAAAGAAGTAGCTATAAAGACGGATAAGGTTATGCAGAAATATAATGGTTCGGATGCCCCTTATGTTGGTTTCATAGATTCCAGATACCGTTTGAAAGAGTATTTTCCTAAGGAAATATTCGATGAATTTGAAGATGTTGAATTTGAACATCTGATAACTCGTAAAATAAAAAATCATCATGCTTATTTAAATCATCTCTACGGAAGTTCGTATATGGAACTTCCACCTGAGAGTAAACGTCGAAGTCATGATTATTACACATGGTATTGGAAGGAGGACTAACGATGAATATTGGTGTTATTTTTGCTGGAGGTGTTGGTACCCGTATGCGCTCAAAAGGCAAACCTAAGCAATTTTTAGAGGTACATGGGAAGCCTATTATTGTTCATACCTTGGAAATATTTGAGCAGTGCTCCGCAATCGATGCCACAATAGTGGTTTGTGTCAGTGACTGGCTGGATTATATGGAGACCCTAATCCCTAAGTTTAATTTAAAAAAAGTTAGAGCAATTGTTCCAGGGGGGAAAACTGGGCAACTATCTATTTTCAATGGCTTAGAAGCGGCGGAAAAAATAGCGACGAGTGATGAAGATATTGTGTTGATACATGATGGCGTTCGTCCGTTAATTAATGTTGAAACACTGGAATTAAACGTTCAAACCGTTAAGGAGACTGGCTCAGCTATTACATCGGTTGCTGCCAAAGAAACGGTTGTTTTAATTAATGAAGATCGATTTATCGATGAAGTTGTCGATCGGACAAGATCTTATATTGCTAAAGCGCCTCAGAGTTTTTATTTGAAAGATATTTTAGAAGTAGAACGTGATGCTATTTCTAAGGGAATTGTAGATGCAATTGATTCTAGTACATTAATGGGGATGTACCAAAAGCCTTTGACGATTGTAGAAGGTCCTTATGAAAATATTAAAATTACGACCCCAGACGACTTTTATACCTTTAAAGCTCTCTTTGATGCTCGAGAAAATGCTCAAATATTTGGAATTTAGATATGATTAATTATAGTAATAAGATTGTTCAAAGTGACATGCAGCAAATAACAGCAGCTACCTATATTGAGTGGCAAAAACTTTATGGTAAAACAGTTTTAATAACTGGTGTTAATGGGATGTTGGCTACATATATGGTCTATGTACTTGCCTATTTAAACGAATACTATGATGCAGATATTACTATTTTAGCAACTGCACGTAATTTAAAAAAAGCTAAAGAACGCTTTTTGGGACTTGAAGGTCATTACCATTTTGAACTCATAGAATATGATGTTAACAATCCTTTTGCTTACGATGGTCCTGTCGATTATATTGTTCATGCTGCCAGCAATGCCAGTCCTAGATTTATCCTTAATGACCCAGTTGGTATCATTAAAGCGAATACTATTGGAACGATGAACTTGTTAGAGTTTGCCAAGGATAAGAATGTAACAAATTTCTTATTTTTATCAACAAGGGAAATTTATGGAAAATCCATAGAAGACAATATTGATGAGCAAGCATACGGGGCCTTTGACATTTTGGAAAGCAGAGCTTGTTATCCTGAAAGCAAGCGTATGGCTGAAACAATGATGCAGTCATATTATGATCAATTTGGCATTCCATTTACAATTGCCAGATTGGCTCATTCTTACGGACCAGGAATGGAACTGGTTAACGACGGCCGTATTATGAGCGACTTATTAAATAATGTTGTAAGACGTGAAGACATAGTATTGAAAAGCGACGGAAGTGCAGAAAGAGCTTTTTGCTATCTATCAGATGCCATTACAGGATTATTCACAGTTCTTTTGAATGGTGACAATGGACAAGCTTATAATATTGCAAACGAAGAATCTCCAATAATGATACGTGATCTGGCACAATTATTATTAAGCTATTTTCCAGAACGCCATCTAAATCTCGTTTTCGATATTCCAAAGGAAATAGGCAAGGGGTACAGTAAAATGGGACGTACAAAACTTGATACTAGCAAGTTAGAGTTATTAGGATGGAAAAAAGACGTTTCACTAGAAGTGGGAATAAAAAAAACAATTGAAAGTTTTGAGGCATAAATCATGGTAAAAACGGCAGTGTTAATGGCTACTTTTAATGGACAATCCTTTATTACAGACCAATTAGATTCAATTCGTCAGCAGACATTAGCACCTGATTATGTATTGATACGAGATGACGGATCAACCGATAATACGCTCGAAACGATTGAAAATTATATTAAGAAGCATCAACTTCATAATTGGAAAATTATTAGAAATGAAAAAAATTTAGGGTGGAGACTCAATTTTAGACAGCTACTTGAGGATGCTAAAAATTTAGATGTGGATTATCTTTTCTTTAGCGACCAGGATGACGTATGGTATTTGGATAAGAATGAGAAACAAATTTCTGAAATGATAGCAAATCCTGATATTAGCGTATTGAGTGGTGATATTGATATTAATGTTATTTCAACTAATGCTAGTGTTCCTAAACAATTTCAATTTGAAAAAACGAAGGTAATTTCAATATATCCAAAAATACTTTCTTATAAAACATATAGGCCAGGATGGACATTATGTTTTAAAAAATCATTTTCTGATACAGCCCTTAAACATTGGCAATCGGGTGATAATATTTCCCATGATAACCTTTTTTCAATTGCAGCAGCAATATTAGGTAAAGCAGCCAATTTGAATACTAGCGTAGGAATTCACAGACGTTACGAAAATAATGCTAGTGGAAATGCAAAGTATATTTTTAATATAAAATCAACTAAGGAAAAGCATATTGAGGGGTTGTATGTGTTTTATAGATTTTATGAAACGGTTAATAATATATATGGTGATTATAATAACAAAATGGATCAAAATTTGAAGAAGACCGTTTCATTTTATAAGAACAGATATGAAGTGGCTAAAGCAAACAATACATTAAAAAATTTAGTCTTCATATTTAAAAATTTCTATCGGTACAATAACTTAAGTGCGTTACTCAGAGATTTTATTTTCTCATTTAAAAAGTAAGGAAAAAATGGTAAAAACAGCAGTACTAATGGCAACTTATAATGGGCAGTCGTTTATTACAGAACAACTTGATTCTATTAGGCAACAAACCTTAAAGCCTGATTACGTTTTGATACGTGACGACTGTTCAACCGATGATACGATTAAGGTTGTAAACGATTATATCTCTAAATATAACTTAAATGGATGGACTATCAATAAAAATAACTCTAATCTAAACTGGCGATTAAATTTCCGAGAACTTCTCAGGGATTCACGACATTTGGATGTTGATTATCTTTTTTTTAGTGATCAAGATGACACTTGGTACTTAGATAAGAATAAAACTCAAGTCGATACTATGGATAAAAATAAGAATATCACGGTTCTCAGTGGTGATATTGAAGTTGAAACTATAGGTTCGGATGCTACAATTCCTCAAAATTTCCAGTTTGACGATGCTCAAAATGTCATTTCGAAATACCCAGAAGATATGACTTATCATAATTATCGTCAGGGATGGACTTTTTGTATTCGTAAAAATTTTGCAGATCTCGTAATAGACAACTATCTAGATAATCATGTTTTATCTCATGATAATTTAATGACTGGAATTTCGGGGGTTTTGGGAAGTGGCTATAATCTCAATAAACCTGTTGGTTTGCATAAAAGACATGGTGGAAATGCTAGCGGTAATCTGTTGAATATTAAGAGTTCTAGAAATCATCATTTGCAAGACCTTACTCATGTCTCTAGTTACTATCAAATATTATTAGCAATTCTGGAAAAAAAAAATCATAAAAATTGTGATTTAGCAAAGGCTTATCTAAATTTTGCACTGGAAAGATTAGAAAACGCTGAAAAAAGAAACTGGATACGGACAATCAAACAAGTGATGACTCAAAAAAAATATTATGATAATTTTTCCAATCGGATGAGAGATATAGTATTTCTTTTTAAAAAATAGTATGTAGGAGTTTATATGAAAAAGATATTTAATATCTTTAAAGACAAAAAATTACATAAGGTTTATATAACTTTAGCTATCACTTTAGGGACGATTTTTAGTCTCTTCATGCCATTTTTTAATGAGCCAGATGGTCAATATCATTTAGCCGTATCAGGGATGGTTACAGATTCGATTATAGATGCTTCACAGTATAATGAGTACAAAGTTGATTCAGGAATGTTTAGACAATCTGAATTCTATAAAAATGGAACACGCTTAGAAACTTATTATTTTAATAGAGGCAGTTTTGTGGAAAAAGACAAAGTTCCACGAAATATTAGATTGTCATACTTTGACTTTACATTTTGGGGGCATCTTGTACCAGGAATTGGACTTTTTCTTGGGAAACATATATATCCATCTATGGGAGTTATGATAACAACTGCTCGATTTTTATCAACTATTGTTAATAGTACGATTATTTATTTTGTGATCAAAAAGGTAAAAAAAGGGAAACTTCTTTTTTGTTTAGTTTTTTTGAGTCCAGTAGTAATTAATTCTTTCGCAAGCTTATCGTACGATTCTACCGGATTTGTAGCGGTAGGGTTATTCTTAATGTTAGTCATAAATACGGTTGTTGATGGGTGTATTAATTCCAATAAGAGAGTCCAGTTTTTATTGTCGACCTTGCTCATTTTATTCGGCGCAAAATGGAATTACTGGTTATTCATATTATTTTGGCCAGTTCTTGAATTTACCTATACCGATTATTTCAAAAATATAAGGTTAAAAGTTTACGATAAAGCGAATGTAAATTCATGGTCTAAAAAAAATAAAATTCTAGCTTTGGTACTGGGTTTTCTTCTTACTTCCTTGGTATTAATAATACTAACCAGAAATCACGGGGGTATTTTCCGGGTTTTGCAGAGATATTTAATGACATTTGGTTATAATTATTCTGGATCAGAATTATTATCAAACGATATTTCATCATGGTTAGTTGCGCCGTATCCTAGTCAAAACTATATGCCAGTTTGGATTACTGCGGTTTGGTACTTGTTTTTTTTCTTAGTCATTTTTATGGAACAGAAATTTGTTAAACGTAAAGTCATTGGTTTGTTATCTTTTCTTTTCTTTATTGTTGGTGTCTTAGGTGTTTACTATACGATGTTAAGTTACAATGACGCTAGAACTAGTTATATTGAGGGTGTGCAAGGCAGATATTTTACTCCAACCTTATTACTTCTCCAAATAACAGCATCTAGCATGAAGCCTCGTTTAAATAGGTACGGCCGACAAATTGTTCCTGTTTTATTATTTGTCTTAATTATAGTAACAAATTTATTACTGATTTTTGATACTACCGTAGGTTTAATTATGAGGTAAACATGAAGCTTGTAAAAAATATGTTTTATAATGCCAGCTATCAAATATTGGCACTAATATTACCATTGTTAACAGTTCCATATGTTTCAAGGGTTTTGTCACCAGAAGGAATAGGGATTAATGCGTACACTAATTCAATAGTAACCTACTTTAGTTTGGCAGGAGCGCTTGGAATTGCTTTATATGGTAATAGAGAAATTGCTTTCGTTCAGAAAGATAGATATCAAAGAAGTAAAGTTTTTTGGGAACTTGTCTTATTAAAGTTTTTATCAACAGGATTGGCCTCCCTTTGTTTTTTAATTTTTATTTCAAGTATTAATAAATGGCATTCTTATTTTCTTCTTCAAGGATTGAATCTTTTGGCAGTGATGTTTGATATTTCATGGTATTTCCAAGGTGTAGAGGATTTTAAAAAAATTGTCATTAGAAATACAATAGTTAAGTTTACAACAGTAGCTTTAACTTTTATATTAATCAATGATAAAAATGATTTAGGCATTTACATTTTCTTGATAACCTTTTCAATGCTTCTTGGGAATCTAACTGTTTGGCCATTTTTAAAAAATGAAATACAAAAAATTGCTTTAAGTGAGCTTGAAGTAACAAAACATTTATTACCTACAATTCAGCTTTTTCTACCACAGATTACAATGCAGATATATCTTTCTTTAAATAAAAGTATGCTCGGATCTATGGATTCAGTTATTAGTGCTGGTTTTTTTGATCAGTCCGACAAAATAGTAAGAATATTGTTTACAATTGTTTCTGCACTAGGCGGTGTCTTTTTACCAAGACTGTCAAGTTTATTTTCTGAGGGCAAAAAAATTGAAGCTAAAAGATTATTGTTGAAATTAATCGATTTAAGTAACGCTATTTCATTACTTATGATAGGGGGCATCATTGGGGTATCGTCGACCTTTGCTATTTATTTCTTTGGTAAAGACTATGCTCCTGTAGGTCCTTTAATGGCAGTACAATCAATTATGATTTTATTTATCTCATACGGTAATGCGCTGGGAACACAGTACTTGTTGGCTTCTAAAAGAACTAAACCCTACACTCTTTCAGCAGTTGCTGGTTTAATTACAAATATAATCTTAAACATTATTTTAATTCCTGTATGGGGTGCTATGGGAGCAACCGTTTCTACAGTTATTACTGAATTTATTGTATCCTTATATCAGGCAATATCTTTAAGAGACACATTTACTTTTAAAGAATTGACAAAAGGTCTTTGGAAATATGCTGCTGGGGCTATAATTGTAGCTGCCACCCTACATTCATTACGTAGTGTTTTACCAATAAATTTAATAGGATTCATCATAAAAGGATTGGTAGGCAGTGGAATTTATATTATTATAATACTATTACTTAAAGCCCCTATTTTTGAATTGATTAGAGAGTTTAGAAAGAAATCACGATGAAACTACTAGCAGGAATTGTCACTTTTAATCCAGATATAAATCGACTTCAAGAAAACTTTGAGGCTATTTTACCGCAGGTTGATAAAGTGATTATTGTTGATAATGGATCTTCAAATTTAGTTAATATTCAAGAGAGATGTTCCCAAGCGGAAGTTATTCCATTGTATAGCAACAAAGGAATTGCAGCTGCTTTAAATGTCATAGGAAATTATGCTATTGATTATCAGTACGACTGGTTTTTAACCTTGGATCAGGATACGGTTGTTGAAAGTAATTTGATTTCTATTTATAAATCCTATATAAATTTACCAAACGTTGGGACATTATCATGTCTATACCATGACTTGAATCAAGAGAAACCAAAATTTACTGAAGCCGATTATCAAGAAATGAAGTATGTTATTACATCAGCCTCTTTTATGAAAACAGAAGCTTTTAAACATTCAAATAAATTTGATGAATGGATGTTTATTGACATGGTTGATTTTGATATTAATTTTGAATTTCAACGATTAGGTTATAAAATTTATCGTATTAATCAGATTGGTTTTATTCATGAAGTTGGTGAATCATCAACATTTAATTTTATGGGCAGAATTATTTATACTTCGAACCATTCTGCAATTAGGAAATATTATAGGGTGAGGAATTCTATTTATTTATATAAAAAATATGGGAAGAATTCAGAAACGGTAAATTTTTTAATCCAGTGTAGAGATGAATTTGTTAAGATATTTCTATTCGAAAAAAATAAAGTTAAAAAGTTATCTGCAATGATTAAAGGGTTAAAAGATGGTATTTTGGCTGAGGTAACTAAAAATGAAAGCAAATAAAATTGTTATTTTCTCTGGCTTTTACTTACCATTTTTAGGTGGAGTAGAACGTTTTACAGAAAAGTTAACGAAATATCTTGTGAAATCAGGATATCAAATTATTGTTGTCGTTTCGAAACATGATGATAAACTGGCTAGTATTGAAGAGAATGATGCGATTAAAATTTATCGTTTACCAAGTTATTCTCTATTTAAAATGCGATATCCGATTTTAAATCATAATTCAGAGTTTAAAAAGCTTATGGTGGAATTGGAAAATGAATCAGTTGATCATGTTATTTGTAATACACGTTTTCAATTAACGACAACTCTAGGAGTGCGTTTTGCAAATAAAAAAGGTATTTCACCTCTTATTATTGATCACGGTAGTAGCCACTTTACAGTGGGAAATAGATTTTTAGATTTTTTTGGTGCAATATATGAACATCTTCTAACTTCTTATTTAAAGCATTTTTGTAATGATTTTTATGCTGTTTCTGAACGTAGTCGTGAGTGGTTAAATCATTTTGGGATTGAAGGTAAGGGTGTTATCTACAATTCAGTTGATTCTGATTTATTTGAAATATTCTCAACCAAAAGTTTTTCTTCAGATTTAGATAATAAACTAGTCATTACCTATGCAGGTAGAATTATTCGAGAAAAAGGTATTGAGATCTTACTTCAAGCTTATTCAGAGATTCCTGAGTCTCCTGATAAAATATTAATGGTTGCGGGTGATGGTCCAATTTTAGAAGAACTAAAAGAGACTTACCAACGGTCTGACATACATTTTCTAGGGAAATTAGACTTTGAACAAACGATGTCATTAATGAACCAGACAGATATTTTTGTATATCCTTCGATGTTTCCAGAAGGCCTACCAACATCTATTTTAGAAGCTGGTAGTTTGAAATCCGCTGTTATTGCAACAGATCGAGGTGGTACAAGAGAAGTTATTAGTGATCCGAGTTTAGGAATCATTATTGAAGAGAACAAAGAATCACTGCATAAAGCATTAGTGAAATTGATTTCGGACGAAACGCTTCGAACGACTATGCAAGAAAGGCTATTTGTTCGTGTTCGCAAACATTTTGTATGGTCAGAGACTGTAAAACAACTTATTAGTATTTTAAATCTTAACCGATACTAGTAATTCAGTCTTTGATTTAGTTGTAATAATAGAATTTTTGTCAAATAGTGGAAAGAAATAAATTAATGAAAGAAATCAAGAATACTCTATTGTCTCTAAGCCTATCATTTTTAACATATGTTTCATTAATTATGTCACCGACGATTGGTATCGATACCGAGGGAGCAGTACTGGATTATTCTTTTTTGGTGAATTCATGGCGAAGAATAGACCGAGAAGGGCTAGCTTTATTAAAGGATACTTTTTTTCCAACTTATCTTCAGACTCAAAATAATATTTTAGCGATCTTTGCATTAGCTGTTTTTGCTCTCCTCATTATAAGAGTGACAAAATTTGATGGATGGATAGTGTCTTTATTAGTGATAGCTTGCCCTATTACTTATTTTCAAATGTATTTTCAAATGCAATCGTTTGAAGTTATTCTAGCATCAATTATTACGTTGCTACTAGTTTATGCCACAGTACATTCATCTTCCATTTTTGTTATTTTAACAATAGTTGGAGTTGGATTTTGCATAGGTGTTTACCAATCGATTGTTGATTTTTATATTGGCATTTCAGCCTTGCTTTTATTACTAAAAGGTTCGGCACAATTAAAGGATTATTTAAAGTTAATGATAGGATTAATAGGTAGTTTAATTGTTTATTGGTTTCTTAATAATGTCATAAACACTTCTCCAAAAAGCTCTTACTTATCTATTAATACTTTTAGTAGGCATTCTATTTTTGCTTTTAGCATATTACTCTTGCTTTTGGTAATTATTCTGGCTTTATGGCTAATAGGAAAAATCAATTTACACCAATCATTAACGCTTTATTTCTTCTTAGCTAGCCCATTTTTAACGTTAAGCATCATAGGTGCTTTGAAATATAGGGCCCTATTCCCAGCTTTACCCATGGTGATAGCCGTATCGGGTGGTTACCTATATAGTAAAAAAAAGTTACCTTTAAGGATTGTGGTTGTCTGTGTTGCTTCATTTTTTTTAATTATTAATGTAATTTATCAAGTGGCTGAAATAAGACGCTTCAAGATTGATCGAGAACTCGCTCAAGCGATTATAAATCAAATTCCTAGTAAAGAATATCGCGTACAATTTATCGGGAAATACTCAGAAGGAAACACATTACCTGATAAAATGAGGGTTGAACCTGCGGGAACTAGTTTTTTTGGTTATGAAAAGAGTCCTGACCAGGGTAGAAGTGATAATATGCTAAAGTTGATGAATGCAAATTTTGTAACTTCTACAATGGAACAGAATACAGATGCAGTCGAAAAATACAAAGAAGTAGATTATTTTAATCATAATAGGAAAGTATACATAGATGATAATGAAAAAGTAGTTGTCGTTAAATTTAAATAAAGAAGTTTGTAGAAGTTATAGTACTATTCAATATCAAAGATACATTGAAAAGAGAGTTAAGTAAGTTTTTTCAGAAACGTTTACTATTCAGTAATTAATATTAAAGATGCGCTAGCGCTTCTTAACTTTAGGAAACAATGTTTTCAATGAGCCTCTTATCAGAAAGTGACACTGATAGAGTTTTTTTGGTTAAGAAAAGTCATCAAATTTCTAAGCTAGTTTAGCCGCAAATAATCCAACTGCTTTCAAGAGTTATCAAACAGTTATCAAGAATATCCTCCATTACTCTAGCAACGAAGGTTATAATTTGTTAAGACGTACATTTGGTGGTGCCTATATGGCAAAATGGATGAGAGAAGCGGGAGTCAATGCTGCTCTTTCAGTACCAGGATATCCTTATATCACAGCAAATGAGCTGGCGAAATTATGGGAACGAAATGATCGCTTTTTTCAAACTACCTCAGTTGGAAAAACAATGTCAACATGGTTTGAATCTCCTAACTTATCACCAATACACGCCAATTTATCTGCACAGTACAATACTAAATCAAAAGCAGGTTGGATTGGTTTGCCAGGCTACCACGCTGCCAACGATGCAGGAGTAGTTACAACACCTAAGGGGCGATATGTCTTAGCTATCACAAGTGATGCAGATGGGAAGTTAAGTCTGTTAAATAGCTTGGTAACAACCTTGAATAACATTTACAAAACGATATAATGTCAAAAAAGAAGATTATCCGATCTTCTTTTTTGTGTCTGAAATATGATATTTTGCGAAATTATTCATTTTTAAGTAATCGCTTGCATTGATTGTGAAAAAATCCTATAATAATACAAATTGTCAAGGAGGTTATTATGGTAAGACATGTCAAAAGTTCGGGTTTAAAGAAAAAATTATGGATAGGATTTGGTGGGTTGGTTCTGTTGATAGGTGGTTTTAGTGTTTATCAGATGGCAACCTCCCGACATAACACTAAAAAGGAAACGAGATACAAGACTAGCACGGTCACAAGTGGCAAAATTGCCTCATCCACTCTATTATCTGGAAAAGTGTCAGCCTTATCCGAACAGTATGTTTATTATGATAATTCCAAAGGCAGTTCAGCTACCGTGACTGTCGAAGTTGGTCAACAAATTGGCAAAGGTCAGCAATTGGTTCAATATGATGCCACTAGCGCTCAAGCAAGCTATGATACAGCTGTGCGACATCTAAATAAGGTAGGTCGACAAATAAATACGTTGCAAACTTATGGCACACAAGCTGCTGTTCCCGCAGAGACAGGAAATGAGCAAGGTATAGGAAGTTCGGATTCAGCGACCAATCAAACGACGACAACAAGTCCGACTGCTGGGCAAACCTATAATCAGCAATTGCAAGATTTGTATGATGCCTATGCTGATGCTGAATCTGAAGTAGCCAAAGCTCAAGAAGCCTTAAATCAGACAGTTGTCTTGAGTGACGTAGATGGGACAGTTGTTGAAGTGAATGATTCCATTGACCCATCTGCTAAAGAAAGTCAGACACTTGTTCATGTTGCAACACAAGGAGAATTACAAGTAAAAGGAAAACTGACAGAATACGACTTGGCAAATCTGAAAAAAGGTGATGAGGTTATTATCAAATCCAAAGTTTATCCAGATAAAAAATGGAAAGGTAAAATCAGCAGTATTTCGGATTATCCAGAACAAGCCACTGGTACGGGTGATGCCTCTAACGCTGGATCAAGTGGTGCCAAATACGAATATAAAGCTGATATCACCAGTGATTTAGAAGCATTGAAACAAGGGTTTACAGTATCTGTTGAAGTGGTGAACAATAAAGAATCTCTGCTAGTTCCTACATCGGCTATTGTTCATTCAAAAGGAAAAGACTACGTTTGGCGCTATGACAAATTAACGAAGAAGGTCAGCAGGCAGAAAGTTGAAGTTGGTAGAGCAGATGCTAAAGCTCAAGAGGTTTTAAGCGGTTTGGCAAAGGATGACCGAATTATTGCTAATCCTAATAAGGCTTTAAAAGAGAGTCAAAAAATAAGCGATGATAAGATAATGGGTGACAAAACTCCTAAAACTAATAGCAAGGAGAAATAGTCATGGACAATAACAAGGTGTTAATGCAATTAAAAGGCATTACGAAGTCTTATCGAAACGGTGAACAAGAACTTCAGGTGTTAAAAGGGATTGATTTAACCGTTTATGAAGGTGATTTTTTAGCCATAATGGGACCATCCGGATCAGGGAAATCAACATTGATGAATATTATAGGTCTTTTAGACAGACCTAGCTCAGGGAGTTATGATCTAGATGGGCAGTCTGTTTCTAGCTTATCGAGTAAGTCACTAGCTAAAGTGCGTAATCAGGAAATCGGATTCGTTTTTCAACAGTTTTTTTTACTCTCCAAAATGAATGCTTTACAGAATGTTGAACTTCCTTTGATTTATGGTGGGGTCAGTGTTAGTCGAAGAAAACAATTGGCCAAACAATTTTTAGAAAAAGTTGAGCTTGGTGATCGGATAAAACATTTACCATCAGAATTATCAGGTGGCCAGAAACAAAGAGTCGCCCTTGCTCGTGCCCTGGTAAACAATCCTGCTATTATTTTGGCTGATGAACCGACAGGGGCACTGGATACCAAAACAGGCAAGCAGATTATGGAATTGCTTCAATCGTTAAATAATGAAGGAAAAACCATCATTATGGTTACTCATGAACCAGAGATTGCCGATTATGCTAAACGCAAGATTGTTATCCGAGATGGTGAAATGACATTAGATACGACGGAGAGTGTTCGAATAGATTAGGAGGACAGTGTGGAAAATTGGAGATTTGCCTTTAGTTCAATACTTAGCCATAAAATGCGTTCCTTCTTGACCATGCTGGGGATTATTATTGGGGTAGCCGCAGTTGTTATCATTATGGGACTAGGTGATGCAATGAAAAAAAGTGTTTCTGATAGTTTTACTGGAGACCAGAAGCAAGTTAGGTTATACTATAAGGGAAAAGGTGCAGATGATGACCCCTACGCTGCCTTTTTTGGTGAAGGTGGTTCTGAAAAACCGGTCCAAATGGCTTGGTTAGATCAAATAGTTGCCGTCATCCCAGGGATTGATTCCTATTTTGTGACTAATTCAGCTAATGGTAAAATATCTTATCGTAAAAAGGAACTGGATAATGCCATGATTACTGGTGTGAGTCAACAGTATTTTGAAGTCAAAAATTATGACATTGTCGAAGGACGCCAGTTCCAAAAAGGAGATTATAGTCACTTTTCCAGAATTATTATGATCGATACCATTATGTCAGATCGGCTATTCGGTAAAAAGCACTATAAAAAAGCGCTGAATAAGATTTTGACAGTTGGGGATAAGGACTATTTGGTCACAGGTGTTTTTAAGGCTTCCAATGACTCGGCAGGTATCAATGGTGCAGCTGTTATGACAAACACTCAAGTAGCTCAAGAATTTCAAACAGATGAGGTTAGTCAAATTTTTGTTCATGTCAATGAGGTGTCTAATAGTCAGACCTTAGGTAAACTGGCTGCTAAGGAGTTGACTGAGTTATCACAGGAGCGAAATGGTAAATACATGGTGGCAGATAATAGTGCTATCTTGAAGGACATTAATCGAGAGTTTGGTATTATGACAACGGTTATCGGTGCTATTGCCGGTATCTCGCTCTTGGTGGGTGGCATTGGTGTTATGAATATCATGCTGGTTTCAGTGACTGAGCGAACCAGAGAAATTGGTCTTAGGAAAGCTTTGGGGGCTACCCGTCGTAATATCTTGACACAATTCTTGATTGAAGCTGTGGTCTTAACTGTGTTAGGTGGGTGTCTAGGTCTTTTACTTGCCTTTGTTGCTGTTAGTAGTTTAGGCGCTGCGATGAGTTTGCCAGGAGCAACTGTCTCATTACAGGTCGCCTTTGTTGCCATTACTTTTTCAGCTTGTATTGGTATTATGTTTGGACTGCTTCCTGCCAATAAAGCGAGTCAATTAAACCCAATTGAGGCTTTGCGTTATGAATAACCCTAAAAAAACAACTCGTTCTTTCATTAGAGTACTGTCAACGATAATACTTCTTTTATCTTTGGTTTTTGTGTATTTTTTGGTGGTCAATTTAGATATTGTTCACAATCCGGATGCTTTACAGGAATTGATTAAAAAAGATTTGGTCATAGGCTCGCTATTGTTTTTCGGATTACAGGTTATTCAGGTTTTGATTGCACCAATTCCTGGCGGAGTTATTACGGTTGTAGGCATTTTAGCATTTGGACCTGTTTTAGGATTTTTATTAGATTATTTAGGGATTCTTTTAGGCAGCTGGCTTTTGTTTCGTTTGGTCAGGAAATTCGGACGATCAGTTATTCATCTCATGCTTTCAGAAGAGAAGTTATCAGCTTATGAGAACCGATTTTTTGGGCATTATTTTCAAAAATTAGTAGCCCTTGTTATGCTAGCTCCAATCGGCCCAGCGGATATTACGGTTATGTTGGCTGGTTTGAGTAAGATGACAGAGAAAAGATTGATGATAATTTTAGCCATCTGTCGTCCACTATCAATCATTTCTTATAGCTATTTTTGGATCTATGGCGGTCATTGGTTGGATCAGTTCTTGCATTTTTGAAAGATGAAGCAAATATTATCAGGTTTTTTCCTTTAATAGTTTTGCTCTGTTCGATAAATGAATACTGTGGTTTATAATTTAAGGTGAAGGAGGATTTCAAATGGTTGAGATTTCATTTAATGCAAAAGAGCAACGTGCTGTTGCTCATGATGGCAGTAAGGAAATAGGAGAGTGTACCTATCAGGTAATAGATGATGTTTGGATTATCAATCATACTTTTGTTGATTCAGAGTATGGCGGTCAAGGAATTGCCAAAAAACTTGTGGAAAAAATCATTTGGCAAGCGCGTGAAGCAAAAGTTAATGTTTCAGCTAGCTGTTCCTATGCTATCAATCTCTTTAACAAGACAAACGACTATGATGATGTCCTTGTCGATGATTAAGAAACCTTGAACTAGAAGTGTATAACAGAAGGCCCCTATCTCTACAAGAGTTTAGAGCGATTCCGCTAATTCTATGAGATAGGGTTTACGGACGGCATATATTACTATATAGTTATTTTTAGAGAGAATTGCGGTAGTAAAAACAATGGATACCCAGTTTCTTCTATGGTTAGAAGGTTATCTGATAAGATTAGTGAAGTCAGTGTCAAAGAGATAATTGTTGCTACTAAATGGCTAGGTAGCAGTGATGAGACATTTTGTATTTGGCAGATAAGGCTGAGAAGATAAGAGTTAGCAGTATGTCTCGGTCATTGCAATTTGGAGAAGCTGAAGAAGTTTGGTTTCCGTTAATCGTCAGTGATTGTTAGGAAGTTTATGGTTCCCTTTGCTAAGGGGGATTTTCAAGAAAATCAATACACACGTTTGGCTGTTGTTCGATAATCATTGATAGGGGATCTCTAATTTTAGAGCCCCTCTTCTTCGGCGGTAAGTTTTGAAAACCAACCTTATTTTGAGTGATTTATTACAGAGAAGTGGCGTTTTAGGTGCTATTTTCAGTAAAAAGCTCTTAATAGACTTTTTATTTTCAATTAATTATAGTAAAAATAGATTGATTCTGTTATACTATATTTACATCTGACCATTCTGATATTTGCAGAGTGTGGTCAATAACAGCGTTTTATATTTGTTTTTTTGCGCTAATTTTAAAAAAATTCGACTAATCTTAAGGAGAAAAGGATGACCAATCAACCTATTATTGAATTTAAAAATATCAAAAAAATATACGGTAATAATACCGCTGTTGATACAGCAAATCTATCAGTAAATGCGGGGGAATTTATTTGTTTTATTGGTACTAGTGGATCAGGAAAAACAACCCTGATGCGGATGATTAACCGCATGTTGAAACCCTCAGAAGGTCATATTTATTTTGAGGGAAAAGACATTTCGACTATCAATCCTATTCATTTGCGCCGAAAAATTGGTTATGTGATTCAAAATATCGGTCTTATGCCACATATGACTATTTATGAAAATATCACCTTGGTTCCTAAGCTTCTGAAATGGCCTGAAGATAAGAAAAAAGCTAAAGCCAAAGAATTGATCAAACTGGTGGAATTGCCTGAAGAATTTTTAGATCGTTACCCGTCTGAATTATCAGGTGGTCAACAGCAAAGGATTGGTGTTATTCGTGCCTTAGCTGCCGATCAAGATGTTATCTTGATGGACGAACCGTTTGGTGCCCTTGATCCCATCACACGTGAGGGGATTCAGGACCTCGTTAAAACCTTGCAAGAAAAAATGGGCAAAACCATTGTTTTGGTGACACATGATATGGATGAAGCTTTGAAATTGGCTAGTCGTATTGTTGTGATGGATAATGGGCAAATGGTGCAAGTAGCTACGCCGGATGAAATCCTGCATCATCCAGCCACAGAATTTGTTGAAAAAATAATTGGTGACGAACGATTGATGCAAGCTCAAATGGATATTACACCAGTTAAATCTATTATGCTTAAAAATCCTGTTTCCATAACAGCTGATCAGACTATTTCAGATGCTATTACTCTAATGAGGGAACGTCGTGTTGATACTTTACTTGTAACAGAAGATCAAAGGTTAATCGGTTTGATTGATTTAGAATCTATCAGTAATCAGTATCGTAAAAATCTTTTGGTATCAGATATTCTTCAAAGAGATGTTTTTAAAATTAAAGAAGATGCCCTTTTACGAGATGCTTCTCAAAAAATTCTCAAACGTGGCTTGAAGTACGTGCCTGTTGTCAACGATCAAGGGCATCTTACTGGGATTGTAACCAGGTCAGCTCTTGTTGATATGATGTATGATGTTATTTGGGGTTCTCAAGAGCAGGAGGGAGGTCAAAATGAGTGATATTAATGCTTTTCTAGCTCAATATGGTGGTCAGCTTCTCCACAAAACTTGGGAGCAAATCTATATTTCTGCTATTGCCTTAGCCTTAGGTATCCTTGTGGCAGTTCCGATAGGTGTTGTTTTAACGCGCTATCAAAAACTAGCCAAAGTGATTATTGGCTTAGCTAGTATGTTACAAACGATTCCTAGTTTAGCCTTGCTAGCCATGATGATTCCCTTATTTGGGGTTGGTAAATTACCAGCTATCTTTGCTCTGTTTATTTATTCTTTATTACCCATTTTAAGAAATACTTATATCGGTCTTGAAAATGTGAGTCCTGTTTTAAAAGACAGTGCTAAAGGAATGGGAATGAAACCAAGTCAGTCTATTTTACAGGTAGAACTCCCTTTGGCTATGCCAGTCATTATGACAGGGATTCGTCTGTCAGCCATCTATGTTATTGCTTGGGCAACGCTAGCATCTTACGTTGGTGCAGGTGGTTTGGGAGATTTGATTTTTAGTGGATTGAGTCTCTTTCAACCGCCACTTATTATTGGTGGTACTATTCCTGTTATCTTATTATCCTTAGTCGCTGATTTTCTTCTTGGGAAACTAGAAGTTGCTCTAACGCCAAGACAGAAGAGGGAGGTGGCATAAATGAGAATGAAAAAACTGATAGTAGCAAGTGTCGCTTTCATATCACTTCTTGCCCTCACTGCTTGTGGACTTGTAAAGGGAAGTGAAGGAAAAACAGTCAAAATTGCTGCGCAGAATACGACAGAATCAAGTATTATCGCTAATATGATTGCTGAATTAATTGAGCATGAAACTGACAGTAAGGCAACTTTAGTTTCCAACCTTGGCTCTTCTAGCGTCACCCACGAAGCCTTATTACGAGGTGATGCTGACATTTCCGCGACGAGATATACTGGAACAGATATCACAGGGGCTCTTGGCATGAAGGCCATCAAAGATCCTAAAAAAGCTTCGAAAATAGTGAAACGCGAATTCAAAAAACGTTTCGATCAGACCTGGTTTCCAACCTATGGTTTTGCTGATACTTATGCTTTTATGGTCACAGATGATTACGCAAAGGAAAACAATCTGGAAACTATTTCAGATTTAAGCAGAGTAGCGGATACGGCTAAGGCTGGAGTTGATAGTACCTGGATGACCCGCGAAGGTGATGGCTACAAGGAATTCACAGAAACCTATGGCTTCTCATTCAAGAACATTTACCCAATGCAAATTGGCCTGGTCTATAATGCTGTTGAAAGTGGTAAGATGCAGTCTGTTTTGGGTTATTCGACAGATGGTCGTATTCCAAGTTATCATTTAACCATTCTAAAGGATGACAAGCAATTTTTCCCACCATATGAAACGTCTATGGTTGTTAACAACGAGCTCTTACGCAAGAATCCGAAATTGAAGGCATTGCTCCATCGGCTTGATGGTAAAATTGACCTAGAAACGATGCAAAAACTTAATTATCAAGTGGATGATAAATTATTAGAACCTTCTGTAGTGGCTAAGCAGTTCTTAGAAAAGCAAAATTATTTTAGAGAGGAGAATGACTAAGATGAGTGAGATGTCTACGGTTGAACAATTTTTCTATTATTTTAGTCAGAATGGCTCATACATTCTTTCTCAATTTTTAAGACACTTTTTGATTTCTGTTTATGGTGTTCTTCTGGCTGCCCTAGTAGGTATCCCTCTAGGTATCATGATTGCTCGCAAGCGAAAACTTCGCGGCTTTGTCATGGGGATTGCTAATGTCTTACAAACGATTCCATCGCTGGCTATGATTTCTATTATCATGTTGGCTCTCGGACTGGGAACCAAAACGGTTATTGCGACGGTTTTCCTCTACTCGCTTTTACCAATTATCAGTAATACCTACGCTGGCATTGCTAATGTTAATGATGACTTGGTAGATGCAGCAAAAGGTATGGGGATGACTAAAAAGCAACGTCTCTTTATGGTAGAATTACCTCTTTCCTTATCTGTTATTATGGCAGGAATTAGAAATGCTTTGGTCGTTGCCGTTGGGATCACGGCGATTGGTGCTTTTGTAGGTGGCGGTGGTCTAGGAGATATTATCGTCCGAGGAACTAATGCTACCAATGGTGGTGCCATTATCTTAGCTGGGTCATTGCCAACAGCACTGATGGCCATATTGTCTGATATAGGCTTAGGATTTGTTCAAAGGTTATTAGAACCTAAAGGAGCCAGTCGAACATAATAGTATAAGAGCAGATTGGTAGTTATCAACTTAAAAAGTTATTTGAATTGGCTAGGGGCTTGTTTTTCTGCTACTGACTAACCCCTTATCTGTTTAGGTTAACTATCAAAAGAGACTGATTGTCTTAACTGCTTCCTGTCAAGTGAATAATGACATAATATAGTCAAATGAATTAACTTTGAGACAAAGAACTGAGATGTGGGCAGGACTTGAGTAGGGCAAGGCGAAAGTGACGATGTCTCAACCTTAATTCAAAAGAAGACTATAAAAGATCAAGCAACGGCCTTGTTCCTCATCTCAAGAGAGCAAGGCCGTTGTTGTGCTCTTAAACACATTGCGGTGCTGGAAGTGAGGAACAACTGCCTATATTAAGCTGAGCTAGCAGTGTAATTGTTAGAAAAGTGCTATAATATTGGTATATTTTCAATTTTTGATGAAGGATGAAGAGGTAAGATGTTAGATAAATTACATGAAATTCGTGTTTTTGAGAATTATGATTTGTTGATGGAAGAAGAAGGTCATGTTGTTGTTTCAACGGAGATCGTCGAAAAATCGCTTAATTATTATGGCAATGCTCATGGTGGTTACCTTTTTACCTTGTGTGATCAAGTGGCGGGGTTGACCTGTTTATCATTGGGAAGTGAAGCTGTTACCATGCAGTCGAATATCCATTACATGAGAGGAGGACGCTTGGGCGATTCTCTAAAGATTGATGGGACTTGTCTTCATAATGGTCGAAAAACCAAAGTTATTGAGGTCATCATTTCCAACCAGGCGGGAGAAGCAGTAGCACAGGCATCCTTCACCATGTTTGTGACTGGTAAGCGCGTGGTTGATGAAAAGTAGGTTATTAGGATATGTCTGATGTAACATTTAAAAATAAAGTTGTTGTCATTACTGGTGGTGCTCATGGCATTGGTCAAGCGACTGCTAAGGCCTTCGAAAAAGCTGGTGCTAAAGTGGAGATTATTGATATCGTTCAAGGAGATTATTTTGTTGGTGATATCAGTCAAAAAGAAACCTTGGAAACTTTTGCGGATTATGTCATCAAAAAACATGGTCATGTTGATATCTTAGTCAATAATGCACTTCCGATGATGGTTGGATTGGACCAAGCGAGTTTTGAGGATTTCCAAAATGCCCTAACAGTAGGGGTAACAGCACCATTTTATTTAAGTCAGCTATTTAATAAGCATTTTACACAAGGTGCTAGTATTATCAATGTATCCTCGTCACGTTATGCTCAAAGTCAAGCGCAGACTGAAAGTTATTCGGCAGCTAAGGGAGGTCTTACGGCTCTGACACATGCTCTGGCCATGTCCTTTGCTGGTAGGGTACGTGTTAATGCTGTCGCACCTGGTTGGATTGAGACGAATGGTGAGAGACATTCTGATGCAGATAGGCATCAACATCCTGTTGGTCGCGTCGGTGTTCCAGAAGATATTGCTAATATGATTCTTTATTTAGCTTCAGAAAAAGCTGCTTTTATCACAGGACAAACCATTACAATTGATGGTGGTATGAGTAAGAAAATGATCTATCATGAGGATGAAGGGTGGCATTTCGGTTTCTAGAATTGATTCTTACTAATATTTGTATGTAAAAAAACGTTTTGAAATGATGTTTCTAAACGTTTTTTTAGTATCATTCAAAATACTTATATAGGGCTTAGGGCTAATTTTGATAACATTATCTAACAAGAAATGTTAGATAATGTGTCGCTAAATAGACAAGTTGAAAAATAGACAGAATAATCAGAAAATAAAGAAAATACAATCAATGATAAAAATCATACTGTTACTTAAGTAAAGAGAAAAAAGAGTAGCGAAAATACGTTATTTCACATGTTCTAAGAACAGATATAAGATTAAATAAACTGACTATTCGTGAAAAAGATTTTTATACATTATTTTGGGCGAATGCAAACTATAAAATTAGAAAAAATACAAAACTGAAAGACTAATTGCTGAATGAAAATCTGAAAATATAATGTTTCAGAAAAAGATTCAATTTTTCATTGAGTCAACTAATCAATGCTTTAATAAAAGGTTTTTTGAGTGTTTTTTTTCATTATTTTTTTAGGTGACAAACTTGAAAAGGTATGATAATATATGAAACGAAAAATGAAATCTCTAATATATTTACCGTAAATGACATAAAACAACGCTTTGGGTCATGGTATTTTTATAAAAAATTAACCTTATATAACCTAAAGGGAATTAACCTATTATGAAATCATACTTCAATAGTTCTGATTATTGTGATAATAAGGGTAAAATGTTAGAGAAGTTAAGAAAGGTGGTGGTAATTTACAATGAAATAGCTATAAGACAATGGTTATCATATTCCAGTATGTTTCAATACCATAGGTTCATGTTTAGAGGATGGTTGTTATGATGTTCTTGGTTTCTCATAATAGTAATTCAGTAGAGGGAAAAACGAAAGTGATAATCGGTTATCAGAGTGTGACAGGTTTCAGTCTATGATTGGGCCCATGCACTACTGCTAACTTTTGTTTTAAAAAGTGAGAATAAGACGGATATCTCGTACAATGTTTGTTAGAAAGTTTTTTAATAAGCGAAGTGACTGAAGGTTATGGAGAGAAGGATACGAGACTTGAGAAAATAAGAGAGCTTTGTTGGTCGTCGCTGTTGATTTTGAGATGTCACAAAGAGACTTGTCCTTGTTTGGTAACAAAGTGATTGGGGAACTTGAAGACCTACCTTGGATGGGATGAGAAACTTGATAGTGATGATATTCCAAGGGTCATTGTTTCCTTTTTTTGGACGTGAGAGGTTAGAAATGACACAACGAATGACTTTATGAGTAAGAAAGCATTAATGGTCGAGTCTAGGATAACAGTTTTATTTGTAAGATTGAGTCATCTATCTTTATGTAAGTTTATGCTGGTATTGATCAGTTTTGGGGGCAGTAATCGAAGATTTAAAAAAGGGGTAACAAAAGGAGTAGGAGATTAGTTAAATGTTTAGGTGAATAAGACCAAAATGCTTTAGCGATGGTTTTTGGCTTAGACAAATATGACAAGATTAGTAAGGAATTAGTTTGATAAAAAATGAGAGAAAGAGAGAGTTATGAAACATGCAAATGATGGTACCTTTTTCGTCTCCTGATATTACAGAGGAGGAAATTGCTGAAGTAGTTGATACCCTGCGTTCGGGGTGGATTACAACAGGACCTAAGACAAAACGTCTAGAACAGGAAATCAAACACTACACGGGAGCAGCTGGTGCGGTTTGTTTAAATTCTGCAACTGCTGGGTTGGAGTTGGTCTTAAGGATCTTTGGAATTGGACCAGGTGATGAGGTTATTATTCCTGCCGTTACTTATACTGCTTCCTGCAGTGTGATTGAGCATGTTGGTGCAAAGCCTGTGATGATTGATGTTCAGACTGATCATTTTGAAATGGATTATGATGCCTTAGAGCAAGCCATTACTGAGAAAACAAAAGTTATCATTCCAGTCGAATTGGCAGGAATTCCTTGTGATTATGACCGTATTAAGGCTATTGTTAATCGTAAAGCGAAATTATTTAGAGCTAAAACTTTTTTACAAGAAATCTACCATAGACCCTTGATTTTATCTGATGGCGCTCATGCTTTTGGGGCTAAGTATAAAGGAGTCGATATTAGTAATGTTGCTGATTTTACAGTGTTTTCATTTCAAGCTGTTAAGAATTTAACAACTGCAGAAGGTGGTGTTGTTACCTGGAAAGCAACAAATGGTGTGGTTAGTGAGTCTATCTATAAACAGTTTCAAATTTATTCTTTAAATGGGCAAACAAGAGAGTTGCCAACCAAAAGCCAGCCTAGTCCATGGGAATACGATATAGTTTTACCGGGTTATAAGTTTAATATGACTGATATTATGGCTTCTATTGGCTTGGTACAGTTACGACGTTATGAAAAGTTGCAAAGGCGGCGTTCTGAGATTGTATCTCGCTATAATGCTGCCTTTGAAGGCTCACGCATTCGGGTTTTGGATCACTTTAATAACGATTATGAATCTTCAAAGCACCTTTACATCACGCATATCCAAGGGATTGATCAAAATCAGAGAGATCTTATTATCCAAAAAATGGCTGAAAAAGGCATCGCCTGCAATGTGCATTACAAACCCTTGCCTTTATTTTCGGCTTATAGTCATAAGGGATTTGATATGGCTGATTTCCCTAATGCAGCAGCTTACTATTCCAATACGATTACGTTACCTCTTCATACAAAGCTGACAGATGTTCAGGTAGACTATGTCGCAGCAGAATTTTTAAACATTGTGAGAGAAGTTGCCAATCATTAAGCTGTGGCTAAAAGCTATTATTATGTCACAGTCTTATATCAATGATTGACCGGTTGTCCTGCTTGTAGCGACTATAAGTGGCTAGTAAAAGATGTGCACTGTTTGAAATAATTAACGTTACCTCTTGATTGTGTGCATTCGGTCTTAAGAATGCAGATGGTTCTGACTAGAATCCTGAGGCTGATTCAACGTTAAGATTTATTGCGACATCTATTTGCCAGACCAGCATATTAACAAAAACCAAAAGAATCAAGGTTTCGTCCTGACATTACTGGCTATATTAAAGCTTGCTTTCGAAATGTTATTCTGGAATATTATTGTATAGAGGTGAGGGATTCAAAGCGATTCTTATCATGCTCATCCTTTTAAGGTTGAATGAGACTTAAGAGAAATGCTTAATATATTTAAACCTTCTTGACACACGGTCAAGGCATGAAGAAAATGTCGTTTTTTAAAAACGATTTTTTTCGTTGAAGCTGCTAGCTTTTAGGTAGAACATGTGTTGTCGTATCCTTAGAAATAAGGGGGGTGAGACATGCTGTTATGTAAATGTCATCGAAAATAGTTTCAAAATGCGTGTAGCTGGAAAGTGGCTACATGCATTTTCTTCTTTGTTTGTATACACGGTGCTCTTGATGCCTAAATCCTTTCATCACATGTTTGATTACGGTGTGACAAGTAGAGGTCATTGATGTTCGGGATTTTAAGACAGATGCGGTGTTTATTTGAGACTAAGATGAATATCTTTTTCTGTTTATCTTTTTCTTGTACAGTGAAGTTACCAAAAAAAGCACTGAGTTTTTTTTAATTGTCAGAAAAAGGTGTTTTATCCTTGACTATAGTTCTCAAGGGAACTATAATAGCTTATCAGGAATTCTAAAGCAGAAAGGAAAGTTTATGAAAAACCCATTACATGCATTAAAAGAAATTATTTCTGATTTGGAACAAGCTGCTGGAGATATTGCTCAAAAACATGATATTGAGCATTTAAAAGGCCCCCAAGGGAGGGCTTTGTACTATCTATTTAAGCATCAAGAGAGAGACGTTTTTGTAAAAGATATTGAGCAATGTCTGCATATCTCTAAGTCTGTTGCTAGTAACCTTGTTAAGCGCATGGAAAAAAATGGTTACTTGCATTTGGAAACATCGACGGAAGATAAACGTTATAAGCGCTTGGTCTTGACGCAAGAAGGAGTTTCAAAAATTGAGCCTCTAGAGCATTTTCATAGAGAGTTAATGAGTGAGTTATTTATTGACATCGAGCCAGATGATTGGAAAGTTGTTGAAAAAGTGTTAGGTCAATTGACGCAGAATCTGAAACAGTTTAAGGAGAAAGACTAGTGCCAATATTATTTAAACGTTTAAACGGCAAAGAATGGGCGATGATTGCCTTATCTACCGTTTTTATTTGTTTGGCGGTCTGGATGGATATTGCAACGCCGTCTTACATGTCAGACATTACCAAATTACTTCAAGAAAAAGGGACGACCACTTCCGATATTATGGAGCCAGGCTGGAAAATGCTTGCTTTGTCATTGGGGAGTTTTGTTATGGCAGTCTGTGTTGGCTTTCTAGCTGCTCGTACGGCAGCCAGTTTTACGACGCGCCTACGCTCTGATATTTTTAATCAGGTCATGAATTATTCGGATGCAGAAATCAAACAATTCTCCGTACCCAGTCTGTTAACACGGACAACTAATGACTTAACACAGCTGCAAATCCTAATCACAATGGGTATGCAAGTGGTGACACGTGGCCCAATTATGGCTGTCTGGGCTTTAACGAAAATTTGGGGTAAAAGCAGCGAGTGGACATGGTCTGTTGTCATTGCAGTTGCTGTGGTTATGCTGTTATTAGCAACGCTCTTGATTTTTGCGTTTCCGCGTCTCCAAAAAGTACAACGATACACTGATGGGCTAAATGCTACCATGCGGGAAATTCTATCGGGGATTCGTGTCCTTCGTGCCTACAACGCTGAGGACTATCAAGATGCTAAATTTTCAGCCCAAAATGTGGCCTTAACGCGCTTGAATCTTTTTGTAAGCCGATTGTTTGCTCTTATGAATCCAGTCATGACTGTGGTTTCAAGTGGTTTGACTTTGGCTATCTATTGGATTGGAGCGCAAATGATCGATGGTATTGTCATCACGATGACTTCACGGGCTGCGGCTATCGCGAGTGTTCAAGATCGTATCACTGTTTTTAGTGATATGGTTGTTTTTTCTTCCTATGCTATGCAAGTCGTTATGGGCTTCATGATGATGGTTGCTATCTTTATTATCTTGCCGCGTGCCTTGGTTTCAGCAGGTCGTATTGAAGAGGTTCTATCCCTAGAGCCAAGCGTTAGTTTTAACAAAAAAACAACTGTTAAGACAGACACAAAAGGTGAGGTTGAATACCGAAACGTCAGTTTTAAATACACCGAAGATTCAGATGCTGTTATTGAAAACGTTTCGTTCAAAGCTAGTGCTGGTCAAACCATTGCTTTTATTGGTTCAACAGGTTCTGGTAAAACAACTTTAGTTAACCTTCTGCCACGTTTTTACGATGTGACAGCAGGTCAGATTTTAATCGACGGGATTGATATTAAGGATTATAGTCACGAAGAGCTGAATAATAAGGTAGGATATATTCCTCAGAAAGCAGTTCTTTTTAGTGGTACTATCCGTTCTAACATGACCTTTGGCGAGAGCAGTCAAGCTCAACTTGATGATGCTGCTATATGGGATGCGCTTGAATTGGCACAAGCTAAAGCGTTTGTTCAAAGCAAGGAAGAGGGGCTTGAAACAGAAGTAGCCCAAGGGGGGACCAATTTTTCTGGAGGACAGCGCCAACGTTTAGCTATTGCGCGTGCGCTTGCTCGTAAGCCAGAAATCTTGATTTTTGACGATTCTTTCTCAGCACTTGACTATAAGACGGATCGCACTCTTCGGAAAGCTTTGAGTGAAAAGACTAGTCAGGTAACCAAACTCATTGTGGCGCAAAGGGTTTCGACCATTATGGATGCTGATCAGATTTTGGTTCTAGACCAAGGTAAAGTCGTTGGTCAAGGCAGTCACCAGGATCTTTTGGCAAACAATGTCGTTTATCAAGAAATTGCTTATTCACAATTATCAAAGGAGGAATTGAAAGGTGAAAATTAAGAAAAAAACGTTAATCAACCAGTCCCTTCCTTTTTTGAAAGGGTTCCGCTTGATGTTTGGACTGGCTATTATGTTTACGATATGTTCAAGTGTCATTACTGTTATCGGACCTGATAAGTTAAAAGAAATCACCGATGTGATTACGACAGGAATTACTGGTAAAGTTGATATAGCTAAAATCAAAGGTATTGGTTTCCAGCTAGCATTACTATATGGTGGTGGCGCCATTTTGTCTTATTCAGCTAGTTTTATCATTGCAACTATAATCCAGCATTTCTCAAAGCGCATGCGCACAGCCATTGCTGATAAAATCAACTGTGTGCCCCTGTCTTACTTTGATGGTCATTCACAAGGAGATACCTTATCTCGTGTGACGAATGATGTGGACAATATGACCCAAGCGCTTAACCAGAGTTTGACCACACTAGTTTCAGCTAGCGTCCTTTTGACTGGGTCTATTATCATGATGTTTAAAACCAATGTCATCATGGCTGGGACAGCTATCGGATCGGTTCTAGCAGGCTTTTTACTTAGCGTGGTCATCATGATGAAAAGTCAGCCTCTCTTTAGACGTCAGCAAGATAATCTAGCTGCGGTTAATGGTTACGTTGAAGAAATCTACACAGGTCACAATCTTGTCATCTCTTACAATGCTAGGGAGCAAGCTAAGTCAGCCTTTAACCAACTCAATCAAAACCTTTATAACAGTATGTGGCAATCGCAATTCTTCTCTGGAATTATGATGCCCATGATGCAGTTTATCGGTAACTTTGGTTATGTTATGGTCTGTTTAGTTGGTGCCCGATTAGTGATTGATGGCGATATCACTATGGGAACAATCGTAGCCTTTATGACCTATGTTCGTATCTTCTCACAGCCTCTTGGCCAAATAGCTCAAGGAGCTACACAAATGCAAACTGTCTCCGCAACAATGGGGCGAATCTTCGAATTTCTTAATGCTCTAGAAATGGAAGACGAAACTGATAAAAGTCAGCAATTATCACAGGTCAAGGGTTATGTTGACTTTGATCAGGTGACGTTTGGTTATACCAAAGACAAGACTGTTATTAATGCTTTTTCAGCGCAAGCCAAACCAGGTCAAAAGGTTGCTATTGTTGGTCCAACAGGTGCCGGTAAGACAACGATTGTTAACTTGCTGATGCGTTTTTACGAAACCAATAGCGGTAGTATTCGAATTGACCACGTTAATGTCAAGGATATGAAACGAGAAGAAGTTCACGATGCCTTTTCAATGGTCTTGCAGGATACTTGGTTATTTGAAGGGACTATTAAGGAAAATCTGATTTACAATCAGGAGCATATAACAAACGAGCAAGTGGTTGAGGCAGCTAAAGCTGTTGGCATTCATCACTTTATCATGACCCTTCCTAAAGGGTACGATAGTGTCTTGGACGATAGTCTGAGCTTATCTGTCGGTCAGAAACAGCTTTTGACCATTGCGCGTGCTCTTTTGAAAAATGCACCGCTTTTGATTTTAGATGAAGCCACATCATCTGTTGATACTCGCACGGAAGAGCTGATTCAAAAAGCTATGGACAAACTCATGGAAGGGAGAACCTCTTTTATCATTGCCCATCGTCTATCAACCATCCGTAACGCCGACTTAATCTTAGTCATGAAAGATGGAAGCATCATTGAACAGGGCAATCATGATGCCTTGATGGCTGAAAATGGTTTCTATGCTGACCTCTATAACTCTCAATTTGAAAAAGCTTAAGAACTGTTTCGAAGCTTATAAAGAGAAAAGCTGGGATTGAGAGACCAGCTTTTCTTTATTTCCAAGAGTTGATAATGATTTTCTTTGAAATTTCATTTAAAATATCAGATAATGGAGGAAGAGTCTGAAAGACAAGCTATCAGAAAAGGTAATAGTTGCGTGTGAACTATTTTTTGTGTCAATCTGTATGATTTTGGCGTACGCCAAAAAGCCCTTGAATAGTGCCCATTTTTCAGAAGATTGCTCAAGTATTTTAGTTGGTTATCCATAATTTTTTTGCCTGATTACCTTACATGAGATAACATGTCTGTGCATTATCAAACGCATCACCAATTGAAACAAAAAGCTGCAGTCAGAGCCTTTTCAGAAATGATCAAGCGATTTGCGGAAGTCAACCAATCCACGGTGACTTATTCCAAGTGTATGGCTTGAGCTTTGGCAGTAGCTAACTGCACGAAATATAAGGAGGTATCAAATGACCAAACAACATAAAAAATGGTTTGATAGATTACTCTATTTTATCGTGATTCTCATGGGTATTTATAGTTTTTCACAGTTGATGGCGTCCAGAGATACCTCGACCAAGGTGCATAAAATTACCATAGCTGCGGTTGGAGACAGTATTACTTATGGAGCAGGCGTTGCCTCAACACGCGAGACGGAATCTTACCCTGCTCTTCTTCAGCAAGCCTTGGGTAAAAAGTATCACGTCATCAATTTTGGTCTAAGTGGCAGAACGATGTTATCCAATACCGCTAAGCCTTACTTTAAAGAGCCTCTAGCGAAAAAATCGTTTCAAGTGAATCCTGATATTGTCATTATTATGTTGGGAACGAATGACTCCAGAGATGTTTACTGGCAACCCCGGCGTTTCAAAAAAGAATACCTAGCAGCTATTAAACGTTACCAAGCTTTAGAGAGTCACCCCAAAATTTACCTTATGATTCCACCTCGTGTTTTCTTCGAACATCCCCAACCCACTTTTCCAAATAATAAAGTGGTAGATGGTCAATTGAGAAAGCTCATTCCTGAAATAGCCAAGGAGGCTGGAGTATCGGTTATTGATCAATATCAGGGAACTGAAAAACATCCTGAATATTTCCCAGACCAGCTACACCCCAACCTAGCTGGTAATTTGGAGATGGTAGACGCCATTCTCAAGCAAACACCATTGAAAGCCATTGATAATAGGAAGAAAACGAGTTAGTTATCGTTTTTAGAGATGTTGAGGAATCTTTAGAATAACCTTTAGTCGTTTATGAAGCATTACGGTAAGCTAGGACTAGCAACTTGATTGGTAGGAGAAATAAAAATGTTTCAAAACAAGTCTGATGTGGGTGATTATTCTTTTGATGCCTTGTTAAAGGGGAACTAATTGCTGAATTGTCCCTTCTGTCCATAAAAGTAGAGGAGTAAGATATGTTAATGACTAGTATTTATAATGCCATTAAAGCGGACAAGGATAACCAATCTTACACTGATTCTGGAATTGAACCGCTTTACCAAGTGAGTTCAAAGGCCAAGGTTCTGATTATTGGGCAGGCGCCGGGAATTAAGGCTCAAAATAAGCAAATGCTTTTTCAAGATCCGAGCGGTGACCGATTGAGAGAATGGTTGGGTGTTGATGAGGCGTTCTTTTATCAGTCAGATCAGATAGCGATTTTACCCATGGATTTCTACTTTCCTGGTAAGGGAAAATCGGGCGACTTGCCACCTCGTAAAGGGCAGGCAGACAAGTGGCACCCCAAATTATTGAAAGAAATGCCTGATATCCAATTAACCCTACTGGTAGGTAAAGCAGCGCAGGACTATTATTTAGACGATAAAAAGACTTTAACAGACCGTGTGGCGGCTTACCAAGATTATTTACCTGACTATCTTCCTTTGCCTCATCCGTCACCTCGAAATAATATCTGGTTAAGCAAAAACCCTTGGTTTACAGAAGACCTCTTGCCAGACTTGCAAAAACGTTTGTCAAGAATTTTTGGAAAAAATTGATAAAAATCTTGCCAAGATAATCACTTTAAAGTATAATAATTAAGACCGTGTAAATGGTATCTTATCTTGAGGAGGTGAAATCAATGTCAAAAACAGTCGTACGTAAAAATGAATCACTCGATGATGCCCTTCGTCGTTTCAAACGTTCTGTGACTAAAGCTGGTACTCTTCAAGAGGCACGTAAACGTGAACACTATGAAAAACCATCTGTAAAACGTAAACGTAAATCAGAAGCAGCTCGCAAACGTAAAAAATTCTAATTGATGTTAGATTTAGCCACTCTTTTCGGAGTGGTTTTTGCGTGCTCAGAAAAAAGTGTTGCTTTTCAGTTTTACTCAAGCTAATATAGTTGAATGAATTAACTTTGAGACAAAGAACTGAGATACGGTCAGTACTTGAGTAAGGTAAGACGAAAACGACGATGTACCAACCTTAATTCAAAAAACTATACTAATTCAAAATCAAAATAGCGGAGGTCTAGTTTCTGTGTCCAATCGATTTTAGATGGAAAGGAATGATTTATGTTGTCACAACATGACGATTCCGCTATTTATAATTTTTGTTAAGTATAATATGACCCTCAAAGAGGATATAATGGAACCGCTATCTATTCATTGGCTTCTTATGGTATACTATCCATAGGAGGATAATTTGATGAAACATTTAACGGTGATTAAGAAAACCTGTCTGGCTTTTATTGCTCTGTCCTTGCTTTTGGCAGGACTTTTTGATGGCTATCATGCCTTGGCAAAGCCAGACCCAAAGAAAGACGAGAAGGTCAAAAGAGCGCGTGTTCTTGCCAATGGTGACATTCTCATTCATAATGTCCTCTATGCTAGTGCCTTAAAAAGCGATGGGTCTTACGATTTCGATGATTACTTTACTTATGTTAAGGACAGAATTTCCAGTGCGGACTTGGCTATTGGGGATTTTGAGGGGACTATTTCTCCGGATTATCCTTTGTCAGGCTATCCCTTATTTAATGCCCCTGAGAGCATTGCTCAAACCTTAAAGAACACAGGGTATGATGTGGTGGATTTGGCCCATAACCATATCCTTGACTCCGGTTTAGAGGGCGCCCTTAACACTAAGAAAACGTTCAATAAGCTAGGGATAGATGCAGTGGGGGTATATGAGAAAAATCGATCAAAAGAGGAAGTACTCATTAAGAATGTGAATGGGATTAAGATTGCCATTTTAGCTTATTCTTATGGTTATAATGGTATGGATGCCAATCTGACAGCAGACGAATATAATCGTCATATGTCAGATCTTGATCGCGATAAAATCAAGTCAGAATTGAAAGAAGCCGAAAAAAAGGCAGACGTTACTATCGTTATGCCGCAAATGGGGGAAGAATATCGATTGGCACCTACCGCAGAACAGAAAAAACTCTATCGTCAGATGGTGGAATGGGGAGCCGATGTGATTTTTGGAGGCCATCCGCACGTGGTCGAACCAGCAGAAACGATTAAAAAAGATGGGCAGAAGAAATTCATCATCTATTCTATGGGAAACTTTATTTCAAACCAACAAGCAGAAATTATGGAAGACAAGTGGCCAGAGAGAGGCTTGCTCATGGATGTGACTTTTGAAAAAACTGGTTCAAAAACGATCATCAAAAAAGTGAAAGCTCACCCTACCTTGGTTGACGCAAAACCAACTGGAAGATTTGCACCAGAAGGTTATGGCTTATATGATTATCGTGTGATGGTGTTAGAAGATTTTATAAAAGGTGGGAAATATCGTCAGAAAATCAATAGCGACTTACAAGATAAAGTTGATACAGCCTACCAAGAAATCAATCAACATGTGAATTTAAAATGGTAGGCAGTCCTGCTCTGTCACAAAGTCTAGCGATCTCAGTCCTGTTATCATGAAAATAATTGTTAGGAAAGAGCGGTATTAGGTGTCTGGTTAATCAAGGGAAATGCCTCACATGGCTCTTTTCTATCGATTCTTAAACATGTCAATGTTTTTTTGACAGCCAATATGTTTTAGACAATAGTCAATGATCGGCTATTGTCTTATTTTTTAGCTGATATTAGTTTCAAAAGGGCATACGAAAATCGCTTTTATACTCAATGAAAATCAAAAACAAACTAGGCAACACCGATACAGATAGGACTAAAGTTCATCAAATCATGTCAATAAGGTCTGCTTTTGATTTTGAAGAGTATTAAAAACCACCGTCAACAGACAATGGTTACAGAAAGTTAGTTTTTGATTTTGGATGAGTATTATTTTGAGAATTTTTGACAAGATGCTACAAAGTGTACGGCTAACGTTACCGATTTTGGGTAGACGTTTTGATGTATCGTTGTAACGGTTGTAATGCTTTATGAAGTAAGGAATCGTTCGAATGAGAGGAGTTATGAAGGCAAATGTATACGGCTTAGTTCCAATCACCTACGATAGTTTTACGATTGTGCTATTTGTAAAATTAGGCTAAATAGGAAAAGCCATCTATTAAACTTAGATAATCACTTGAATAGGCAGAATAAACCAGATAGAAAATACCCATCATTCTATACTGATAGCAAAAGAAAAAGGCACCTTTAAAAACATTCTCCATTGACTGTTGATGTTAAACAATCAATTGAACCCCTATTTTGAGAAAATCAGTCATTTTAGAGGCTGATAAAAATGTTAAAAAATAAAAAACAGTAAAATCCTTGATTTCATAACTCGCTTGTGATAACATATGAATGTTGACTAAATGCACGTCCTGTGCAACCGCGCGAACATTGTTTAAGTAGGCTTCGTGCCTCGCAATCTAGGCGAGTCTTCACAGAGGGAAACCTCAGCAAAAATTTTTTATAGGAGGTGCATCATGAGCACATATGCAATCATCAAAACTGGTGGTAAACAAGTTAAAGTTGAAGTAGGTCAAGCTATCTACGTTGAAAAAATTGACGCTGAAGCTGGCGCAGAAGTGACTTTTAACGAAGTTGTTCTTGTTGGTGGTGAAACTACTAAAGTCGGTACTCCAGTTGTTGAAGGAGCTACAGTCGTTGGTACTATCGAAAAACAAGGTAAACAAAAGAAAGTTGTTTCTTACAAATACAAACCTAAAAAAGGTAGCCACCGTAAACAAGGTCACCGTCAACCTTATACTAAAGTTGTTATCGACGCTATCAACGCTTAATCTTTATGATTCAAGCGACCTTTATTCGTACGAATCAGCATCTTGTTAGTGTTGAAATAACAGGACATGCTGGGAGTGGTGAATTTGGTTATGATATCGTTTGTGCAGCCGTTTCAACCCTATCGATTAACCTTGTTAATTCCATGGAAGTTCTAACTGACTGTGCAGCAGATGTAACAATCGATGAGATTGATGGCGGTTATATGAAGATAAGTTTATCTGATTTAACTGACCTTAAGGATGAGAAAGTTCAATTACTATTTGAATCATTTCTCCTAGGTATGACTAGTTTAGCGGAAAACTCTCAAGAGTTTGTTACAACAAAAGTCATTACCAATTAAACAAAGAGAGGACAAACATTATGTTAAACATGAATCTTGCTAACTTGCAACTTTTCGCCCACAAAAAAGGTGGGGGTTCTACATCAAACGGACGCGATTCAGAAGCTAAACGCCTAGGTGCTAAAGCTGCTGATGGACAAACTGTTTCAGGTGGTTCAATCCTTTACCGTCAACGCGGAACTCATATCTATCCAGGCATTAACGTAGGTCGTGGTGGAGATGATACACTTTTTGCAAAAGTTGAAGGTGTTGTACGTTTTGAACGTAAAGGACGCGATAGAAAACAAGTATCTGTTTACCCAATCGCAAAATAAGTCTCAAAATAAGTCTAGAAATAGCATCACAACAGGCTTTCCGAGATTTCGGAAGGCCTGTTTTTTTGTTTATGTGGCTTTAAGCCCAGTCTCGCTCCGATAGGTGCGAGACAAATAAACCACCCGCTATGCGGGTGCGCATCGACTGTTATACAAAAAAATCTCCAAACGCGATACAATAAAGGTGTTCAAGCCTACTGTAAAGCGAAAGGAGATAATGATATGGCACAAAAGGCACATAGTTTATCACACACAAAATGGATGTGTAAATATCACATTGTGTTTACCCCTAAGTATAGACGAAAAGTCATTTATAATCAATATAGAAGCAGTTTGGGCGAGATATTTCGCCGATTATGCAGTTATAAGGGGGTAGAACTTATAGAAGGACATCTGATGCCAGACCATGTTCATATGCTAGTGAGCATCCCACCACGAATAAGTGTATCAAGTTTCATGGGATACTTAAAAGGTAAAAGTGCCTTAATGATGTTTGATAAACACGCCAATTTAAAATATAAATTTGGGAACCGCCATTTTTGGGCAGAGGGATATTACGTGAGTACGGTTGGTCTCAATGGAGCCACGATAAAGAAATATATTCAAGAGCAAGAGAAGCATGATATAGCACTAGATAAGTTGAGTGTGAAAGAGTATGAAGATCCCTTTAGGGATAGTGGCAAGTAGTACCACTGTCTCTTTGAGAGGCTAGCGACGAGTCAAGAGCAGTGAGGCTTGAACAAAGTGAAAGCCAGCGTCTTTAGGCGCTGGCTGGTAATGTGGGCTTATAGCCCCGGTTCAAACCACCCGTTAGACGGGTGGTCATGATTTTGATACCCATATTTAAAAAAACAATGTAGGAAGCGACCTTGCCGGCGACTCCATTTTTCACCTTTTGAGTGATCTGGGTATAGATGTCCATGGTGGTTTAGATATTTTCGTAGCTTCAGTTTCCTCGATTAAAAAAGTAGGGGGCAATAGATAACTTTCAATGGCAACAGATGAAAAGATCGTCCTACTATCAAACTACTGTCAGGAATGTTTTTAAGATAAGGAAATAAACTTGTCACTGACTGAACAAAGGCTAACCACATTTGCAAAAGCTAATGATTGGTTAGGTATTCTGCTGATTAAGCATATTCTGGTTGTAGTCATAGCATAATGACTGATGTTAAGATTGGTGAAAGGACTAGAAATGCAGCCTGTTAGCTTGTTGTTTCAGGATTTTATCGAAAAGAAAGATGAGTAGGCGAGCGATGGAAAAGTAATAGAACCACTAAAGAAGTAGAGTTACTGTCTTTTCAAGAGTCAGTTTATGCATTTGATTATTCGAATTAGAGCAATTGTTGTCATCTTTTCATCATGGTATCTCGTTAATCGAATCGATAACAGAAGTGTTATGGACGTGACGCGCTTTACGTTCAGGTTAACTATCCATTTTCAGACTTTTATGTTAAAATAACAAAAAATGAAAGGAAAAGTCATGTCAAAACCATTATCTTTTAACCTTAAACGTATCGCAGTCGGTGCTATTCTCTATTTTTTGTGTCTAGGTCTTGGTGTTTTGCTTAATGCTATTGTCGACCGTAATGGCAATATGTTCTATGCTCCTGCTTTTTCGGCGATTTTCTCAGGAATCTTATATTTCCAGTACTTGCTTAAAAAACCATTCTTTGGTCTTATTACGCTAACTTCTGGGTTAGTTTCCTTCTTTTTCCTGACCTCAGGGCATTTTTGGGCGACTATTTTACCATACTGGCTTTTTGCTTTGCTAGCAGATGGCATGGCTATGTCAGGTCAGTACCAAAGTGATTGGAAGAATAACTTCTCGTTTGTTTTCTTCTCCCTAACAACGACAGGTCCGATCCTGTTCATGTGGTTAGCACCTAAGGCTTATGAGACCATGCTTTTAGAGCGTGGGAAGGATATGACTTATGTGAATCGTGTCATGGTGGCTCAAGATTGGCAAACTATTCTCTTTTTCTGGACATTGACCCTTTTAGGTGCAATACTTGGGATTTGGCTTGGGAAAACGCTTCAAGTTAGCCATTTTAAAAAGAAAAACTAAAAAAGTGGTAATCATACGTTTTTCGTATGGTTTTTTTGTATAATAGAGAGAGTGAATTCGAAGAAAGGGGTTCTGTTGATGAACATCCAACAATTACGTTATGTTGTTGCCATCGCTAATAGCGGAACATTTCGTGAAGCTGCCAGCAAACTTTATGTCAGTCAGCCCAGTTTGTCGGTGGCTATTAAAGATTTGGAGACTGAATTAGGTTTTCAAATTTTTATCAGAACAACGACTGGAGCAGTTTTGACGGCTCAAGGGATGACCTTTTATGAAAAGTCTCTGGAAGTTGTCAAAAGTTTTGATTCTTTTGAAAAACACTTTATCCAGCCTGAGGAAGAAGATAATCAGTTTTCAATTGCAAGTCAACACTATGATTTTCTCCCACCCTTGATGACGGAATTTTCGCAGACTTATCCTGAGCTCAAAGACTTTCGAATTTTTGAGTCAACGACCATTCAAATCCTAGATGAGGTTTCTAAAGGACTTAGTCAAATTGGAATTATTTACATGAATCATCAAAACGAGAGTGGGCTGTTCCGTCGTATGGAAAAATTGGGATTGGAATCAGTCGATCTGATTTCATTTAGAACCCATATCTACTTGTCAAAAAATCATCCCTTAGCTGAAAAAGAAACGCTCCAGATGGATGATTTGGCAGGCTTGCCGACGGTGAAATTTGCGCAAGAAAAAGATGAATATCTTTACTATTCTGAAAATCTTGTTGATACATCCGATAGCACCGTCATGTATTATGTGACCGATCGGGCGACTTTGAACGGTATTTTAGAGCGAACGAATGCTTATGCAACAGGCTCAGGTTTTTTAGATAGCCGCAGCGTCAATGGTATTACTGTGGTTCCTTTAGAAGATAATTTAGTCAACAAAATGGTTTACGTCAAGCGCAAGGACACCAATTTAAGTCCGCAAGCTCTTGCCTTTATCAAGGTGATGATCGCTTATTTTGACAAGTATAAGCCATAACAGGAGATTGTATGCGGAAAATTCTTTTTAGCGGGTTTGTGCTGGTATTGATAGTTTTGGATCAATTAAGTAAGTTTTGGATTGTTGATCACATTCCACTAGGTGAAGTTAGACCCTTTTTACCGGGTATCTTTAGTTTGACTTATTTGCAAAATAGGGGGGCAGCCTTCTCTATTCTGCAAGAGCAACAATGGTTCTTCGCTCTTGTTACCTTTGTTGTTATTGGAGTATCCATGTATTATGCCAATAAAATGATCAAGGGATCTCCTTGGTTTTTAGTGGGATTACTGTTAATCATAGCTGGTGGAATAGGTAATTTTATTGACCGGATTCGGCTTGGTTATGTCGTGGATATGGTGCATTTGGATTTTATGGATTTTGCTATTTTTAATGTGGCGGATTCTTATTTAACAGTTGGGGTTATCATTTTGATGATTGCCTTATGGAAAGAGGAAGATGGAAGTAATTATAAAAGAGGCGGGAATTCGCCTAGATAAAGCAGTAGCAGACTTAACTGAATTGTCCCGTCAAAAAGCTAATGAAGATATTAAAGCAGGCATTATTTTGGTCAATGGTCAGACGGCCAAGGCGAAATACGCTGTCAAAGAAGGGGATGTGATCAGCTATGAAATGCCTGAAGCAGAGGTTTTAGAGTATGCTGCTGAAGATATTCCCCTAGACATTATCTATCAAGATGAAGATGTTGCTGTGGTTAATAAACCGCAAGGGATGGTCGTTCATCCTTCAGCGGGGCATTCGTCTGGTACTTTGGTTAATGCCCTTATGTATCATATCAAAGATTTATCATCTATCAATGGAGTCGTTCGACCAGGGATTGTTCACCGTATTGATAAGGATACGTCAGGACTTTTGATGATTGCCAAAAATGACCAGACTCACCAGGCTTTGGCTGAGGAACTCAAGGCCCAAAAATCCTTACGTCAGTATGTGGCTCTGGTCCATGGCAATCTCCCCAATGACCGTGGCGTCATTGAGGCACCTATCGGACGTTCAGACAAGGATCGCAAGAAACAAGCTGTCACTGAAAAAGGAAAGCCAGCTTTAACGCGTTTCCATGTGTTAGAGCGATTTGGTGATTATACACTGGTTGCCTTACAGCTAGAGACAGGACGTACCCATCAAATCCGTGTTCATATGGCCTATATTGGGCATCCGATTGCCGGTGACGTTACTTATGGTCCTCGTAAAACCTTGGCTGGAAAAGGTCAATTTCTTCATGCTAAAACACTCGGTTTTACACATCCCAAAACGGGTGAATTAGTAACATTTGAAGCTGAACTACCAGAGATTTTTCAGGATACTTTACAAAAATTGCGTCAAAAAACCAAATAGTTTTGATTTTAGCTTGCTTTAAGAGTCGCTTTTTGCTAGAATAGATTAACCAAATAATCCTTTAATCCTGTCCCGTGAGGCAGGCAAGGAGACCAGAAAAAAAGTACAGGATAACTGTACCTTATTTGCTATCTCCTTGAGTTATCAGGGAGATTTTTTTGTAGATTAGAAAGGCTGGTTGTTTACCATGAAAACCAAAGAAATTGTTGATGAAGTGACCATGAAACGCGCCGTTACCCGTATTACCTATGAAATTATTGAGCGCAATAAGAATCTTGATAATATTGTTTTAGCAGGGATTAAAACACGTGGTGTTCATTTGGCTCGCCGCATTCAAGAACGTTTGCAACAATTGGAAGGGTTGGAAATTCCTCTCGGAGAACTAGATATCAAGCCTTTCCGTGATGATATGAAAGTCGAAGAAGATACGACACAAATGCCTGTCGACATCACTGATAAAGATCTTATCTTGGTTGATGACGTTCTTTATACAGGTCGTACGATTCGTGCAGCCATTGACAATCTGGTTAGTATTGGTCGCCCAGCGCGTGTCAGTTTGGCTGTCCTTATCGATCGTGGTCACCGTGAATTGCCAATTCGCGCGGATTATGTTGGTAAAAATATCCCAACATCAAGCGTGGAAGAAATTGTCGTTGAAGTTACAGAAGTCGATGGACGTGACAGTGTTAGCATTGTAGATCCAAGCTAGCAATCATTGAAAATCAAAAGGGGCTTCTGTTAGATTTTGGGTATTACTCGTGCCGTCATGGTGTCAATCAGCATTGCTTGCTTTTGATTTTCTACATAGTAGAGTCTGAAGGAAACCAATGACGTGTTGTCATTGTTAGAATAAAAAGGTATTAAATTAGGTTGAGGAAATGCTGAGTTTACAACATTTGGTAAGTATGGAAGACTTGTCAGCAGAACAAGTTATGGCACTTTTGGATAGAGCATTGTTGTTTAAGAAAGGTCAAGCCAATTTTGAATTGGATAGTCAAACCTTTGCTGCCAATCTCTTTTTTGAAAATTCCACTCGAACCCACAAATCGTTTGAAGTGGCTGAGAAGAAGCTTGGTTTGGAAGTCATCGATTTCAATGCTGACAGCAGTTCCGTTACTAAGGGAGAGACCCTTTACGATACCATTTTAACCATGGACGCTTTAGGCGTTGATATCTGTGTTGTTCGCCATCCTGCGGTAGAGTACTATAAAGAGATTATTGAGAGCCCAACCATGACAGTTTCTATTGTTAATGGTGGTGATGGTTCGGGACAACATCCTAGTCAGTGTTTGCTGGATTTGATGACCATTTACGAAGAATTTGGTCATTTTGATGGCTTGAAAGTCTGCATAGCTGGTGATATCACGCACTCTCGAGTAGCTAAATCCAATATGCAAATGCTAACACGGTTAGGCGCTGAGGTTTCTTTTGCGGGTCCTAAGGAGTGGTATTCTCAAGAGTTTGATGCTTATGGTCAACATGTAGGACTTGATGAGATTGTGCCAGACCTTGATGTGTTGATGCTCTTACGGGTTCAACATGAACGCCATGATGGTCAGACGTCTTTCTCAAAAGAAGCCTATCATCAACTGTTCGGATTGACCCAAGAGCGCTATCAAAACTTGAAATCATCAGCTATTGTCATGCATCCGGCGCCTGTTAATCGTGATGTCGAAATTGCTGATGCTCTCGTAGAAGCAGACAAATCGCGCATTGTTAAACAAATGTCTAATGGTGTATTTGTGCGAATGGCCATTCTGGAAGCTGTTCTAAATGGTCGCAAGAAACAGCGTTAATAAGTCCCTGAGAGGATTTGACGAAGGGAGAAATATGGGAAAACGTCTCTTAATTTTAGAAGATGGTACTCTTTTTGAAGGCCAGGCCTTTGGTGCTGATATTGATGTGACAGGCGAAATTGTCTTTAATACTGGGATGACTGGTTATCAAGAATCTATCACAGACCAGTCTTATAATGGTCAACTATTAACCTTTACCTATCCCTTAGTGGGAAATTATGGGATTAATCGTGACGATTATGAATCCATTAGCCCAACCTGCAAAGGAGTCGTCGTTTCGGAGTATGCTCGTCGAGCAAGTAATTGGCGTCATCAAATGTCTTTGGATGCGTTTTTGAAAGCCAAGAATATTCCTGGTATTTCTGGTATTGACACGAGAGCTTTAACCAAAATGATTCGCCAGCATGGTACGATGAAAGCTACTATGGCAGATGATGGAGACAGTGTCGAGCATTTGAAAGATCAGCTACGAGCAACGGTTTTGCCGACTAATAATATAGAACAAGTATCGACAAAAACGGCTTACCCGGCACCAGGGGTCGGAAAGAGCATCGTCTTGGTTGATTTTGGGCTCAAACATTCCATTTTAAGAGAATTATCAAAACGCAAAGCCAATGTGACGGTAGTGCCTCACGATACAACTGCTGAACAGATTTTAGGGCTTAACCCTGATGGTGTAATGCTTTCAAATGGTCCTGGTAATCCAACAGACGTACCGCATGCCATCAAAATGATTAGAGGCATACAAGGTAAAATCCCCATTTTTGGTATTTGTATGGGGCACCAACTATTTGCTTTGGCAAATGGCGCTGAGACTTATAAAATGACCTTTGGTCATCGGGGTTTTAATCATGCTGTTCGCGAAATTGCTTCAGGACGTATTGATTTTACCAGCCAAAACCATGGCTATGCGGTCAAACGCGAAACCTTGCCTGATTGTCTGATGGTTACTCATGAAGACATTAATGATCAGTCGGTTGAAGGGGTTCGTCACAGAGATTTTCCTGCCTTTTCAGTTCAATTTCACCCTGATGCTGCACCTGGTCCGCACGATGCTGACTATCTTTTTGATGACTTCCTAGAAATGATAGATGCCTATCAGGCTGAACAAGATCACTGACTGTGTCAAAAAAGCAAGTGATTTACGATGATGCAAAGTCAGGGACTAGAGAAATCGGTCTGATCTCGAGGGATTCTAAAGCTTCCTCGACAAAAGCCCATTCTTAGCGTAAAAGGACCAAGTCAGGAACTAAATTGTATCAATGAAAATAGCCTTGGAACGTTCATTAACTAACTGAAATCGTCGTAGATGTCTGGGACTTGATGAAGAACCTGATTTTCCCGACGAGGCGAGATCAACGAGATGGTTCATTTTTGACTTACTGCCATTTAATCCTATCCTGAGAGATAGAAAATACTGAAGGATAATAAGATGCCTAAAAGAAAAGATATCAAAAAAATTATGGTGATTGGGTCTGGCCCCATCATTATCGGTCAAGCTGCTGAGTTTGATTATGCTGGTACGCAGGCCTGTCTTGCTTTGAAGGAAGAGGGGTATAGTGTTGTCTTGGTCAACTCTAACCCTGCGACTATTATGACAGACAAAGAAATTGCGGATAAGGTTTATATTGAACCGTTAACACTTGAGTTTGTCTCTCGTATTTTACGAAAAGAGCGACCAGATGCTCTTTTGCCAACCCTCGGTGGTCAAACAGGCCTCAATATGGCTATGGAACTATCGAAAGCTGGCGTTCTGGAGGAGTTTGGTGTTGAACTTTTAGGGACTAAACTGTCAGCCATTGACCAAGCAGAAGATCGTGACTTGTTTAAACAATTGATGGAAGAGTTGGACCAACCGATTCCAGAATCTGAAATTGTTGAAACAGTAGAAGAAGCGCTTGAATTTGCTCATGCAATTGGTTATCCTGTTATCGTTCGACCTGCTTTTACTCTTGGTGGAACAGGTGGAGGGATTTGTTCCAATGAAAAGGAGCTTCGGGATATTACCAAAAATGGCCTTAAATTATCACCCGTAACCCAGTGCCTTATTGAGCGTTCTATCTCTGGTTTCAAAGAAATTGAGTACGAAGTCATGCGAGATGCTGCTGACAATGCCCTAGTTGTTTGCAACATGGAAAATGTTGATCCCGTTGGTATTCATACAGGTGATTCTATCGTTTTTGCCCCAACCCAGACCCTTTCTGATATTGAAAATCAGATGTTGCGCGATGCGAGTTTGAAAATCATTCGTGCTCTTAAAATTGAGGGTGGTTGTAATGTCCAACTAGCTCTTGACCCCCATAGTTTTAAGTACTATGTTATTGAGGTGAATCCTCGTGTATCGCGTTCCTCAGCTCTTGCTTCTAAAGCAACAGGTTATCCCATTGCCAAATTAGCGGCTAAAATTGCGGTTGGCTTGACTTTGGATGAGATGATTAACCCCGTAACAGGTTCAACCTATGCTATGTTTGAACCAGCCTTGGACTATGTAGTTGCAAAGATACCTCGTTTTCCATTTGATAAATTTGAGCATGGTGAACGTCGTCTAGGAACCCAAATGAAGGCAACCGGTGAGGTTATGGCGATCGGTCGTAACATTGAGGAAGCGCTACTTAAAGCTTGTCGATCTTTAGAAATTGGCGTTTGCCACAATGACATGCCAGAATTGTTTGAGGCTAGCGACGATCAGCTTTTTGAGAAAATCGTTAAAGCGCAAGATGACCGTCTCTTTTATATTTCGGAAGCTATTCGTCGAGGGATTTCTATTGAAGAAATGGCTGATCTAACGAAAATTGATATTTTCTTTTTGGATAAGCTGCTCCATATTTATGAATTAGAACAAGCATTAGCTCTTAAAGTTGGTGACTTAACTCTTTTAAAAGAAGTTAAGCGTTATGGTTTTGCAGATCGCAAGATTGCTGAGCTTTGGGGCATGCGAGAAGAGGAGATTCGTGAGCTTCGAATAGCTAATAACCTGTTACCAGTTTACAAAATGGTTGATACCTGTGCGGCAGAGTTTGAGTCCAGCACTCCTTATTTCTATTCAACCTATGCTTTTGAAAATGAATCTGTGCCTAGTGAAAAAGAGTCAGTTCTGGTTCTTGGTTCTGGTCCTATTAGGATTGGTCAAGGTGTTGAATTCGACTATGCCACTGTCCACTCTGTGAAAGCCATTCAGGCAGCTGGCTACGAAGCCATTATCATGAATTCTAATCCTGAGACAGTTTCGACGGATTTCTCCGTATCGGACAAGCTGTACTTTGAGCCATTAACTTTTGAAGATGTTATGAATGTCATTGATTTGGAAGCGCCTAAAGGGGTAATTGTGCAGTTCGGTGGACAGACAGCCATTAATCTTGCTGAACGGTTATCTGAGGCTGGTGTAACCATTTTAGGAACACAGGTGGAAGATTTGGATCGCGCTGAAGATAGAGATTTGTTTGAAAAAGCCCTCAAAGAATTAGGTATTCCACAGCCACCAGGACACACGGCAACCAATGAGGAAGAGGCTATTGAAGCTGCTCGTCAGATCGGCTTTCCTGTCCTAGTCCGTCCATCCTATGTTTTAGGTGGACGCGCTATGGAAATTGTGGAAAATGAAGCTGATCTGCGTTCTTACATGAAGACGGCTGTTAAAGCTAGTCCAGAGCATCCTGTTCTTGTCGATTCTTACATCATTGGACAAGAGTGCGAAGTGGATGCCATTTCCGATGGAACGACTGTCTTGATTCCAGGCATCATGGAGCATATCGAAAGAGCGGGGATTCACTCGGGAGACTCTATGGCCGTTTACCCGCCACAGACTCTCTCGAAGGCTGTTCAGGAAACGATTGTTGATTACACCAAGCGTCTGGCTATTGGTTTGAATTGTATCGGAATGATGAACATTCAGTTTGTTATCGAGGATGAGACTGTCTATGTCATTGAAGTTAATCCACGTGCCAGTCGTACCGTTCCTTTCCTTTCCAAAGTGACCAATATTCCAATGGCACAAGTGGCAACACGGTTGATATTAGGAGAAAACTTAGCAGACTTGGGTTATAAAGATGGCCTCTATCCAGAATCTTCTCAAGTTCATGTTAAGGCGCCAGTTTTCTCTTTTAGTAAATTATCTAAAGTTGACAGTCTGCTAGGACCAGAGATGAAGTCAACTGGCGAAATTATGGGATCAGATACCACCCTTGAAAAGGCACTTTATAAAGCTTTTGAAGCTTCGTCTTTCCACTTAGCAGAATACGGAAATGTGGTCTTTACCATCTCTGATGACAGCAAAGAAGAGGCTCTTGGGTTGGCGCAACGTTTTGCGGCCATTGGTTACAGCCTTTTTGCTACTCAAGGAACGGCAGATTATTTGCGTAACAATGGTCTTGACGTTCGCTTAGTCAATAAGATAGGTGAAGATCAAAACCAAGATATTCCAGCTTTAGTTCGTGCTGGTAAGGTGCAAGCGATTGTCAATACTGTTGGAACAAAACGCACAGCAGACAAAGACGGGCAGATGATTCGACGTTCAGCCATCGAGCAGGGGGTTCCGCTATTTACGGCACTTGACACGGCAGATGCGATGCTAAAAGTGTTAGAAAGCCGCGGTTTTAGAACTGAGCCGATATAGAACGTTAGGACCTGTGGTATCTAAAATATGAAACCATTAACCCTGTGTTTGGGGTCGGCATCACATGGAGAAAATAATCTAGATATTACAATGGTGAGCAGAGCTTTTTAAGTCTGCTCTTTTTGTGCTCAGTCTGAAATAGGTGATTTTGTGTTTTCAAGTAATCCAGGCAAATGGGATAAAAAGGAGAAACTTGAGTGGATAACAGATCAGATAAAACCCAAAAATGCTATTTAGCTGATACACCAAGTCTTGTTCCCAATCGTTTGTCATCACGTAAAACCTGAGGTTAATCCACAGTGACTATTTAATATGATTGATTCTTATACTCAATGAAAATCAAAAACAAACTAGGCAACACCGATACAGATAGGACTAAAGTTCATCAAATCATGTCAATAAGGTCTGCTTTTGATTTTGAAGAGTATTAAAAACCACCGTCAACAGACAATGGTTACAGAAAGTTAGTTTTTGATTTTGGATGAGTATTAGGTTGCTAAAGGTATGATCAATAAAGGGCAGGATAGCCTGCTTTTTTTCCTACCGTAGCAGATAGTTGAGGACGTTTTTAGTTTGTGATAATCTTGAAGAAGAACAGAGTAAAAGAAAACGAGGATACTATGATGAAAGCGTATGATTATATTGTTATTGGGGGCGGTTCTGGTGGCATTGCTTCAGCAAATCGCGCAGCCATGCACGGAGCTAAGACCCTCCTGATTGAAGCTAGTGAAGTTGGTGGAACTTGTGTTAACTTGGGCTGTGTGCCTAAAAAAGTCATGTGGTATGGCGCTCAAGTGGCTGAGACGCTTAACCGCTATGCTGGTGAATATGGCTTTGATGTAGATGTTAAAACCTTTGACTTTGCGATCTTGAAAGCTAATCGTCAGGCCTACATTGATCGTATCCATGGCTCTTACGAACGTGGCTTTGATAATAATGGCGTTGAACGACTCTATGATTATGCGACATTTGTGGACGCACATACGGTTGAAGTAGCAGGTGAGCAGTACACAGCTCCCCATATTCTGGTTGCAACTGGTGGACACGCCGTTGTTCCTGACATTCCAGGCGCTGAGTATGGAATCACTTCAGATGGTTTCTTTGAGCTTGATGCAGTACCAAATCGGACAGCAGTGGTTGGAGCTGGTTATATTGCTGTCGAATTAGCAGGAGTGCTAAATGCTCTGGGTTCGGAGACGCACTTATTTGTTCGTAAGGAACGTCCTTTGCGTCATTTTGATGAAGAAATCATTTCTGTATTGACAGATGAAATGGCTAAGAACGGTCCCTCTTTGCATACCCATTCGGTACCAAAAGAAGTGATCCAAAATGATGACAGTTCTGTGACGCTTGTTTTGGAAAATGGAGAATCCTACACAGTTGATTGCTTGATTTGGGCCATTGGACGCAAGCCAAATGTAGCTGGTTTTGGATTGGAAAACACAGGCGTTGCTTTAAATGAAGACGGGTATATTCAAACGGATGAATTTGAGAATACATCTGTCGAGGGGATATATGCTTTAGGTGATGTTAATGGGAAGTTAGAATTGACACCAGTCGCTATTAAAGCAGGACGTCAACTATCTGAACGTCTCTTTAACGGTAAGGCGACTGCCAAAATGGATTACGAGAACGTCGCCACAGTTATCTTTGGACACCCTGCTATTGGCTCTATCGGTTTGTCAGAAGAAGCAGCCATTGCCAAGTACGGTCAAGAACAGATCAAAGTGTACCGTTCAAATTTCACGCCAATGTACACTGCTTTGGGAGACAACCGTCAAGCCTCAACGATGAAGTTAGTCACTCTGGGTGAAGATGAAAAAATCATCGGACTCCATGGGATTGGCTACGGTGTTGATGAAATGGTTCAAGGTTTCTCAGTTGCCATAAAAATGGGAGCAACAAAAGAAGATTTTGATGCTACGGTAGCTATTCACCCAACTGGTGCGGAAGAATTTGTGACCATGCGATAAGAAGATTTTGTTTGGTCAGTATCACATTTAATCGCGATCATTTTTATCTTGATTGTATAGCTTTTATTAATAACTGGAAAGGCATTGTTTATCCTCTTAAGTAGTCAATTTTTGACTACTTTGGCTAGTCATCCGACTGGTGCATAAGAATTTGTAGCCATGGGATAAGCAAATCTAGTCTTGTTATTTAATCAGGGATGCGACGTTCGTTTTGCTAGAATGCTTTTTCATTAGGTAATTTTAATGATCATTTTTTCAGGTTTTGGGGAAGTGGGAACAACTCAAAATATTTTAAAAAAGGGAATAGGAGGATGTATGACAGAATCACAAGAAGAACTACGCCAACGGATTGGTGACTTGGCTTATGAAGTGACGCAAAATGCTGCAACAGAACGTGCCTTTACAGGAAAATATGATGAATTCTTCGAAAAAGGGATCTATGTGGATGTGGTTAGCGGTGAGGTACTCTTTTCATCGCTTGATAAATATAATTCTGGTTGTGGATGGCCAGCTTTTACAAAACCTGTGGATAATAGACGGGTGACTAATCACGATGACCGTTCTCATTTTATGAGACGTATCGAAGTGAAAAGCCGTGAAGCTGGGTCACATTTGGGACATGTTTTTAATGATGGTCCTGCCGAAACTGGAGGTTTACGCTACTGTATTAATTCCGCAGCCCTCAAATTTATTCCTTATGAAGAGCTGGAGTCAGCCGGTTACGGTGACTTTTTAGCCTTATTTGACTAATGAAATGATTGATAAAAAAAGAGCCTGAGATAAACGATTTCTCAGACTCTTTCTGATGTTATGGGGTTGTTGTGGTTTGATCGCTTGTTACGTCAGTTTGGGGAGCCGAAGAAGCAGTCGTTGCATCAGCGTCAGGTGTTGGGGTAGTGGACGTGTCGTCATTAGTGATATCTTGAGGACTGTCTGGACTAGTAACATCGCTCTGATAATCTGGTGAACTGCTTGATGAGGTTTCGGTGTTGGTAGTATCGGAATTAGTATTTGAAGCACCTTGGCTGCCATTGTTTTGAATCACAACTGTTGAAGAAGGCGTCTTATCATTAGTGGTTGCACCATTATTACGAATAAAATTAGTAATCGTAATAGAAGCGACAATAATCGACAAGATAGAACCAATTAGGGCTAAGGTTTTTTGAAAGGCTGTCAAGCCGGATTTGATATGTTCAGTAGGACGACGTTTGTCTTTTTGTCCTTCTTGTTTAGATTTTCGAGAATACTGTTGTGGCATGATGTCCTCCTTTTATAGACTATATTATATGATTTAATTCGAAAAAAATCATGCAAAAATAGCAGGTAAGTATATTCTTTTTAGCACTAAAGTTTGAAAGCCTTTTACTAATGAATTGAAAACCTATTTAAAAAGGATTTATGCTATAATAAATAGTCGAAAATGCAAGGTTAGTCTTACCTCCAGACCTTATCTTGTTCAATAGTAAGAGAAAGTTGGTCATTTTTAGTGATTTTTTTTGATAATGCAAGCACTACACAAACTTATCCTGAAGCCCTTAGAACTTACCAAGAGGTAACAACTAAGATTTGGGGGAATCCATCCAGTTTGCACCGCTTGGGAAATCAGTCAACTCGTATTTTGGAAGCTTCTCGCAAGCAAATTGCGGATCTATTAGGAAAAGAGCCAGCTGAAATTTTCTTTACTTCAGGTGGAACGGAAAGTGATAATTGGGCCATTAAGGGGATAGCCTTTGAAAAGCGGGCTTTTGGTAAGCATATCATCGTCTCGGCCATTGAACATCCTGCAGTCAAAGAATCTGCCAAATGGTTGAGTCAGCAGGGGTTTGATGTTTCTTATGCACCAGTAGATAGTCGTGGTTTTGTGGACATAGAAGCTCTGAAAGGCTTGCTGCGCCCAGACACGATTTTAGTATCAGTTATGGCGGTCAATAACGAAGTTGGGGCCATTCAGCCTATTCAAGAAATCTCAAAACTGTTGGCTGAGCGTCCCAACCTAACCTTCCATGTGGATGCGGTTCAGGCTATTGGAAAAATTCCAAAGGAACTTTATTTAACAGATCGAGTTGATTTGGCGTCTTTCTCTGGTCATAAGTTCCACGCTGTTCGTGGCGTAGGATTTCTCTATAAAAAAATAGGCAAGAAAATAAGCCCTCTTTTAACAGGTGGTGGTCAAGAGAAAGATCTCCGTTCAACAACTGAGAATGTGGCTGGTATTGCTTCTATGGCAAAGGCGCTCCGTCTTGTCAAAGATAAGGAGGACGTGGCACTGCCTAAACTGGCCAAAATGAAGGACATCATCTTGGATGAATTGGCTAAATATGAGGATATTCTTATCTTTTCAGGACGGGATGAATTTGCCCCAAATATAATTACTTTTGGTATCAAGGGCGTTCGAGGCGAAGTGATTGTCCATGCTTTCGAAGAACATGATATTTTCATCTCGACCACATCAGCTTGTTCCTCAAAAGCTGGGAAACCTGCGGGAACCCTGATTTCTATGGGTGTTCCAAGCAAGGATGCTCAAACTGCTGTCCGTGTTAGTTTGGATGATGACAATGATATGGGGCAGGTCGAGCAATTTTTGACCATCTTTAAACAAGTTTATGCCAAAACCCAAAAAGTAAGATAATAGAAAGTATAATAATGAACCTACAATATTCAGAAATCATGGTTCGCTACGGTGAACTGTCAACCAAAGGAAAGAATCGCATGCGTTTCATCAACAAGCTACGCCGAAATATTCAGGACGTTTTGTCAATCTATCCTGAAGTAAAGGTAACAGCAGACCGTGATCGTTGTCATGTTTTCTTAAATGGTGCAGATTATGAACCTGTGGCCGAGTCTCTAAAGCAAATCTTTGGTATTCAAGCGTTCAATCCTGTTTACCGTGTCGAAAAAGATGTCACTGTTTTAACGAAAGCCGTTCAAACCATTATGACCGACTTGTATCAGGAAGGTTTGACGTTTAAAGTGTCAAGTAAACGTAGCGACCATCAGTTTGAGTTGGATTCGACACAATTGAATCATACCCTTGGAGGAGCGGTATTTGAGGTTCTTCCAAATATCAAAGCTCAAATGAAAAAGCCAGATGTTAATCTTAAGGTTGAAATTCGTGACGAAGCAGCTTATATTTCACACGAAGAGATTAGAGGTGCTGGCGGGCTTCCAGTAGGTACGGCTGGAAAAGGAATGCTTATGTTATCTGGAGGAATTGATTCGCCAGTTGCAGGCTACTTGGCTCTTAAACGTGGTGTTGATATTGAAGCGGTTCACTTTGCCAGCCCTCCGTATACTAGTCCAGGTGCTCTAAAAAAAGCCCAAGATTTAACCCGTAAATTGACAAAATTTGGTGGGAACATTCAATTTATCGAAGTACCTTTCACTGAAATTCAAGAGGAAATTAAGGAAAAAGCTCCTGAAGCCTACTTGATGACCTTAACACGCCGTTTTATGATGCGTATCACAGATCGCATTCGTGAAAAACGTGATGGACGCGTGATTATCAATGGTGAAAGTCTTGGGCAGGTCGCTAGTCAGACTCTAGAGTCAATGCAGGCGATTAATGCAGTCACTAGTACACCAGTCATCCGTCCAGTGGTGACTATGGATAAATTGGAAATTATTGCTTTAGCTGAACAGATTGATACGTTTAACATCTCTATTCAACCATTTGAAGATTGCTGTACGATTTTTGCTCCAGACCGTCCTAAGACAAATCCTAAGATAAAAAATGTTGAGCAATATGAAGCCCGCCTTGACGTTGAAGGACTTGTTGAGCGTGCCGTAGCAGGCATCATGGTCACTGAAATCACACCTAATGAAACAGCTGATGCGGTGGATGATCTCATTGATGAGCTTTTATAGGATAAGGTTAGAAATGCTAGCCGATAATTTTGAGAGGTAGAGTGTTATACCTCTTTTTCTATTTTCCAGTCGTGCCAAGACCTCATAAAAATGCTAAAATATTAATATGTTTAATAAACCAACTTCAGCTTACGTACACATTCCTTTTTGCACACAAATTTGCTATTATTGTGATTTTTCAAAAGTATTTATTAAAAATCAACCTGTGGATGAGTATCTTCAGGCTCTTATTCGTGAATTCGAGTTTTATGATATTCATGACTTAAAGACGCTTTACATCGGCGGGGGAACGCCAACAGCTATCACAGCTGAGCAGTTGGATTATTTGCTAACTCATTTAGAGAAAAATATTAACCTAGAGATGCTTGAAGAATTCACTATTGAAGCTAATCCAGGGGATTTGACACCAGAGAAGATTGCTGTTTTAAAAAAATCAGCTGTCAATCGTGTTTCTCTAGGAGTTCAGACTTTCTTTGACAAGCAGCTCAAGCAGATTGGTCGTAGTCATAATGAAGCTCAGATTTATGAAAGTATCAATGCGCTCAAGGCTGCTGGCTTAACCAATATTTCGATAGACTTGATCTATGCACTGCCAAATCAGACAATGGAGCAAGTAGAAGAGAATGTTCGCAAGGCTTTAGCTTTGGATATTCCCCATCTTAGCCTTTATAGTTTGATTTTAGAAAATCACACCGTTTTTATGAACAAGCAGCGCCGAGGACGTCTGCACCTGCCAAATGAAGATATTGAAGCAGATATGTTTACTTATATCATCAATGAATTGGAAAAAAATGGTTTTGAGCATTATGAAATTTCCAATTTCACCAAGCCAGGTTTTGAAAGCCGACACAATCTCATGTACTGGGATAATGTGGAGTATTACGGTGTCGGCGCAGGGGCCTCTGGATATCTTGATGGCATACGCTACCGCAACCGTGGTCCTATTCAACATTATCTTAAAGCCATTAAAGAGCATGGGCATTCTCGCCTAGGCGAAGATATCCTTAGCAAAGAAGAAATGATGGAAGAGGAATTTTTTCTCGGACTGCGCAAAAAATCTGGTGTTTCTATTAGTCATTTTGAAGAAAAATTTGGTGTTGGGTTTGAAGAGCGCTATGGTCAAATCGTAGCTGATTTGGTCAAGGATGGTCTGTTGATTCTTGAAGAGGACACAATTCGTATGACCAAAAAGGGGCTCTTTCTAGGAGACACAGTCGCTGAGAAATTCATCATTGATGTGTCTGATGATAAGGATTAGTTCCTATTGGGATAATGATAGAAAGAAGGACAAGCATGGGAAAGCGATATAGTACTAGTTACGAGATTCCATTTTACGAAACAGATGTCAATCACTGTGCCAAACTACCATATTTATTGTCAGCAGCCTTACAGGTCTCTGGTCTGCAATCAGCAGCCTTAGGTGTGTCTGATCAGTATGTTTTGGATACTTATGGGTTAGTTTGGGTTATCACCGATTATGACATTCACATTGAAAGGTTACCCAAGTTTTCGGAAACCATTACCATTGAAACAGAAGCCAAATCGTATAATAAACTCTTTTGTTATCGCGATTTTGATATCCTGGGACAAGATGGTCAGAAAATTATGACCATCGCTGCAAGCTTTGTCTTGATTGATTTTAAGACACGAAAAGTCGCTCCTGTTCCAGTGGACTTAATCAAGGTTTTTGATTCTGAATTTGTCAAAAAAGTGAGACGAGGTCCCAAGTATCCCCTCTTAGAAAATGCTGACAAAACGGACTACCATGTTCGCTATTTTGACTTGGATATGAATGGTCATGTCAATAATAGTAAGTATTTTGATTGGATTTATGATGTCATGCCCCTTGCGTTTCTTAGAAGCCATTACCCTAAACATATTGCCTTCAAGTATATCAAAGAAATCCATTATGGGCGTGATATCGTTTCAGAAGTGCTTTTAGAAGATAACATTAGTCGCCACCAAATCACAACAGATGGACAAGTCAATGCCCAAGCGATCCTCGAGTGGGGCCTTGTCCCGGAGGAGGTTTAGCATGAAAGAAGAGGCTTGGTTAGAATGGGCAGTGCGGTTGCAAGCTCTGGCCCAAAATGGTTTGGCTTATGATCCAGAGGTTTTTGATCGTGAGCGTTATGAGGAGATCCGGGACATAGCTAGCCAAATGTTGAGTGATGTTTCAGGCATTCCCCACTCAACAGTGACAGAACTATTTGCTAGCGAAGATGGTTATCAGACGCCTAAAATTGACACTAGAGCAGCTATTTTTGAGGAGGATAAGGTTCTATTAGTCCAAGAAGCTAATGGGCTATGGGCGCTTCCTGGAGGGTGGTGTGATGTTCAAGAATCTATCTTGTCAAATACCATCAAAGAAGTTAAAGAAGAAACTGGCTTTGAAGTCGAGGCTACACGTTTGGTGGCAGTACAGGATAAGCGCAAAAACAATCAATCTAATACGGCAGTCAGGGTTATCAAGCATTTTGTGCTTTGCCACTATATCAGGGGATCTTTTCAAGCTAATTCAGAAACACTTGATGCCAAATATTTTGACTTAGATCAACTCCCTGAATTGTCACAAAATAAAACAACTGCTAAACAAATTCGTCTGTGCTATGAGGCTTATCGAGCTAAGCACTGGGAGACGGTTTTTGATTGATACGATAAATATGAGAGGACATTATGGCTTATAAAGGCTATTTAATAGATTTAGACGGTACTATTTATAAAGGAAACGAGCGCATTCCTGCAGGGGAGCAGTTCATTATTGATTTGCAGAAGCGTGACATTCCGTATTTGTTGGTAACCAATAATACGACTAGAACACCTGAGATGGTTCAAGAAATGCTTTCTAGCAAGTTCAATGTCAATACGCCACTTGAGACAATCTACACAGCCACATTAGCAACTGTCGATTATATGAACGACATGAATCGTGGTAAATCAGCTTATGTCATTGGTGAAAAAGGCTTGAAAACAGCTATTGAGATAGCAGGATATATCCATGATGAGGAAAATCCAGCCTACGTTGTAGTTGGTCTGGATTCTCAGGTAACCTACGAGCAGCTAGCAGTGGCAACGTTGGCTATTCAAAAAGGTGCTTTTTTCATCGGAACCAATCCTGACTTAAATATTCCGACCGAACGTGGTCTGATGCCAGGAGCAGGATCACTTCTAGCACTCTTAGAAGCTGCGACGCGTATCACTCCAGTTATTATCGGAAAACCTGAAGCTATTATCATGAACAAGGCTTTGGAACGCCTTGGTGTCAAACGCGAAGAAGCTATTATGGTTGGGGATAATTACTTGACCGATATCACGGCAGGTATTAAAAATGACATCGACACGCTTTTGGTTTTGACGGGCTTTACCAAAAAGGAAGAAGTCACTTCTTTGCCTATCCAACCGACACATGTTTTGGATTCTTTGGCAGAATGGTCCTTTGAAGATAAATAAGTTTACCTTAAGAATGTCGTGATAAGCTATCAAATGGTAGAAGAGAAGTACCATCTCATCTCGTTTTAATAACAGACATTAGTTGAGGTATTCATGAAAACTATTCTTAGTCAGCGATTGTTAGCGTTGCTTAGTATTATTTGGCTTCTTGCTTTAGCCATTCTTTTAACAATTTATCTAGCTTGGTTGGCTTATCCCTTAGAAATTGACAGACTTAACCTTTTAGACATGGTCAAGCTTTCTAAAGAGGATCTATTGGATAATTACAATCATCTCTTGAGCTACTTGACCAATCCTTTCCATCACGTTCTAGATATGCCGGATTTCCCATCATCAAAAGACGGGCTCAAGCATTTTTCAGATGTCAAAGGCTTATTTCATTTGGCTCAATTGGTTTTCTTAATAACAAGTTTGCCGACAGTTTATTTTTTGATTAAATCGTGGCGACATAAATCACTGTTTATTTATCAGAAACTCTATCTAATAGCAGCTATTTTCCCTATTTTTATTGGATTATTGGGCATAGCAGTAGGATTTAATGAGTTTTTTACGCTCTTTCATCAAATGCTCTTTCCTGGCGATAGTAGTTGGCTTTTTAATCCCTACACAGATCCCATTATCAATGTCCTGCCCGAGTCTTTCTTTAGGCACTGTTTTATAGTCTTTTTTGGTTTGTACGAGTTGCTGATGTTACTGTTTGTTGTGATTAGCCGAAAAACACTGAAATTAAGAACGTTATCATCATAAATCAAATAGTACCAATAATGGAGCAAGGGTTGCTAACGCGATAGGAGCGACCTTTGTTCTATTTTTTTTATGGTTTAAGGAACTTATTTTACAATCATTTGTCCGTAAGCGCCCAATAACGAGGTATATTGAAAAACATTCCAAAGTCTGGACTGACTCTGGAATGTTTTCTATTTTACAGTTGTTTTGAATACTTTCCGTCCACGGTAAATAATACTCAACCAAAATCAAAAACTAACTTTCTGTAACCATTGTCTGTTGACGATATTTTTTAAAATTGACTGTTCTAATCCTTGAATCACTTCTTGTAGCCTGTTCACCACGTCATCAAGTGTTTTAAATGCTTTATTCTTAAAGCCTCTCTTGCGAATCTCAGCCCAGACTTGCTCAATAGGATTCATCTCAGGTGTATAAGGGGGAATGAACTCAAAGCCAATGTTGGCAGGTTTCTCTAACGTCCTTGATTTGTGCCAAAAGGCGTTATCCATGACGAGTAAAATATAATCATGAGGATAAGCTGCTGATAATTGCTTAAGGAACCCGTTCATCCAGTTTGTGTTACAGCCCCCAGCAATGATGAAGAAAGAGTCTCCTGTATGGGCATCGACAGCACCATAACAATAGCGATATTCTCGAATATAGTGGCTGTGGACATGTGGGCGAGCCCCTTTCGGAGCCCATGCCTTCCCGATTTTACTGATACGACCAAAACCAGCTTCGTCTTGATACATTAGTCTTACTTTGTTGTAACGACGACTGTCTTTAAAGCGCTTTCTCGCCTTCTTGAATGAAGATTTTATTTTTAGACGCTAAAATAGTTTTAGCATCTGCTTTTTTAGGATGTTCTGGTCTTGGGGTTACTTTACGCCAACCATGGCGCTTCAATAGGGCATAGAACCCCTCTCGTGTTGTCTGTTTCCCAACACGCTCTTGATAAGCTTGATAAAGAGAGTTGATTGTCACGGAGTCACCAGTTAATGACGCTGTTAGCTGCTCGTTTAAAAAAGCTTCCTCTTCCTCATGAGTCAGATACTGGTGATATCGACCACCACGTGTTTCTTTAAGGAGAGCTGAGATACCTTCTGCTTCGTATTTACGCGTTAAGCTCCAAATAGCATACTTTGAAAAGCCAATAAGAGTGGTGATTTCTTTATAAGTGAGACCTTTTGCCCTAAATAGCACCAATTGAAGGCGTCTATGGAATGGTGAGAACGCTTGATCTTTTAAGTAAGTTTTTAATTCATTAATTTGTGTTGTCGATAGTTTCATAGTCCTATTATAAGTTGTTTTTTGATTTTTGTTGAGTATAAAAAAGTTGGGACCGTGCGCCCCAACTTCAGTCTTTAGCCAAACGTCATTTTTGATGATTGGCTTTTTGTCAATCCTAAGATACCTTGTCATTATTGTGCTAATAGCAAAGTCAAGGTGTTTTTGAAATATCTAATCTTCATTTGCTAGAATTGAAGATTAGTATAGCTTAATGTTACCAAGTGAGCCATGGATATTAAGTGGCCTATCGCGAGAAAAATACATGATTACAGTTGTCCCAACTGTCTTTGCTAGTTGGCATAGACTGATAAATTTAAGAAGCGTTAGATAACTTTAGATAGAAAAATTGAGTAGGTCACCAATAGTCACTTATAAAAGAAAAATATGTCAGTGCGGTTCTGAAGTCGTAGTATAACTATAGTTTAGGATGATGCTTAAATGTGAGTCTCTTTTAAATCAAAAATTACTGTGGCTATTGTGAGATATCATCACTTGAAAAATGCAACAGTTGATTCTTGGTGCTGTTGAATGAGATAAAAGAGATTACCTCATCTAAAAAAGCTGCCTTTTCAATCTTAACAAGGGCTTCAGTGTTGTTTTGACCATTTCTGCCCATTACAATCTCTTGAGTCCTTGTCTCAAGTTGAAGCTAGACACACCAACCATTTTCTGCTTGTTATGAGTAAGTGACAGGATGTAGTGATTGCGTGGCTTTTACTTTACTGATTCGAGGTGTTCTTAATGTTCTACTCTATTTTAGGAAGTGAAAGGACAAAACAGTTCTTCTTTTGCCGATTTTGGAATAGCTGAAAAACAGTTCTTATCTCTAAGGCATCGATTACTCCCAATAGCATTTTTCGATTCTAATATCCTCATCAGGGTAGTCTTTAGTTAAGATAGTGATGATTTGCTCGTGTTCTTTTTTGACTAAGTTCAGGATGTCTGGTTTGTCATATCCAACAAAGAAAAATTGGGATTCGATAACGAGAAATAGTTGGTGGAAGTGGTCATTGAGACGTTCTAGTTTTTCCATTAGGGCTTGATTGTCCTTGATAAAATCAGGTGCCTCATTTTCCCCTTCAAGCCCAGTACAGATATTCTTTAAAGGATAGGTCCCATATTCTAAGCAAAATTCGTATGTCATTAGCAATCTCCTTTCTACTAGTTTAACAAAATCAGGTTTTCCTTGTCAGTCTTGGTGTTTTGGAAGGCATATCTTTTGAAAATCCTTTAAAAGAGCGTTAGAATAGTAAGTAACAACGCCTATTGCAAAGGCGATTAAAGGAGACTATTATGTCAGAAAAAATCAGAGTTTTGTTGTACTACAAATATGTTCCAATTGAAAATGCAGAAGAATATGCTAAAAAACACTTGGAATTTTGTAAATCAATCGGTCTTAAAGGGCGTATTTTGATTGCCGATGAAGGAATCAATGGTACTGTTTCTGGTGACTACGAAACAACTCAAAAATACATGGACTGGGTACACAGTGATGAACGTTTTGCTGACCTATGGTTCAAGATTGATGAAGAAGAAGAACAAGCTTTCCGTAAAATGTTTGTTCGTTACAAAAAAGAAATCGTTCATCTTGGTCTTGAAACAGACTACAAAGATGAGGACGTCAACCCGCTTGAGTTGACAGGAGAATACCTCAATCCGAAACAATTTAAAGAAGCACTTCTTGACGAAGATACTATCGTTTTGGACACACGTAATGATTACGAGTACGACCTTGGTCACTTCAAAGGTGCCGTTCGTCCAGACATCCGTAACTTCCGTGAACTACCACAGTGGGTACGCGACAACAAAGAGAAATTCATGGAAAAACGTGTTGTTGTATACTGTACTGGTGGGGTTCGTTGTGAGAAATTCTCTGGTTGGATGGTCCGTGAAGGATTCAAGGATGTCGGTCAACTTCATGGCGGTATTGCCACTTATGGTAAAGATCCAGAAGTGCAAGGAGATCTCTGGGAAGGGGCAATGTACGTCTTTGATGAGCGTATTTCAGTGCCTATCAACCGCGTTAATCCAACAGTGATTTCTAAAGATCATTTTGATGGTACACCATGTGAGCGTTATGTTAATTGTGCCAATCCTTTCTGTAACAAACAAATTTTCGCTTCAGAAGAAAACGAAGCGAAGTACGTTCGTGGTTGTTCAGCAGAATGTCGTGCACATGAGCGTAACCGTTACGTTCAAGAAAATGGCTTGAGTCGTGACGAATGGCAAGCACGCTTGGAAGCAATTGGCGAAAGCTTACCAGAATACGTTAACGCTTAAGATGATCAAATAGGAAAGTAATTTCCTTATCTCTACAGGTTGATGCAACTGTTCATTTGGGGCATTTGCGTCAATCTTTTTTCTTTGTCCAATTGAGACTTAGGAATTATAGTTAATTGAAACAAGAATAGGATGAAAATACCTCAATGAAAGTATGGCTATTTGGCAATACTTTTCTGAGGTGTTTTTTGATGTCAACCCATGTTTTCTTGATGGGATTGTATAGTAAAATGAATTAACTTTGAGACAAAGAACTGAGATGCAGGCAGTACTTGAGTAGGGCAAGGCGAAAGCGACAATGTCTCGACCTTAATTCAAAAGACTATATCTTAAATTCAGTGACAGCCTTCTCCGTTAAAGGTCATGCTTGTGCTCAAGGAGAGATAGATCATTGTTATGAGGTCGTTAGCTACTCTCATAAGGCAAGCAGATGCCTCAAAGATTTCTTAAGGAGCTCAGATGAAGAAAGAGTGTCGGCTGCTTATGGCATTAAGCAAGTAAAAAAACTTTACTCATTAATGTCTCAATTATCGATGTCAAAATGTCAGAGAAGATTTGGTTGTTTTAGACAATTAAACACAAACTCAGAAAAAGCGGTTAGATGATTCCACTGTCTCGTGGCTAGCTATTTCTTGTGATCAGAGATCATGGTATAATTAGTGAATGATATAACAAATCGGAGGTTGTGTATGACATTGCAAAAGGCGCCGTTAGCAACGGCAGGGCTTGTTTTAGGATTGCTGGGTTTGGGAAATCTTTTAAAGGACTTATCCATGATTTTTACTGGTACATGTGGCCTTTTAGCGCTTTTGATTTGGTTGTATCTGTTGTACAGTATGATTATTGACCCTAAGAGTGTCAAAGAGCAGATGCAGAATCCCTTAGTATCCTCTGTTTTTACAACATTTTTCATGTCAGGATTTTTAGGGATAGCCTATTTAAAGCTATTCTTTGGTGGGATTAGCTTTGTTGACTCGCTGATTGGACCACTTTGGATTTTTTGTTTTATTGGTATCGTTTGTCATATGCTGATCTTTTCGACTAAGTATTTAAGGGATTTTTCGCTAGATTCAGTCTTTCCATCGTGGACCGTCCTTTATATTGGCGTTGCCATTGCCGGTTTGACGTCTCCTGTTAGTGGATGGTTTGGAATTGGAAAAATCACCATCATGTATGGTTTTGTGGCAACTTGTTTGGTCTTACCAGTTATCTTTAAGCGTCTAAAACAATCGCCTTTACCGTCTGTTGTTAAGCCCAATACAGCGACCATTTGTGCACCGTTTTCTTTGGTAACAGCTGCCTATGCCCTAGCTTTTCCCCAGCCTAATCCCTTGGTGATGAGCATGCTCTTAACTCTAGCTCAACTCTTTTATTTTTATATTGTTTTACAATTGCCAGCGTTACTAAATAGACCCTTCTCGCCAGTCTTTTCAGCCTTTACTTTTCCCTTAGTTATCTCTGCAACTGCCTTAAAAAACGGCATGGCGGTCTTAGGGCTTGCAGGTGTTTGGAATTGGCTTTTAGTTGGCGAAATGTTATTAGCTAGCGTGATAGTGATTGGCGTTTTGATCGGTTACATTACATTTTTTCTCACAAAACAATAACAATAGCACCATAAAAAGAAGCTGGGATCTTAAATCCCAGCCTCTTTTTAGTGTGATACACGACGACGAGCCGCTTTTTTACGATTTTCTTCGATGAAAGCCTCTTTTTTTTCTTCTGGTTCGATAACCGTCTTCTTAACAGCGAAGACAGCACCTGCAACTGTAGCAGCAGTCGCAATAACACCTGTGGCTAAACCTTTAGCAAAAGCGAATTTTTTTGACATGAGAGTTCTCCTATTTCTATGAAAACAAAGCTAGAAAGCCTTGATTTTCAGTATGATATAATAGTATTATTATCTTAAAAATAGAAGAGAATAGCAAGTAAAAAACGTTATGAAGAAAAAAATTATCGTTGTGGCAGGACCAACGGCAGTTGGAAAAACAGCTCTTGGCATTGAACTAGCCCAGAGATTCAATGGCGAAATCATTTCAGGAGATAGCCAGCAGGTTTATCAAGCATTAGATATTGGGACAGCCAAAGCAAGCCCAGAAGAACAGGCAGCGGCGGTGCATCATTTGATTGATGTGCGTCAAGTAACAGAGTCCTACTCGGCTTTTGACTTTGTGACAGAGGCTCATGAGGCCATTGACGATATCATCCATCGAGGCAAATTACCCATTGTTGTTGGCGGCACAGGGCTCTACCTGCAAAGTCTTTTAGAAGGGTATCATTTGGGTGGGAATCTTGATCAGGAGGCGCTACTGGCCTATCGCAAGGAACTAGAACAAGAGGACAATCAGGTGCTTTTTGAGAGAGTTGAGGCGCTTGAAATAACCATTCCCCAACTCAATCGTCGTCGTGCTATTCGTGCCTTAGAGTTGGCCAAATTCGGACAAGATTTGGTCAATCAAGATAGTGATTTGGATGCCTTGGTTATTGGACTAACGGATGATCGACAGTTACTTTATGATCGGATCAATGCCCGCGTGGATGTGATGTTGCAAAATGGTTTACTAGAAGAGGCCAGGTGGCTTTATGACCACTATCCTCACTCCCAAGCTGCTCGTGGTATAGGTTACAAGGAACTTTTTCCTTATTTCGAAGGTCAGGAGGATTTGGAGAAATCCGTCGCTCGCTTGAAACAAAATACCCGACGTTTCGCCAAACGACAGTTGACTTGGTTTAGAAATCGGATGACAGTCGATTTTTATCAGATTTCTGAAGAAAACGTTCAAGAGAAGATCGCTGCAAAGGTTAAGCATTTTTTAGAAAAAGCCTAAAAATCTTGTCTAATGTGACTGCGTCAAAAATATGCTATAATAAGAGACAGTTTTGATAGTCCATTCTGGGCTATTTTTTCATGATAAGAAGCTAACCTAAGGAGGTGATCCCATGCATGAAACACAGGAAAAGCAAGAACGTGTGATTATCATTGGTGTAGAATTGCAAGAGACAGAACACTTTGACATGTCGATGGAAGAGTTGGCTAGTTTGGCTAAAACAGCTGGTGCTCATGTTGTTAATGCCTACAGCCAAAAACGTGAGCGCTATGATAGTAAGACATTTGTCGGTTCAGGGAAGTTAGAGGAGATCCGCCAAATGGTCGAAGCTGATGAGATTGATACCGTCATTGTCAATAATCGCTTGACACCGCGTCAGAATACTAACCTAGAGATAGAACTTGGCGTCAAAGTCATCGACCGCATGCAGTTGATTTTAGATATCTTTGCCATGCGTGCTCGTAGCCATGAAGGGAAACTACAAGTCCATCTTGCCCAACTCAAGTACCTATTGCCACGCTTGGCTGGTCAAGGTATCATGCTCAGCCGTCAGGCGGGTGGTATTGGTAGCCGTGGTCCGGGTGAAAGTCAACTGGAACTTAACCGTCGTTCTATCCGCAACCAAATCAATGATATTGAGCGTCAGCTAAAAGTGGTTGAGAAAAACCGTCAGACCATCCGTGATAAGCGCGTGGACTCTGAAACCTTTAAAATCGGCTTGATTGGCTATACTAACGCAGGCAAATCAACCATCATGAATACCTTGACAGACAAGAAGCAATATGAAGCTGATGAACTCTTTGCGACCTTGGATGCTACAACCAAGCAACTCTATCTCAAAGGTCAATTTCAGGCAACTTTGACCGATACCGTTGGTTTCATTCAAGATTTACCAACAGAACTTGTAGCCGCCTTTAAGTCAACTCTGGAAGAGAGTCGTCATGTGGATTTGTTGTTACATGTTATTGATGCTAGTGACCCAAATCATAGCGAGCATGAAAAGGTAGTGCTAGATATTCTCAAAGATTTGGACATGTTGGATATTCCACGTTTGGCTATCTACAATAAAATGGATAAGGTGGAAAGTTTTACAGCAACCGCCTTTCCAAATGTCCGTATTTCAGCGCGAGATAAAGAGGCTAGACAGTCTATTCGCAACCTGATTATTGATGAAATTCGTGATTTATTTGTGCCTTTTTCGATCAAGGTTGACCAAAAAGATGTTTATAAACTCTATGAACTTGAAAAATTGGCACTTTTAGACCATTATGATTTTTCGAAAGAAACAGAAGAGATTTCGGGTTATATCGCTAGCCGAAATAAATGGAAGTTAGAAGAATTTTATGACTGATTATATTGATTTAGCCCTCAAGTTTGGTGGATTTACCAGTCTTGATAAGGTTTATTTGGAGAAACAATTAGAGACACTGGATGACCAACAAAAATTGACTTTTATCACACCGCCACCTAGTGTTATCAATGCTTATTTTGCTGAACTCTATCAAAAACAAGGTCAAACAGCAGCGACGGATTATTATTTTGAGATTTCAAAAGCACTTGATTTATTTCAACAAAATCCTAGTTTTGCTGAAGAAAAACCTTTTGTCCGACTCAATCTCTCTGGAAAATCCTATGGCTTCGCCTTTGAAAATGAGGATCAGGTCGCTCAAGTGTTTTCTGAAGCAAATGAGCCTATCTATGCCAAGATTTTCTTTGACTTGGCAGAGATTTTTCCAGATTATAAAATTTACCAAGAAAATAATCGCCTCAAAATGTCCCCTATGACCTTTGATGAGTCAGATAGGAAAGATGTGACGCCAGCGTCAGCCCTACTCAGTCAGGTTTATCAACTCAAAGCTAATATGACCAAAATCACTAGTTTTAACCAAGACGAGCTCTTAGAATTGCTCCAAACCTACCAAGGTAAGGTTTACTATGGGTTTGAACAACGTCAATACATAGCTTATATCACTGAAAATTAGAAGAGAAACAATGCAATTACAATTTTTAGGAACAGGTGCTGGCCAGCCCGCTAAAGGGCGTAATGTCTCCAGTTTAGTTTTAAAATTATTAGATGAAATTAACGAAGTGTGGATGTTTGACTGTGGCGAAGGTACCCAACGTCAAATTTTAGAAACGACGATCAAACCTCGTAAGGTCACCAAGATCTTTATCACGCATCTTCATGGCGATCATGTCTTGGGTCTACCAGGTTTTTTGTCAAGCCGTGCTTTCCAATCTAGTGAGGAGCAGACTGATATTGATATTTATGGTCCCAAGGGAATCAAATCTTTTGTCATGTCTAGTCTTCGTGTGACAGGCTCTCGTTTGCCTTATCGCATTCATTTTCACGAATTTGAAGCAGACAGTCTTGGTAAAATCATGGAAACGGATAAATTCCAAGTCTACGCAGAAGAACTCAATCACAGTATCTTCTGTGTGGGCTATCGTGTGGTTCAAAAAGACTTAGAAGGCCGTCTAGATGCTGATGCGCTTATCGCAGCGGGTGTTCCATTTGGTCCATTATTTGGTAAAGTCAAAAATGGCCAAGATATTGTTTTGGACGACGGTACTAAAATCATTGCTAATGACTTTATCTCAGAACCTAAAAAAGGCAAGGTAGTGACTATCTTAGGCGACACTCGAAAAACGAATGCCAGTGTTCGTCTGGGGTTGGGTGCTGATGTTTTGGTCCATGAATCAACCTATGGAAAAGGCGACGACAAGTTAGCTAAGTCTCATGGGCACTCGACCAATATGCAGGCAGCACAAGTAGCAAAAGAAGCAGGTGCTAAACGCTTGCTGCTTAATCATATTAGTCCACGATTTCTATCAAGAGATTGTCGTCAACTAGAACGAGAGGCTGCCAAAGTCTTTGAAAATGTAAAAGTTGTTTTTGATTTAGATGAGGAGGAGATACTGTGAGTCAACGCATTATTGTCATAACTGGTGCTTCAGGTGGTATTGCCGAAGAAATGATCAAGCGACTTCCAAATGAAGATGGCTTGATTCTCTTGGGTCGAAGTCAAGAAAAATTGGAAGCGATGTACCGACATGTGGAAAATAAGACCTGCATCGGCCTTGATATCACAGACAGTGAGGCTGTGACTTCCGTAATTGATCAGATTTACCTCCAGTATGGTCGTATTGACATTTTAGTCAATAATGCTGGTTTTGGAGAATTCAAAACCTTTGATGACTATGCATTTGATGAGATTGAAGAAATGTTTGATGTTAATACCTTGGCAAGTATCCATTTCTCACGACTTGTTGGAAAACGTATGGCTGAGCAAGGCCGTGGGCATATCATCAATATCGCTTCAATGGCTGGTTTAATAGCCTCTGCTAAATCAACCATTTATTCAGCGACAAAATTTGCAGTCATCGGATTTTCAAATGCCTTACGCTTAGAACTAGCTGACAGGAACGTCTACGTAACAACCGTTAATCCGGGGCCGATTGCAACCAAGTTCTTTGACAAAGCGGACCCGTCAGGCGACTACCTCAAAAGTGTTGAAAGATTTACGCTCAAACCTGACTATGTGGCCAAAAGAATTGTTAAAGTGATGGGAAAAAACAAACGTGAACTTAACATGCCCTTTAGTTTAGCTGCAACCCATAAAATTTATACCCTCTTTCCACGCCTTAGCGACGTTATGGCTAGAAAAGTTTTTAATTATAAATAAAATTCCTCGATTATGATTTTAGGTATAGAGCTACAGGGTAAAGAAGGTTGTGTTTAGGATTATTGGGAGAAACCAACGAAAATCAGTTATGATGTAGCATAATCATTGTTAAAAGGAGACCTTTATGAAATACAATCGTTTAGGAAAGACTGATATGGAAATCAGTGAAGTTAGTTTAGGGACTTGGGCTATTGGCGGTGATTGGGGTGACACGTCTGAGGAACTAGCGCTAGAAAGCCTGCATTCTGCAGTAGACCAAGGTGTCAATTTTTTTGATACAGCAGATGTCTACGGTAGTGGTCGTAGCGAACGTTTACTTGGGCAATTGCTTAAAGAACGCAGCGAGCGTATTTTTGTAGCAACTAAGTTCGGTCGTAAAGACGATTTTGCCAACCTAGATAACTACACTTATGATAAGGTACGTGCTTACTGTGAAAATAGTTTGCAAAACCTTGGCGTATCAAGTCTTGATTTGTACCAAATTCATTGCCCCTCAACAGAAGTTCTTGAGGACCTGTCTATCTGACCTGTCTATCTTTAGCGTTCTGGAGCAATTAAAACAAGAAGGACTTATCCGTTACTATGGCGTTTCGGTGGAGACAGATGCACAAGGCAAATTTGTTTTAGACCACTCTGATGCTAGTAGCTTGCAAGTTATTGTTAACCTATTACGTCAAAAACCAGTTAGTCAAATGATTTCACAAGCAAAAAAAACAAGACGTTGGCGTTTTAGCGCGTGTCCCATTAGCAAGTGGACTGTTGTCAGGAAAATACAGTAAAGAGACAGTATTTCCTGAAAATGATCACCGTCATTTTAACAAAGATGGAAAAGCGTTTAACGTCGGTGAAACTTTTGGCGGTCTACCATTTGAAAAAGCCATTGATTTGGTTGAACAGGTACGTTGGATTGCGCAAGATCGTAACAGCTTGGCGCAAACTTCTCTTAAATGGCTCTTGCAGCAAGAAGGTATTTCAACGGTCATTCCAGGCTTTAAAAATCCAGAGCAAGTAGCCAGTAACATCGCTGCGGCATCTGTTAAAGATTTTTCAGATGCAGAGTTGGCAAAACTGAGTGATTTTTACTGGAAAGACGTTCATGATTATATTCGTGGGGACTACTAAAAACAAACGCTTAATCTGTCAGTAACTCATGCACGTCAAATGTCTGAAGAAGCTCTCGTTTTCAGAAAAACAGTTTTTCATTTTAAAAGCTATTTTTGAATTAGAAAACGGTTTATAGTCTTTTGAATTAAGGTTGAGATGTCACCGCTTTCGCCTTGCCCTACTCAAGTGCTACCCGCATCTCAGTTCTTTGTCTCAAAGTTGATCCATTTGACTATATAATGTTCTGAAAATGAGGCATCACTCCTGTCATTGTGCAACTGCTAGGAAATGTTTTTGAAAACACAGATGTCTCTAAAAAGAAGTGATATACCTTTTCTTCAGGCGTATGCCGTGGTAACTCATGGTCTAAGGGTGATTCTTAGGCCTTTTTTTGATATACTGGTAAAGATTGATTTCGGAATAGAAAAGAGTAAAAAAGAGACATGATAAGGTCCAAATACAATTGGAAAATAGAAGCTAACGAAGTAGATGACAGCTTTTTGAAATTAGCTAAAAAAAGAGGATTGGATGCTATCGCCGCCAAGCTTTTAGTAGATCGCGGGATTACCACAGAAGAGGCATTGGATGACTTTATCAATGCGGATTTAGCTAAACTTCACGATCCCTTTTTATTACACGATATGGAAAAATCCGTCAATCGGATTCGTCAGGCTATTGAAAATGATGAACACATTTTGGTTTACGGTGATTATGATGCCGATGGTATGACCAGTGCTAGTGTTGTCAAGGAAGCCTTGGAGATGATGGGAGCTGAAGTTCAGGTCTATTTGCCTAACCGTTTCACTGATGGGTATGGTCCCAACCTAAGTGTCTACAAGTATTATATTGAGCAACAAGATATTTCGCTGATTGTGACAGTGGATAATGGTGTTGCTGGCCATGAGGCTATTGCCTATGCGCAAGAGCATGGGGTTGACGTGATTGTGACAGACCATCATAGCTTGCCAGTTGATTTGCCAGATGCTTTTGCCATTGTTCATCCAGAACATCCAGAGTCAAACTATCCTTTCAAGCATTTGGCAGGCGTGGGTGTTGCTTTTAAATTATCCTGTGCACTTTTAGAAGCTATCCCTAGTGACTTTCTGGATTTGGTGGCTATTGGGACCATTGCTGATATGGTTAGTCTCACCGA